>CANJIM010000001.1 GCA_947474495.1 Rhodospirillaceae bacterium
CGACCGCTCGATGCTGTCGCACAAGGTCGCGCTCTTCGACCTGCATCACAAATATGCCGACGTGATGCATGTCGAGGAGATCGTCGCCCAGCTCGGGGCGATCACGCTGAAGAAGGCGGGCTAGCGCGGATCGACGGCGAGATTGTCGAGCAGCCGCGTCTTGCCGAGACGGGCGGCGGCGAGCAGGCGCGCCGGGCGCGTCAAAGTAGATAGCGATGCGAGCGTATACGCGTCGCGCAGCTCGACGTAATCCACCGCATCGAAGCCGGCCTTGAGAATCGCGGCGCACGCCGCGTCCAATGTCGATTGCACGGCCGCGCCGCCCGCTAAGGCGGCGGCAGCTGCGGCGAGCCCGCGCTGGAGAGCCGGCGCGATCTTCCGCTGATCGTTCGTGAGATAGGCGTTGCGCGACGACAGCGCCAGGCCGTCCGCCTCGCGCACGGTCGGCACGCCATGAATGCGCGTGGCGATGTCGAGATCGTCGGCCAGCCTGCGGATCACCGCGAGCTGCTGATAATCCTTTTCGCCGAAATAAGCGTCGTCGGCGCCCGCTTGGTTGAGCAGCTTGGCGACCACCGTGGCGACGCCGGCAAAATGGCCGGGGCGCACCGCGCCCTCCATGCCGTCGGTGAGACCGACGACCGTCACCGTGGTGGCGAAACCGTCGCCATACATCATCGCGACGTCGGGCGCGTAGAGAAGATCGGCGCCAGCCGCGCCGAGCTTGGCGGCGTCGGCGGACTCGTCGCGCGGATAGCGCGCGAAATCCTCGTTCGGGCCGAACTGCTTGGGATTAACGAACAGGGTGACGACGACGCGGTCGCAGTCCTCCTGGGCCCGCGCGACCAAGCTCAAATGGCCGTCATGCAGCGCGCCCATGGTCGGCACCAAGCCGACCCGCTCGCCGCCGGCGCGCCAAATCCGCACACGCGCGCGCAACTCGGCGACGGTTCTGACAATAGCGAGAGAACCGGCAAGCGGCGCGGCGGAGTCCATGGCTTGAAGAATCAGGCGCGCTTGGGCGACTTGCCGGTCGGCAAGCTGCCGCGTGGCAGTTTGAGCGGCAACTTCGGTAAAGGGCCGCCGCCGAACAGATGCTCATCGGCCGGGAAGGCGCGGCTGCGCACGTCGCTCGCGTAGGCCTTCACGGCATTTTCGATCTCGCTGCCGAGATCAGCGTAGCGCTTGACGAATTTCGGCGTGAAATCGGTGAAGACGCCGAGCATGTCGTCGACAACCAACACTTGGCCGTCGCAGGCGGCGGAGGCGCCGATACCGATAGTCGGCACCGAAATGCGGCGCGTCAACTCGCGCGCCACCGGCTCGACGGTGCCTTCGACGACGACGCCGAAGGCGCCGGCGGCGGCGATCGCTTGGCCGTCTGCCAGAACTTGCGCGGCATCTTTTTCGCTGCGGCCGCGCACCTTATAGCCACCGGCGGCGCGCACCGATTGCGGCATCAGGCCGACATGGCCGAGCACCGGGATATCTCGCGCGGCGAGGAAAGCGACCGTCTCGGCCATCTCGACACCGCCTTCGAGCTTCACGGCGTCGGCGCCGGTCTCGGCGATGACGCGCGCGGCGGCGCGGTAGGCGTCGGCAGGCGAGGCCTGGTAGCTGGCGAAGGGCAGATCGACGACGACGCAGGCGTGGCTCGCGCCGCGCGCCACGGCGGCGCCGTGGGCGATCATCATGTCGAGGGTGACGGGCAAGGTGCTGTCGAAGCCGTAGACCACCATGCCGAGCGAATCGCCGACCAGCAGCAGATCAACATGGGGATCGAGATGACGCGCCATCGGCGTGGTGTAGGCGGTCAGGCAGACGATCGGCGTGCCGCCCTTGCGCGCGCGCAATTCGGGAACGGTGACGGGCTTGGCCGGAGCGGACGTGACGGTGGACATGAAACAGCTCCCGAAAACGGGTGGGCCGAGAAACGGGTTGGCCGATGACGAACTGGCGAAGCGTTACACGAACCAGATATGGGCGCGCGGGGCGGGTTTTACGCCCTTTATGCCGCGCCGCAAAATGGATTTCCCCAAGCCATTGAAACTATGGGGAAAAGATGGACTATCGAACGGCCACGATGAAAATCCGGCGAAACGGCAGCAGGGTCGTGCCATCGGCCCGCTGCGGATAGGCGGCCTGCATCTTCTCGCTGTAGGCGGCATAGAAATCCTGCGCCTCGTCGGCGCTCAAGGCGCCGAGCACGGGCCCGAGCGCCGAGCCGCACGACCATTCGGCCACCGCGTTGTCGCCGCTCAGCACATGGAGATACTCCGTCTCCCAGATGTCGAGGCCGCGCGATTCCTTGACCAGCCAGTCGTGATAGACGGCCGGCGGCGCCACTTCGGGAAACAGATGCGGCGTCACGCGATCCTTCCAGCGCGAGTCTTGCGCGATCTCGACCAGCGCATCGATGCGCGGGCTGCCGTGGCCGCGTGGCATCTGCACCGCGAGCACGCCATGCGCCATCAAGGAGCGCATCAGCTTCGGGAACAGCCGCTCATGGCCGCCGAGCCAATGGAAGGCGGCGTTGGAATAGATCAGATCGACCGGATCGCCGGCCATCCAAGTGGCGAGATCGGCCTGCACATATTCGAGCGGATAGCGCACGGTCGGACCGGCGGCTTGCGTGGCGCGCGCCTCGGCGAGCATCTCCGCCGACGAATCGATGCCGGTGATGCGGGCGCGCGGCCAGCGTTGCTGCAACAGCCGCGTGGTGTTGCCGCTGCCGCAGCCGAGGTCGTAAACGCGGCCGGGATTGCCGCTCGGCACGCGGGCCAAGAGATCGAGCGCCGGGCGCTCGCGCGGCGCGGCGAATTTCAGATATTGTGACGGATCCCACGGCATCGGCGGACTCTACTCGGCGGGGTGAGGACTGGACGACGCGTTGCGCAAGGCGCGGGCGCGGCGCGCGGTCGGCTGCGGCAAGGTCAAGCGGAAAGCCGTGCCGGCCTCGCCGCTGGAGATCAGCGCGATATCGCCGCCATGGGCGCGCGCCAGATCGCGCACGATGGCGAGGCCGAGTCCGGTGCTGCCGTCGCGCGGCGAGCCGGCGAACGGCTGGAACAGATGCTGGCGGACATTGTCGGGCAAGCCGGGACCGTTGTCGGCAACATCGAGCACCACGCTCGGCATCTCGCCGGACTTGTCGGCGCGCGCGCCGATGGCGATGCGCGTCGCGCCCGCCGTGCCGGCATTGCGCAACAGATTGCTCAAGGCGCGCGTCAGCTGGTCGCGGTCGGCATAGATCGTAAAGCCCGCCGGCACGCTGTTGACGATCTCGGTCTTGTCGCCGAGCGTCGGCGACAGCCAGGTCGTGATGTCGCTCACCAGATCGCGCAGCGGAAAAGCGCTCGGGATGATCTCCGGACGCGGCTTGGCGAAATCCATGGTGCGCACGCAGAGATTGATCGCGCGGTCGATCGCCTTCATCAGCATCGGCGCCGTGCGCTTGACCTGCGGATCGTTGCTCATGGCGAGCCTGTCGGACATCAGCTGCGCGGTGGAGAGAATATTGCGCAAGTCGTGATTGATCTTGGTCACCGCCTCGCCGAGCGCAGCCAAGCGCGAGCGATGGCCGAGCGCGGCACGCAGACGCTGCTGCAAGGTCGCCAACTCGACCTCGGCGAGGCCGATCTCGTCGCTGCGCTTGCTCGGGATGATGACGCGGCTCGGATCATCCGGGTTCTCACGAAAGGCCATCATGCTTTCGGTCAGCCGCCGCATGGGCCGCACCATGAGCCAACGAAGCGAGAGATAGACCAGCACGGCGGTGACGAGCGAGACGATGGCCGAAACGAACAGGATGCGTTCGGTGAAATCCCACATGGCAGCGCGCATCGGCTGCTCGTCCATCACCAGCTCGACCGTCATCTTCATGTCCTGCGGCGACGGGCCGCGCACGCGCAGCACGCGGTTGCCCGGCTGGATCAAGGTCTCGACCACACCAGCGATGCGGTCGAAGAACATCTCACGCCGCAGATTGACCATATCGTCGATCTGCAGCGGCGCGTCGTCCGACAGGATCAGCGCCTTCGATTCGAGGCGCTGCAAAACCACGCTGTGCGCGCCGACATGGCGCAGCAGTTCGTCCTGCAGTTCGCGGCTCAGCATAGTGTCCGGCGTTGCCTCGAGCGCGAGGGCGGCGAGATGCGCGGCGGCGATGCGATCCTCGAAATAGGTCGAGCGGAAGCGCGCCACAGAGGGGACGAAGATCAGCACTTCGGCCAGCATGACGAAGAACATCGTCAGGACGAGCAGGCGCGCCGACAGGCTGCGATGCGGCGGCGGCAGTGATTTGGAAGAATCCGGCATAGGCCTCAGTTTATCCCCAAGCGGACGACCGTTCGACGGGGGAAAGCGTCCCCGCCGGCAGCGGCCAACCCCGCCTGATGTCGGGGTTCCCGGCCGGCTTTGCCAGAGCTGTTTTAACGTCCCGCCGGCCGCTTTCCCGCCGCCGGCGCCGCCGAATCCGGCCCAGGATCCGTAATTTCTTCTTAACCAATTGAAATATAATATATTTCAGGAAGGCAGCTGAGTCATCGCCGGGCCCCTGCAGCGGCCAAAGCGCGTTGACTTCCCAGGGTTCAGCCCTTATACACCGGGCCCTGCCTTTACCTTTAAGCCGTCTGAGGGAGTTTTCCCGTGAAGCGCACCTATCAACCCAGCGTCCTCGTCCGCAAGCGTCGGCACGGCTTCCGCGCGCGCATGGCGACCGTCGGTGGCCGCGCTGTGCTCGCCAACCGCCGCAAGCAGGGCCGCAAGCGTCTCTCCGCCTAAGATCATGGGAGTTCTCGACCGCCTCAAGCGGCGGCGGGAATTCCTGATCGTCGCCAGCCAGGGCCGCAAATGGGCGGCTCCCGGCCTGATCTTGCAGGCCATGTCTCGCCCCACTGGCCCCAGCGACGCCCCCCGTTCCCCGGTCACGACCGCTGATGCTCCGCCGCCCGATGGGCTCCATGCCGAGGGGCTGCGCGTCGGCTTCACCGTCAGCCGCAAGGTCGGCAATGCCGTGGCCCGCAACCGGGCTCGCCGCCGCCTCAAGGCCGCCGCCGAAGCGGTCCTGCCGTCGCAAGCCCGCGCCGCGTATGACTATGTCCTGATCGGCCGCCAACAGACCATGACCCGCCCCTTCCCCTCCCTGCTGCAAGACCTCGAGACGGCACTGCGCAAAACCGGGAGCCGGCGCGCGTGATCACCTCCTCGCCGCAGAATCTGATGTCGTCCGCCGCGCGCCTCGCGCTGCTGGGGGCCATCCGCACTTATCAATACACGCTGTCGGTGGCCTTCGGCCCCTGCTGCCGCTTCCATCCGAGCTGCTCGCATTACGGCTACGAAGCCGTCGCCCGCTTCGGCGCGCTGCGCGGCGGCTGGCTGGCGGCCAAGCGCATCGGCCGTTGCCATCCGTGGCACGCCGGCGGCGACGATCCCGTGCCGGGCGAATGGCCGGGCTGGCGCAACGTTTCTTCCCCCCGTGATGCGCGAGACGCGCGTCCCATTACAGTCGAGCGGATTGGTTCATGAACGACCAACGTAACCTGATCGTCGCGATCGTCCTGTCGGTCGCGATCATGTTCGGTTTTCAATTCTTCTTCGAAGGCCCGCGCCAGGAAGCGCAGAAGCGCCAGCAGCAGGAAATGGCCGAGCAGGCCAGGATCGCTGCGGAAACGGCGAAGACCGCCCCATCGGCACCGGCCGGCACCACCACCGGCACCGCCATCCTGCCGCAGACGCCAAGCACCGCCGGCGGCAGCGCCATGACGCCGCAATTGCCGGGGGCGCCGGGCGCCACACCGACGGGCGCCACCGTGCCGACGGCCGCGTCGCCGCGCCTGAAGATCGTGACGCCGCGCCTCAATGGCTCGATTTCGCTGATCGGCGCCCGCATCGATCAGCTCGCGCTGGTCGACTATCACGAGACCGTCGACGACTCGAGCCCGCAGATCGTGCTGTTCGCGCCGGCCGGCACCGAACATCCCTACTTCGCCGAGTACGGCTGGCTGCCGCAGGATAAAAGCGTGCCGGTGCCGGGCCCCGACACGCCGTGGCAGAGCCAATCACAGACCCTGACGTCGACCTCGCCTGTGGTTTTGCGCTGGAACAACGGCCAGGGCCTCACCTTCGTGCGCACCATCTCGGTCGACGACAATTACATGTTCACGATCAACCAGCGCGTCGAAAACAGCAGCGCCGCGGCGGTGACGCTGTTCCCTTACGCGCTCATCTCACGCACCGGCACGCCCACCACCTCGGGCTACTTCATCCTGCATGAAGGCCCTGTCGGCGTGCTCGACGGCCAGTTGCGCGAACCGAGCTACAGCGACGTCGTCGATCAGAAGTCCATCGTCCGCAAGACGACCGGCGGCTGGTTCGGCATCACCGACAAATACTGGCTTGCCGCCCTGGTGCCCGACCAGACCCAGCCGGTCGACACCCGCTGGATCCACGGCAAGGAAGGCACCGCCGACAAGTACCAGGCCGACTGGCTTGGCGCGGCGACCACCATCGCGCCCGGCGCCGCCGCCGAAGTGAAGTCGAACCTGTTCGCCGGCGCCAAGGAAGTGAAGCTGCTCGACGCGTATGAAAAGGACATGGGCATCGCCCTCTTCGACCGCGCCGTCGATTTCGGCTGGTTCTACTTCCTGACCAAGCCGTTCTTCTACGCCATCGACTTCTTCTACAAGCTGCTGGGCAACTTCGGCCTGGCGATCATGCTGGTGACGCTGATCGTCAAAGTGCTGTTCCTGCCGCTCGCCAACAAGTCCTACAAGTCGATGAGCGCCATGAAGAAGCTGCAGCCCGAGATGCTGAAGCTGCGCGAGCGCTACAAGGACGATCGCCAGAAGCTGAACACCGAGATGATGGGCCTCTACAAGCGCAGCAAGGTCAATCCGGCCTCCGGCTGCCTGCCCATCGTCATCCAGATCCCGGTGTTCTTCTCGCTCTACAAGGTGCTGTTCGTCACCATCGAAATGCGCCATGCGCCGTTCTACGGCTGGATCACCGATCTGTCGGCGCCTGATCCGACCAGCATCTTCAATCTGTTCGGCCTGATCCCGTGGGACGTGCCGCATTTCCTGATGATCGGCGCCTGGCCGCTGATCATGGGTGTGACCATGTTCCTGCAGATGAAGCTCAACCCGCAGCCGCCCGATCCGATCCAGGCGAAGATCTTCATGGTCATGCCGGTGATCTTCACCATCATGCTGGCGCCCTTCCCGGCCGGCTTGGTGATCTACTGGTCGTGGAACAACCTGCTCTCCATCGCCCAGCAATGGTTCATCATGCGCCGCATGGGCGTGAAGGCGACGTAAGGCGCGCATGATCACTGCGGCAGCCCCAGACGAGACGGCGGAAGACGCGGCGCGCGCGGACGAGGCGCGCCGCCTGTTCGCCGGCGCTTGCGACTTCGTCGCCGGCGTCACCAAGATCGAACAGCTGCCGCCGATCAGCCTAGTGGAGATCGCCTTCGCTGGGCGCTCGAACGTCGGCAAGTCGAGCCTGGTCAACGCGCTCACGGGGCGCAACACGCTGGCGCGCACCTCGAACACGCCGGGCCGCACCCAGCAGATCAACTTCTTCAACCTGGCGGACCGCCTGATGCTGGTCGATCTGCCGGGCTACGGCTACGCCAAGGTGTCGCGCGACAAGGTCGGCGCCTGGAACCGCATGATCGAGGCTTACTTGCGCGGTCGGCCGACGCTACGCCGGGTCTGCCTGCTGCTCGATGCCCGCCATGAAATTAAAGACAGCGACATCGACGCCATGAAAATGCTCGATGCCGCCGCCATCTCCTATCAGGCGGTGCTGACCAAGGCCGACAAGGTCCGCCCGGCGGCGTTGTCCGCCCTGATGGACGACATCGCTGCCGTGCTCGCCAAGCATCCCGCCGCCCATCCCGAAATCCTCGTCACCAGCGCGCTGGCCGGCGAGGGCATTCCGGCACTCCGCAGCGCCCTGGCCGCTGTGGCAGCCGGCCAATAGATCGTTTAAGGTTTCCCGCCATGACCGTGAAAAGAAAACCATCCTACGACGCCGTGTGGCTCGAAAAGGCCAAGACCCTTTCCGAAGCCCTGCCCTATATGCGCCGCTTCGCCGGCGAGACCTTCGTCATTAAGTACGGCGGTCACGCCATGGGCGATCCGGAGCTCGCCAAGATGTTCGCGCGCGATGTCGTGCTGCTCAAGCAGGTCGGCATCAATCCGATCGTCGTGCATGGCGGCGGGCCGCAGATCGGCCAGATGCTCGAACGCCTCAAGATCAAGAGCGAGTTCGTCGATGGCCTGCGCGTCACCGACAAGGCGACCGTCGAGATCGTCGAAATGGTGCTGTCCGGCTCGATCAACAAAGCCATCGTCACCGAGATCAACGAGGCGGGCGGCAATGCCGTCGGCCTGTCCGGCAAGGACGGCAATCTGATTCAGGCGACCAAGCTCAAGCGCCGCCACAAGGCCAGCGATTCGAACATCGAGAAGATCCTCGATCTCGGCTTCGTCGGCGAGCCCAGCCGGATCAATCCGCATATCCTCGAGGACCTCAAGGATTCGGACATCATCCCGGTGATCGCGCCGATCGGCATCGGCAAGAACGGCGAGACCTTCAACATCAACGCCGATACCGCCGCCGGCGCCATCGCGCCCGCCGTCGGCGCCACGCGCCTCTTGATGATGACCGATGTGACCGGCGTGCTCGACAAGCAGGGGAATCTGATCCCCGAGCTGACCATCGCCGAATGCAAGAAGCTGATCAAAGACGGTACGATCAAGGGCGGCATGATCCCGAAGATCGAAACCTGCATCTTCGCCGTCGAAGGCCAGGTCGACGCCGCCGTCATCATGGACGGCACGGTGCCCCATTCGATCCTGCTCGAAATTTTCACCGAGCACGGCGTCGGGACCATGATCCGCGAGGACTAACGCGCCTCGCAGCCAAATAAAAAACCCGCGCAACGCAATCTGCGCGGGTTTTTTCATGCCTGAACCAAACGCGCGGCTGCGCTACTCGCTGAAGAAGCTCAGCAGCCAGGTCATCTCGTCGGGCGTCAGCGGATAGTCGGTGCCGTATTTCGCCGGAATGATCTCCGACGGCGCGACGCCGGCCAGGCGCGACTGCAGCTTGATGGCGAAGCGCATGGAAAGACCCGCCTTCCAGGCCAGTGCCGTCATGCCCTTGGCGCTATGGGCCGCAATGATGCGGCCGACCACGGTATGGGCGACACCCGCCTTATAGGCGAGCGACAAGCTGAGGAAATCGCTATTGCCGAGCGACAGCGCCTCGTCGAGCGCGTCCTCGTTCAATTCGCCCTTGAGATAGAGCCGTTGGACATATTCGGCGAGGCGCGGGCCGCCCTCGCGCAGCAGGTTGCGGTCGAGCAGCTTGTTGCCGGGATCGGCGGCCGCCTCGGCGTCGCGCGCCGCATCGTCCACCGCGCGCAGGGTTTCGCCGGCGGCAATGCGCTTGCGCACCACTTGCGCCACTTCGTTCAAGGTTTCAGGCTCCAGGTCGGTGCGCTTCATCAGCACCGAGAGCAGCGAATCGGCGACGAACCCGGCCAGCTTGGTCGCCGTGCTGCGCCGCAGCTGGGCGCGGCGCACGAAGGGCGCATGCCAGGGTTTCTGCGGCCGCGCCCGGTCGGCCAGCAGATCGAGGGTTTCTTCGCGAATCTGCGCGCTCGGATTGGCCAGCAAGGCGGCGACCGCCTCGACATTGCGGCTTTGCGAAATCACGTCGCTGACGCGCGACGTTAGCCCGGCGCGGCGTGCGATGGCGGAGACCGCGCCGCCCTGCCGGTCGTCCTGCGAGGCGCTGTCGATGATGGCGACGAGGTCGGCCTCGCTGAGCAGCGGCGAGAATTGTAGGACCGGCGCGGCGACCGAGGTGTCGGCGTCCTGCGCCAGCCGGCGGATGACGTCCGGCGGCGCCTGCGCCACGTCCTTCAGCGTTTCGGCGATGATGCGGCGCACCCGCACCGCTTCGTCGCGCGTCAGGATGTCGAGCACCTCAAGGGCGATGTCGCGCAGCTTGGCCTGATCGGCGCTCGACAGATGCGGCGCGATGCGGGCGATCTTGCCGGCGAGGTCGGCGCGCACCGACTCGTCGGCATCGTGCGCCAGAATGAGATCGGCTTGGCCGGGCGTCGCCGCGTTGGCGGCGATGGCGCGGCGCACTTCTGCCGCCTGATCGCCGGCGAGTTAATAGAGAATCTCAGGCTTCACGTCGGCGCGGCGCGCCAATTTCCGCCGCACCTGCATGTCGGGATGGCGCGCCAGATCGCGTGCATCCTCATATTCGATGGCGACGCCGATGCCGGCGCGGCCGAGAAAGCGTTTCATCGCGGCGATCATGGGGCCCGCTCCGCGAAGGCGACCTGGCCTTTGCCCGCTTGCTTGGCCGCATACATGGCGGCGTCGGCGCGGGCGAAAAAGCCGTCGAGATCGGCATCCTTGGCGTCGGCCAGCGCGATGCCGAGCGAGACGGCGAAGGGCCGCGCCGGATCGCCGGACATATGCGCGAAGGCACGCACCGCCGCGAGTATGGCGCTCGCCTTGCTTTCGGCGCCGGCACGGTCGGCGCCTTCGAGCCAGAGGGCGAATTCGTCGCCGCCGAGACGAGACACCAGATCCTGGCCGCGCGTCAGTTCGGTCAGGATGCGCGCCACTTGGCGCAAGGCATCGTCGCCCGCGCCGTGGCCGGCGTTGTCATTGACCAGCTTGAAATTGTCGAGATCGCAATAGACCAGCGCGCCGTTCATCGCATCGGCGGCGCGGGCGCGGCGCCAGCGCCGCTCGACCTCGTCGTAAAAGGTGCGGCGGTTCATCAGGCCGGTCAAACCGTCGGTGCGCGAGAGCTCGCGCAGCCGCTCGCGATCCTCGATCTGGGCGATGGCGATGCCGAGATGATCGGCGACGCCGCCCGCCAGCGCGATGGCATCGGCATCCCACGGACGGTTATCGAACGAATGCAGCACGAGCGCGCCATGCACCGCGCGGTGATAGCGCGCCGCGGCAACCAGCCACGGTCCGGCCGCGACGGCGCCTTCGACGGCGATCGCGCGCACCAAGGGCGCGTCCTGCCAGGCGACATCGCCGCCGGCCCGCGCGGCGACGGTGAACTGGCTCGGCGTCAATTCGCAGCCCTGCGGCGCGCGCAAGATCAAACAAGCGGCGGCGCCCAGGCCATGCGCCGTGGCGGTCGCGGCAGCGGCGAGCATTTCATCAGGCTCAATGCTGTCGCGCACCGCGCGCAAGATATGGCCGAGCAGGCGTTCGCGCAGATCGGCCCGCGCCAAGGCGGCATCGCGCGCCCGCGCCATCGTGATATCCCGGCAAATGCCGCGCGCGCCGTGCCACTGGCCGTCGGCATCGTAGATCGGCACGGCGGACGCGCGCAGGCAAGCGCTAGTGCCGTCGGCATGGCGCAGCCAGAGCTGCAGATTTTCCAGCGGTTCGCGCGCGGCGAACAGCGCCGCATTGTCGTGCAGGTCGGCCAGCAGTCCGTCGGCGCGGCGGCCGATCAGTTCGGCGGCAGCATAGCCGAGCGCGCCGCGCGGCGAGACGAAGACGAGAATGCCCTTGGCATCCGTCTCCCAGGCGAAGTCGCCGGCGATATCGACAAGATCCTTATAGCGCTGACGCGACTCGATCAGCGCGCTTTGCAGCCGGCGGTCGAACAGCTCGCCATCGGCTTGCGCCGGCTTGGTGGCATCGCGCAATAGCCGAAACGGCCGGATCACGGCTGTCCCCCGGCGCGGCGCGGCAGGCCCTCGACGGGGCGCATGGTCGCGGCGCGGACGATCGGCGCGAGGGATTCCTTCGGTTCGAATTCGCCGATGTCGAACGACGGCTTGCCGAACAGCCAGCCCTGGCCGTAATCGACGCCGCATTGCTTCAAGAAGTCGAGGTTGCTTTCGTCCTCGACCATTTCGGCGACGGTGGCAATGCCGAGGTCGTTACACAGGCTCGCCATGGCCTTGAGGAAGGCCGCGCCCTTGCTGTTCTTGAAGGCGTCGCGCACATAGATGCCGTCGATCTTGACGACATCGACATCGAGCGCGCGCAGATAATGGAAGGCCGAGGCGCCGGCCCCAAAATCGTCGAGGCAGACTTTGTGCCCTTCGGCACGCAGGCCCTTTACCACGGCGTTGACGCCGCGCAGGTTCGAAATGCGGGCCGATTCGGTGATCTCGAAGGCGACCAGACGGCGTACGGCATCATGCCGTTGCAGCAGCTTGTGCAGCGCCTTGACGAAGCTCGGCGTGCCGATCGAACTGCCCGAGAGATTGACTGCGAGCGTATAGGCCTTGCCTTCGACCCGGCGGGCTTCGAGCCAAGCCAACGCCTTGCCGCACATGGCGAGGTCGAAATCGCAGATCAGGCCGGTCTGCTCGGCGAATGTGATCGCCTCGTAAGGCGTCAGCCGGTCGCCGAATTTTGGGAAGCGCGCCAGCACCTCGTAATGATGGATTTTACGGTTGCTCAAGGCGACGATCGGTTGGAAGGCCATAGCGAAATCGGCGTCGCTGATGACCGAGCGGAATTCGGCCAGTTTATGAACCGTCTCGCCGATCAGGGCGCTCAGACCGGCGCTGGCGCTGGCGATCTTGAAATCTTCTATCCGTCCGTCGGTGAACCGGTTGACGATATGGACCAGCGCTTTGACCTGCTCGGGCTGGCCCATGCCGGCGACATCCATCTCCACGACGGCGCGCCCGATGGTGAGGCCCCCGATCGGCGCCGGCGGCTTCTTCGCGCCCGGCTTCTTCGCGGTCGCCGCGACATATTGCGGATCCATGCGGCGCGACATCTCGACAATGCCGCATTCGAATGCGGCAAGATCAGCATCTTTGGGATGGATCAGGCCGAAGTTCTCGCCATCGAACTGACCGGCGAGATCGCCATTGACGGCCAGCGCCCGCAAGCCGCCGCCGATCGCCGCGATCAACTGACCGCGCACATCGCGGTCGAGCCGGCGGCGCAATTCATTCAGCCCCGCTAGGCGCAGCAAGGTGAGGCTATAGGGTTTGCCGCTTTCGTCGACGGCCACCGCCCCTGCCGCGCCGAGGCGCTCGCCGGCCAGCGCGGCGAACGAGCGCGGATTGGACAGGCCGCTATCGCCGCCGGTCACCAAGGGGACAGGATCGTCGTCGCCGAGACGCGGCTCATGGCCACCGGCACGGAGCGATAGAAAATACCGACCGCCCATGTCGGGCAGGCGGTAGCCAAGCAAAGCCAAAGGAGCGCTGGCCGTGACCGCGCCATCCTCACCGATCGTTTGCAGACGCAAAACGATGTTGCGCATACGCTTGCCGCGCGCGCCTTGCGCCAGCACTTCGCGCATCATGGAACGGTCGCCTGGAGCGACCAAATCGAGAAAGCTTTTGCCGGCGAGGCCCTGCGGCGCAAGACCGGTGAACGGCGCCGTCGCGCCGGCGGCGAACAGCACGCGTTGTTCGCCGTCAAGTTCCAGCAACAGATCGGCCGCCGCGAAGGCGAGGGCGACGAATCGATCCCTCTCAGCGCGCAGCGCCGCATAAGGATCGGCCGCCCGCAGAGCGGCATTCGGATCGGCCTGGCGCGGCGCGACAGCGGCTGGGCCGGCGGACCCCGCAGGCAACGGCAGCGGCAGCGTTATGTCGGGCTTACGATCCATGGGGCCTGAACGAAATCGGACGGGAAATAGCGCGCGTCAGGCGTCCCTTGCGGCAGCCTGCGCATTTCGCGCGTCCGCCGGTGACGTCCTTGTCGTAGAATAGGGTTCAGGGCCTTAACGAAGCGTTACGGCCAAGGTCGTGCTCAGTTCGAAAATCATGCAAAATCAAATGGTTAATAATCAGGCCGGGGCGCCAGCCAACCTCGCGCGGGTGCGCGATTGGGTTTTCGACCTCGACAACACCCTCTATCCGCACTCGAGCCGGCTGTTCGATCAGGTCGACGCGCTGATGGGCAGCTTCCTGTCCGAGCACTTCCAGCTCGACCGCGTCGCCGCCCGCGAAATGCAAAAGCGCTATTTCCACCAGTACGGCACGACCTTGCGCGGCCTGCTGCTGCATCACCCGGAAATCGATCCGCACCACTATCTCGACTATGTCCACCAGCTCGACCTCACGGTGATCCAGCCCTCGCCCGCGCTCGACGCCGCGCTCGACGCCTTGCCCGGCCGCAAACTGGTCTTCACCAACGGCTCGCTGCGCCATGCCGAGCGGGTGCTAGCGCGGCTCGGCATCGCCCATCACTTCGCCGACATCTTCGACGTCGCCGCCGCCGAGTTCGTCTGCAAGCCCGATCCCGATTGCTATCAGCGCATGCTGCGGGCCCACGGCGTGACACCGACGGCGGCCGCGCTGTTCGAGGACACCCTGGTCAACCTGCCGCCGGCCGCCGCGCTCGGCATGACCACCGTGCTGGTGACGGCGGAGGCCCCCGATTTCAAGCTGCCGACGCCGTCGCACGAGGGGCCGGTGCATTACGTCACCGACGATCTGACGCGCTGGCTCGAAGCCACGGCGAAAACGCTGAAATCGGCCTGATTTCAAGGCTCAGAACGGCTGTCTCGGGCGGTTGACAGGCCGCGCCCCCTCCCGCATCTTCGGGCCCGTCTTGGCGGCGCGTTTCCCGCCAAAAAACACTTCAAACCATAGGAATTTCGCTTCGCCATGGACAAGAAAGCCCTGCAGACCGCGATCGACGCCGCCTGGGATGCCCGCGACGGCATCAATGCAACCACCAAGGGCGAAGTGCGCGACGCCGTCGAGGCGACCCTCGATGCGCTCGACGGCGGCGAGATTCGCGTCGCCGAGAAGATCGACGGCAAGTGGGAGGTCCATCAGTGGGCGAAGAAGGCGGTGCTGCTGTCCTTCCGCCTCAACGACAACGTGACCATGGCGGGCGGCCCGACCGATCCGGCGCGCGGCCCGGCGCCCTGGTTCGACAAGGTCGGCTCGAAGTTCGCCGGCTGGGACGACACGCGCTACCGCAAGGCGGGCTTCCGCTCGGTGCCAGGCTCGGTGGTGCGCCGCGGCGCCTTCGTCGCCCCCGGCGTCGTGCTGATGCCGTCGTTCGTCAATCTCGGCGCCTATGTCGATAGCGGCACCATGGTCGACACCTGGGCGACCGTCGGCTCCTGCGCCCAGATCGGCAAGAACTGTCACCTGTCGGGCGGCATCGGCATCGGCGGCGTGCTCGAGCCGCTGCAGGCCGGCCCCGTCATCATCGAGGACAATTGCTTCATCGGCGCGCGCTCGGAAGTCGCCGAAGGCGTCGTCGTCGAGACCGGCTCGGTGCTCTCCATGGGCGTGTTCCTCGGCGCCTCGACCAAGATCATCGACCGCGCGACCGGCGAAGTGCATGTCGGCCGCGTGCCGGCTTACTCCGTCGTCGTGCCGGGCACCATGCCGGGCAAGCCGCTGCCCGACGGCACGCCGGGCCCGGCGCTTTACTGCGCCGTCATCGTCAAGCGCGTCGACGAACGCACCCGTTCGAAGACCTCGATCAACGAACTGCTGCGCGATTAAGGAATAGCCATGGCAACCGACGTCGCCGCGCTGAAACAACCGCTGGCTCTCGCCCAAGACCTGATCCGCTGCGCCTCGGTCACGCCGGCCGACGCCGGCGCGCTCGGCGAGCTGCAACGCGCCCTCGAATCGCTCGGCTTCGTCTGCCATCGCCTGCCGTTCAGCCAGGACGGCACGGCCGACGTCGACAATCTCTACGCCCGCCTCGGCACCGAGGGGCCCAACTTCTGCTTTGCCGGCCATACCGACGTGGTGCCGACCGGCGATCTCAAGGGTTGGACCGTCGATCCCTTCAAGGCTGAAGTGATCGACGGCGTGCTGTTCGGCCGCGGCGCTTCCGACATGAAGGGCGCGATCGCCGCCTTCGTCGCCGCCGCCGCCCGCTTCAAGGACGCGCACGCCAAATTGCCCGGCTCGATCAGCCTGCTGATCACCGGCGACGAAGAGGCTTACGCCATCAACGGCACGGTGAAAGTGCTGCAATGGCTGAAGGACAAGGGCGAAAAGCTCGATGTCTGCATCGTCGGCGAGCCGACCAATCCGCTCAAGCTCGGCCAGATGATGAAGATCGGCCGGCGCGGCAGCCTGGTCGGCTATCTCACGGTGTTCGGCACGCAGGGCCACACCGCCTATCCGCAGCTAGCCGACAATCCGGTGCCGCGTATGTTGAAAATGCTGACCGCGATCACCGAGCACAAGCTCGACGAGGGCACGGCGCATTTCCAGCCGACCACATTGGAGATCAGCACGATCGACGTCGGCAATGGCGCGTCGAACGTGATCCCGCCTCAGATCAGCGCGACCTTCAATATCCGTTTCAGCGACGCGCACAGCTCGGGCAGCCTGATCGAGTGGCTCAAGCAGACGTTCGACAAGATCGCCGGCAACACCAAGTATGAATTTCGCACGCACATCACCGGCGAATCCTTCCTGACGCCACCGGGGCCGTTCAACGACCTGGTCGCCGGCGCGGTCAAGGACGTGACGGGCACCGATCCCGACCGCTCGACGACGGGCGGCACCTCGGACGCGCGCTTCATCACCAAGCATTGCCCGGTGGTGGAATTCGGCCTGGTCGGTCAGACCATGCACAAGGCCGATGAGCGCACATCCGTCGCCGACATGGACCAGCTCGCCGAGATTTATCTCGCCTGCCTCGAACGCTATTTCGCCAATCCGATCAGGGCTTAGCCTCGATGATCCGGCTGCAGGATCTGTCGGCAGCGATTTACGGCGCCTGGCGGCTGGCCTGGGTCGATCCGCGGGGTCTGGCTTATTTTGACGCCAGCGAGCGCGGCTATTGGCAATCCTTCTGGGCCGCGGTGATCGCCGCGCCGGCCTATTCGCTCATCGTCGCCATCAATCTGTCCGGCCCCGACTACGCCGACGCGCCACCGATCGACGATCTGCGTCTGCTGTCCATTGAGTTGATCGCCTATGTGATCAGTTGGACGGCCTTTCCGCTCGCCATGGTCACCGTCACCAAGATGCTCGGCCGCGAGGCGCAATATATGCGCTACATCGTCGCCGCCAATTGGGGCGGCCTGCTGGAGATGACCGCCTTCCTGCCGGCCACCGCCGTCGGCGAAACAGTGCCGGCGCTTGAGGTGCTGCCGGTCCTCGTGAGCGTCGCCATGTTCAGCTATGAGTGGTATATCGCGCGCACCGCGCTGGCCATCACCAGCCGCCAAGCGCTGATTCCCGTCGCGATCAATTTCGCCTTCGGCCTGATCATCGCCATCATCGCCCGCGCGCTGATCCTGACGCCGACTTAACTGTAGGCGGCGATCACGGCGGCCCGCACGTCAGCCGGCAGACGGTAGTGATATTCGCCGGCTTCGCCCTGCCACTCGCGTTTGACAAAGGCCGCCTCGCGGCCGGGCAGCAGGCGCGCCAGCGTCTTGCCGAGGCCTGAGAACACACCGGCCAATTTTTGACTACTCGACAGGCCGAGCAGGTCCTTGAGGGCATTCGAGGCGATCCCCGCCTCGCCGGCCTGGGCCATTTCCCACAGCAGATTGGCCGCCAGGCTTTCCGGCCCGTAGCAGCGGCAGACGCCAGCGATCTCCTCGGCCGTCAGCGGCCGGTCGTCGGCCAATCCACCCTCGGCGGTGAGATCGACCACCAAGCGACCATCGGCCAAGGCGCGTTGAAATTCGGCCAGCGTCAGGCTGACGGTGAGTTGGATGCGTTTGTCGGCGGCAAGGCTGATGTCCATGCCATCAGTTTAATTCGTTTATACAGTGTATAAAATACTATTTTTGAATATGTATAGTTTTATACACTCTCAGGTGGGCTATCGCAGCCAGGAGTGTAAAAACTGTATAAACTCATTAAATTGAATTTATACGTCGTATAAACGACTAATAACGTACTTCTGTCAGATAAAGCCCGTCGGGTGGGGCTGTCGGCCCGCCTTTGGTGCGATCCGCCGCTGCGAGGGCTTTGGCGACATCGCCCGCCGACCATTTGCCGTCGCCGACCAGCTTGAGGGTGCCGACCATGATGCGCACCTGGTTGTGCAGGAAGGAGCGCGCCTTGGCGACGACGTGGATTTCCTCGCCGGCGCGGCTGACCCGCAGCTCGTCGAGCGTCTTCATCGGGCTCGGCGCCTGGCACTCAGTGCTGCGAAAGCTGGTGAAATCGTGGTGGCCGATCAATTCCTGCGCCGCCTCGTGCATCGCCGCCGCATCGAGCAGGTGCGGCACGTGCCAGATATGGCCGCGCTCGAGGGCCGCCGGCGCCCGGCGATTGAGGATGCGATAGAGATAGGACCGCCCCGTCGCCGAAAAGCGCGCGTGAAATTCCTCGTCCACCAACTCGGCGCGCGCGATCACGATGGGCTGCAGCCGCAGATAGAAATTCAGCGCATCGCGCACTTTGTCGGCCGGCAAATCCTTGATGAGATCGACATGGGCGACCTGGCCGATGGCATGAACGCCAGCATCAGTGCGCCCGGCGCCATAGACCACGGCGCTCGCCTGGCACAAGGACTCGACGGCCTCTTCGATAGCCTGTTGCACCGACAGGCCGTTGGCCTGGCGCTGCCAGCCGACATAGGGGCCGCCGTCATATTCGATGGTGAGTTTATAGCGTGTCATGACGCGCTTTTTTCAATCGCGCGCGGCATCAGGGGTCCGGCGTCTCGAGCCAGGTGCCGGGCGGCAGTGGATAGCCGCGCAGAAAGGCTGGGCCATCGAGCGCCGCCTTGCCCTCGCGCTGCAGCTTCTTGAGCGTGAGAATGCCTTCGCCGCAGGCGACATTGAGCAGCTCGTCGAGCACCATGCCGGGCATTTTGCGCGCCATGTCGGTGTGGGCGTAAACCTCAAGCAATTTGATGCGCTTGCCGTCATGAGCAAAGAACACGCCGGGCCAGGGCGTCAGGGCGCGCACTTGGCGTGCGATCTCGGCGGCAGGCTTGCGCCAATCGATCACGCCGTCGGCGCGCGTCAGTTTCTTGGCGTAGGTCGCGCCCTCCGCCGGCTGCGGCCAGGGCTTGAGCTGGCCGGCGGCCAAGGCCTCGAGGGCATCGACGATCAATTGGGCGCCGAGCTCCGACAGGGCGTCATGCAGATGATCGGCCGTGGTCTCGGGCCCGATCGGCACCACCTCGCGCAGCAACATGGGGCCGGTGTCGAGCCCCTCGTCCATCTGCATGATGGTGATGCCCGATTCCGTGTCGCCGGCCAGAATCGCCCGCTGGATCGGCGCCGCGCCGCGCCAGCGCGGCAGTAAAGAGCCGTGGATATTGAGGCATCCGTGCTTGGGTGCTTCAAGAATAGCCTTGGGCAAGATCAAGCCATAGGCGACGACGACGGCGACATCGAGATCTAGCGCGGCGAAGTCGGCCTGCGCGTCCGGCGTTTTCAGCGAAGCCGGCGTGCGCACCGGAATGCCGAGCGCCAGCGCCGCCTCATGCACATCCGAGCGCTTTTCCGACTGGCCGCGGCCGGCGGGGCGCGGCGGCTGGCTATAGACGGCGGCGATCTCGTGGCCAGCCTCGTGCAGCGCTTTCAGCGCCGGCACGGAAAAGCCCGGCGTGCCCATGAAGGCGATCCGCAGGGCCATAGTTGCTAGGACCGGAGGGCGGCGACCGGCTCGGCGTTCTTCTTCGCCTTGCCGAGCTTGCGCAGGATGATGCCGCGCTTGAGCGCGCTGATGTGATCGACGAACAAGGTGCCGGCGAGATGGTCGATCTCATGTTGAATGCAGACGGCGAGCAGGCCCTCGGCCTCCAGCTCGCGAATCTCGTTCTGCTCGTCGAGATAGCGCACGCGCACTTTCGCCGCGCGCTCGACGTCGGCGTAATACTCCGGGACCGACAGGCAGCCCTCTTCGTAGGTCGCCGTCTCATCGGACTTCCAGACGATCTCCGGGTTCGCCATGCGGTAGGGCCGCGGCAATTCGCCCTTGTCGGCGACATCGATGACGATGATGCGCTTGGCCACCCCGACCTGCGGCGCGGCGAGGCCGATGCCCGGCGCCACATACATGGTCTCCAGCATATCGTCCATCAGCCGGCGCACCTGCGCGTCGACCTTGTCGACGGCCTTGGCCTGGAGTTTGAGGCGCGGATCGGGCGCGGTGATGATGGGCAGAACGGCCATGGGCGGGAGGATCCTTTCGGCCTTTAGGTAAGACGCCGCAAATGCAGCGTCAAGCTTGCATCCGGTCGCGGCCCCGCGCGCCCCATGCTAGGCTGCGAAAAGAGCAAATTCCGTGAGTCCGCCGCGCCCATGACCAGCCTCGAAACCGCCCTTCTCGTCCTCGCCATCGCCCTAGCCGTGGGTCTTGTTGCGCTGTTCCTCGGCCGTCGCGGCCTGCTGGCCGACGCCACCGAAGCGCGCCTGCTCGCCGGCGAAAGCCAGCGCGCCACGGCCGCAGCCGAAACGCGCCTCGCTGCCGTGCAGGAAAACCTAGCGACGGTCCAGGCCGAACGCGAAGCCGCCCATAGAGCGCGCGACGAGGCACAACGCGCCCAGCAGCAAGCGGAGACGCAAGCTGCCCTCGCGGCGCAGGAATTGGCGGCCGCCAAAGCCCATATGGCCGACTGGGAAGCCACCAAGGCCAAAATGCTCGAAGCGACCAACGCCGCCCTGCTCGCGTCCGGCCAAACCTTGTCGTCCAAGCTGCTTGAAGACCACAAGCGCGAGGCCGAGGCCCAGAAGAAGGAAAGCGCCGAGCTGGTCAAAAAGACCACCGAGGACTTGCAGGGGCATGTCGGTAAGCTGACCGAGAGCGTCACCAGCTTGCACAGCCGCGTGCAGGAGACGACCGGCCAGACCGAGACGATTTTGCGGGCGCTGTCCAATCCCGCCGGCGCCGGCCATTACGCCGAGATCGGCCTGGAAAATAGCTTGCGCGAATTCGGCCTGCAGCCGGGCCGCGATTTCATCATGCAGCACACTATCGACGGCAACGAGGATGGTTCGCGCCTGCGCCCCGACGCCGTGGTCTTCCTGCCCGGCAACACGGTACTGACGATCGACAGCAAGGCGTCGAAATTCCTGCTCGAAGCGGCGGATTCAGAAGGCACCGAGCGCGAGGCCGAGGTCTATGCCGGCCTGGCGCGCACCATGAACACGCATCTCAAGGCGCTGGCCTCAAAGGATTACGCCAGCGCTTTGCAGGCGACCTACCGCAAGGCCGGCAAGGGCGAACGCATATCGCGCGCCATCAACATCATGTATCTACCGACCGAGGGCGGCATCGAGCGGCTCGGCCGCGCCGATCCCGCCTTCCAGAAGAAGGCGGTGCAGGAAAACATCGTCGTCTGCGGCCCGACCGGCCTGATGTCTTACATCGGCTTCGCGCGCATCGAGATCGACATCGGCAACCAGGCCGAGAACCAGGAAAAGATCATCGGCGCCGCGCGCAATTTGATCGAGGCCGTGAGTCTCGTCATCGGCCATGTGGCCGGCGTCGGCAAGGGCATCAAGGCGGCGGCGGAAAGCCACGCCAAGCTGGTCGGCTCGATCAACAGTCGCCTGCTGCCGCGCCAGCGCACGCTGGCCAATCTCGGCGTCCGCCAGGCCAAACAGAAGGACTTGCCGGGCGCGTTGCCGTCATTGCAGGTCGTCATGCATGACGACGGCCATCTGATCGAAGGCGAGTCGGAAGAGATCGAGGACGCGCCGACGCTGACGGATCAGCGTGGGAAAGAGGATTGATCTAAGTCGTCATGCCCGCACTTGGTCCGGGCATGACAATGTTTTAGCTAGCTAAAATTTCTTCGACCACTCCGTCACCACTTTGACCATGCCGTCGGTCAGGCGTGCGAGATCGGCGCGCTCCATGGTGAAAGACGGCGTGCAATAGACGATGTCGGCGAAGGGCCGCAGCCACAGGCCTTCCTGCACGAAGCGCTCGCGCAGCCAATTGAGGCCCTTCATCTCTTCCAATTGAATAACGCCGATGGCGCCCTTGGCGCGCACGTCGGCAACGCCGGGCAAGCTACGGCAGGGCGCCAAAGCCTCGCGCAAATGCGATTCGATGGCCGCCACCTGTTGCAGGCGCGGCTCGCGCTCGAACAGGTCGAGCGAGGCATTGGCGGCGGCGCAGGCGAGCGGATTGGCCATAAAGGTCGGGCCGTGCATCAGCGCCTTGTGCGGATCGTCCGACAGGAAGGCCTCGAACACGCGCCGGCTCGCCACCGTCGCGCCGAGGCCAATGCTGCCGCCGGTCAGCGCTTTCGAGAGACAGAGGATGTCGGGCGTGATGCCGGCCTGCTCGCAGGCGAACATGCTGCCGGTGCGGCCGAAGCCGGTGGCGATCTCATCAAGGATGAGCAATACGCCGTGACGCGCGCAGGCATCTGAGATCGCTTTGAGCACCTCGGGCGCATGCAGCTTCATGCCGCCCGCCCCCTGCACCAGGGGCTCGACGATGACGCCGGCAATGCGGCCGCGCTCGCCGGCCAGCAAGGAATCGAACGCCACTTCCGCCGCGCGCCCGACCGGCAGGTCGCAGATCAGATGTTCCGGGATATAGCCGCGAAAGAGGACATGCATGGCGTCCTCGTCTTCGGTGTCGCTGACCGCCATGCAGCCCATGGTGTCGCCATGATAGCCGTGGCGGAAGGCGACGAACTTGTTGCGCCCGGTTTGGCCCTGGTTCAGCCAGAACTGCACCGCCATCTTGAGCGCCACCTCGACGGCGACCGAACCGGAATCGCAAAAGAACACGCGCTCGAGATCGCCGGGCAGCAGCTTGGCGAGCCGCGCGGCGAGCTTGGCCGCCGGCTCATGCGCGAGGCCGGCAAACATCACATGGGGCAGCGTCTCGGCCTGGCGGCGGATGGCGGTCGTGATATGCGGATGATTGTAGCCGTGGCAGGCCGTCCACCAGGAGGCCAGGCCGTCGATCAGCTTGCGGCCGTCGGCCAGCTCAATGCGCACGCCGTCAGTGCCGACGACGGGCAACGGCGGCAAGGCCGTGCGCATCTGGCTATAGGGCATCCAGAGATGCGCCAGGCCCTCCGTGAGCCAGGCCGGATCGCTCATGCTAGGCGCAGCTGCCCTTGTCGCAGGAAGAAGCCATGGGCTTGTAGCCCAGCTTATCGAGCAAGGCCTCGTCCTCGTTGCCTTCCGGGTTCGGCGTGGTCAGCAGCTTATCGCCGTAGAAGATCGAGTTGGCGCCGGCGAACAAGCACAAGGCTTGTGTCGCCTCGTCCATCTCCAGGCGACCGGCGGCGATGCGGACCATGGAGGCCGGCATCATGACGCGCGCCACCGCGATGGTGCGGACGAAATCGAACGTGTCGAGCTTGGCCTCGGCGGCGAACGGCGTGCCTTCGATCTTGACCAGCGCATTGATCGGCACCGAGTCGGGATGCTGCGGTAAGTTCGCCAGGGTGACCAGCATCGAGGCGCGGTCATGCTCGCCCTCGCCCATGCCGATGATGCCGCCGCAACAGACCTTGATGCCGGCGTCGCGCACGTTGGCCAGCGTCTCCAGACGATCGCCGTAAGTGCGCGTCGAGACGACCTGCGGGTAATATTCCTCGGAGGTGTCGAGGTTGTGATTGTAGTAGTCGAGCCCGGCGTCCTTCAGACGCTCCGCCTGGGCCGCTTCCAACATGCCGAGGGTGACGCAGGTTTCGAGGCCGAGCGCTTTGACGCCTTCGATCATCGGCACGATGCGGTCGAGATCGCGCTCCTTCGGGCTGCGCCAGGCGGCGCCCATGCAGAAGCGCCCCGCCCCGGCATCCTTCGCCGCTTTCGCGGCGGCCAGAACTTCGTCCAGCGCCATGAGCTTTTCGGCCTTGAGGCCGGTGTCGTAGCGCGAGCTTTGCGCGCAATAACCGCAATCTTCGGGGCAACCGCCGGTCTTGACGTTGAGCAACGTCGAGAGCTGCACCTCGTTGGGATCGAAATACTGGCGGAGCAGCGTCTGCGCCTTGAACAACAGATCGTTCAGCGGCAGGGCGAACAGCGCCTCGGCCTCGGCCTTGGTCCAATCGTGGCGGATGTTGGGGTCCGCAGAGAGAGTGGCGGAAACGGCGGACGGGTCGATGCGCAGCTGCGTGGCCATGGGGTCTTCCTGGTAACGAATCGTTACGGGCAATCTAGTCCAAAGGCATCGCTTGGCAAAGCCTGGGATTATTGCGAATTTGACCGCCCTTGAGACCGATGGTTCCTCAGACAGTTATGCACAGCCTCGTATCATATGCCCGCGCCAAGATGGCCGAGATTGCCGCGGGCAATCTCACACGCGTGCTGCGACCGACGGCGCGCGGAGACGGGCTGATCGTCGAGCGCGGCGGCAAAAAGCTGATTTCTTTTTCGTGCAATGATTACCTCGGCCTCAGCCGCCATCCCAAAGTGATCGCCGCCGCCATCGAGGCGACGAAAACCTACGGCGCCGGGGCCGGCGCGTCGCGCTATGTGACCGGCGACAATCCACTCTATGGCGAAGTCGAAGCGCGGCTGGCGCGGCTCAAGGGCACAGATGGCGCCATCGTCTTCGGCTCGGGCTATCTCGCCAATCTCGGCATTGTTCCCGCGCTGCTTGGCGAGGGCGACCTGATCGTCGGCGACGAATGGATGCATGCCTGCATGCATGGCGGCTCGCGCCTGTCGCGCGCGAAGATTTTTTTGTTCCGCCATAACGACGCCGACCATTGCGCCGAGATCCTGGCGCGAGAACGCGCGAACCATCGCCATTGCATCGTCATGACCGAAGGCGTCTTCAGCATGGACGGCGACCGCGCGCCGGTGAAGCGCTTGGCCGAGATCGCCAAGCAGCATGACGCCTGGCTGTTCACCGATGACGCCCATGCGCTCGGCGTCATCGGCGATGGCAAGGGCAGCGCCCACGCAGACGGCGCGCACGGCCAGGTGCCGCTGCAGATGGGCACGCTGTCCAAGGCGGTAGGTGCTTATGGCGGCTATCTCTGCACCGACGCCGATACGCTGGAGCTGGTGCGCCACCGCGCGCGCAGCCTGATCTATTCGACCGGCCTGCCGCCCGCCGCGCTCGGCGCCGCCAATGCAGCGCTCGACTTGATCGAGACGGATGCGGAGTTGGTCGCCAAGCCGCTGGCCAAAGCGCAGCTGTTCACCAGCGCGCTCAATCTGCCGGCGGCGGAAAGCGCCATCGTGCCGGTGATGCTCGGCGAGCCGAAACGCGCGCTCGCCGCCGCGCAGCAACTGGAAGAAGCCGGCTTCATGGTCGTCGCGATCCGGCCACCGACTGTGCCGGAGGACACGTCGCGCTTGCGCGTCACCTTCTCGGCCGCTCATGACGACGCCGATGTGCTGCGGCTCGCCGAAACCCTGCGTAACCTGAAGGTCGTAACGCCATGAGCGGATTGTTCGTCAGCGCCGCCGGCACCGAGATCGGCAAGACCTTCGTCTCCTGCGCTTTGATCCACCAATTGCGCGCCCAGCATCGCAAGGTGCAGGCGCTCAAGCCGGTGATCAGCGGTTACGATTCCGCAGAGGCCGCGATGAGCGACAGCGGCCTGCTGCTCGCCGCGCTCGGCGAGGACCCGACGCCGGAGAATGTCGCGCGCATCTCGCCCTGGCGCTTCGCCATGCCGCTCTCGCCCCACATGGCGGCCAAGCGCGAAGGCCGCAGCGTCAGCTTCACGCCGCTCTTGCGCTTCTGCCAAGAGGCGCTGGCGGTGCCGGACACCATCACCATCATCGAGGGCGTCGGTGGTGTCATGGCGCCGGTCAACGACGACGAGACCGTGCTCGACTGGATGGCCTTGTTGAAATTGCCGACATTATTGGTCGGCGGCAGCTACCTCGGCGCCATCAGCCATATGCTGACGGCGGCCGAAACGGTGCTGCGGCGCGATCTGCCCATCGCCGGCATCGTGCTTAGCGAATCGGTCGAGCAGCCGGTCGACCTGGCGGAAACCGCCGAGACCATCGCGCGCTTCCTGCCCGATGTGAAAGTGCTGACGGTCCCGCGCCTCGAGTCCTTCAAGGACGCGCCGGACATCACGCGGCTGGTGAATAACCTTTAAAGCGGCCGACGCGCTTTCAGCGCCGCGCCGAGCGTGCCGTCGTCGAGATAATCGAGCTCGCCGCCGACCGGCACGCCGTGCGCCAGGCGCGTCACCTCGATATTGCAGTCGCGCAGGCGGTCGGTGAGGTAATGGGCCGTGGTCTGGCCGTCGACCGTGGCACCCATGGCGAGGATCACTTCTTTGACTTCGTCGCCGCGTGCGCGGCCCACCAAGCGTCCGATCGATAGATCGTCGGGCCCGACGCCGTCGAGCGCCGACAGCACGCCGCCGAGCACATGATATTGGCCGCGAAACACCGCGGCGCGCTCGAGCGCCCACAGATCGGCGACGTCCTCGACGACGCAGATCGTCGCTTTGTCGCGCCGCCCGTCGGTGCAGATGGCGCAAGGGTCCGACGTGTCGAGATTGCCGCAGGTGCCGCAGACGCGCACATGCTCGGCGGCGTCGGTCATGGCCGCCATCAGCGGCTGCATCAGCGATTCGCGTTTCTTGAAGAGATGTAGCGCGGCACGGCGCGCCGAACGCGGACCCAAGCCCGGCAGCTTGCCGAGCAGCTGGATCAAACGCTCGATCTCAGGACCGCTCATGTTTTGGAAACGATCAGAACGGCAGCTTCATGCCGGGCGGCAGCTGCAGGCCGCCGGTGACCTGGGCCATTTCCTCGGCCATCTGGGCGTCGACCTTGGTCTTGGCGTCGTTGAAGGCGGCGACGATCAGGTCTTCCAGCACTTCCACTTCGTCTCGGTCGGCGATCGCCGGATCGATCTTGAGCTTACGCAGCTCGCCCTTGCCGTTGAGCGTGACCTTGACCATGCCGCCACCGGACTGGCCGGTGACTTCGAGCTGCGCCATCTTGGCCTGCATCTCGGCCATCTTGGTTTGCATCTGCTGGGCTTGTTTCAGCATGTTGCCGAGGTTCTTCATGGGCGGCCTTCTCCGTCAAAATCTGGCATGTCGCCGCCATAAGCGCCCTCGTCGGGCGGCGGCGCGTCATCATAGCTGGGCGCTTCATCGGTGAGCGGCACTTCGCCGTCGAACCCGTCGGCGGGCGGCGCGTCGAGCGTCGGCGCCGCGGCAGCGTTCTTCACCGCGACGATCTTGGCGCCGGGGAACATCTGCAGGGCGGCACGCACGAAGGGATGCGTCGCGGCCTCAGCCATGTCGTTGCTTTTGCGCTGGGCATTCTGCTCGGCGAGGGTCGGCTCGCCGCGATCCTGCGAGACGCTGACGATCCAGCGCTGGCCGGTCCATTCCGTGAGCAGCGTGCCGACGCGATTGGTGAAATCGCGCGGCGCCGACGGCTCGGGACGCAATTCGATGCGGCCCGGTTCGAAGCGCACCAGATGCGCGTCGTTGGTCAGCAGGGCGTACAGCAGCGCCTCGCGCTTGCGATCGAACAGGGCGGCGACATCGCGATAGCTCTGCGGCATCGGGACAGCGTCGCCCACAGGTTGCATCTGCGGCGCCATCTGCGCGCGCGGCTGAGACCCGCCGCCATTCGCCGCCATCATCGTTGGCGCGGTCGTCGGGGCGGCGGACATCGTGGCGCTTGAGGCAGCGCGTGTGGCCGTCGCGGGCGCCGTCGAAGCCGTCGCGCGCGGCACGGCGGCGGTCCCACCATTCGCCGTCAGCGTTTTCACCAGATCGCCCGGCGGCGGCAGTTCGGCGGCATAGGCCAGCCGCACCAAGATCATCTCGGCGGCCTGCATCGGATTGGGCGCGCTCTGGGTTTCCTGCAGGCCCTTGAGCAGCATCTGCCAGGCGCGCGCCAGGGCCGGCATCGACAGCGTCTCGGCAAGGCCGCTGCCGCGCACGCGCTCGGCTTCCGGCACGGTGACGTCCTTGGCGACGTCGGGCGCCACCTTGATGCGGGTGATCCAATGGACCAGTTCGAGCAGGTCCTCGATCACGGTGGCGGCGTCGGCGCCGGCGACATGCTGTTCGCCGAGCACGGCGAGGGCCTTGGCGACCTCGCCCTTCATGGTCGATTCGAACAGATCGAAAATGCGCGTGCGGTCGGCGAGGCCGAGCATGTCGCGCACCAGCGCCTCGCCGATCGTCTTGGCCTCGGCGCCGAGACCGTGCGAGATCGCCTGGTCGAGAATGGACAGGCCGTCGCGCGCCGAGCCGTCGGCGGCCCGCGCGATCAACGCGAGCGCGGCGGGGTCGATGACGACGTTTTCCTTGCCGGCGACGCTGGACAGCAGCTTGGCCAACTCGGCTTCGTCGAAGCGGCGCAGGTCGAAGCGCTGGCAGCGCGACAGCACCGTGACGGGAATCTTGCGCGATTCGGTGGTGGCGAAGATGAACTTCACATGCTCAGGCGGTTCTTCCAGCGTCTTCAACAGGGCGTTGAAGGCGTTGTTCGACAGCATGTGCACTTCGTCGATGATGTAGACCTTGTAGCGCGCCGAGGTCGGGCGGTAACGCACGCCTTCGATCAGCTCGCGCACGTCGTCGACGCCGGTGCGCGACGCGGCGTCCATCTCCATGACATCGACATGGCGGTCTTCGGCGATGGCGATGCAATGCTCGCAGATGCCGCAGGGCTCCGGCGTCGGGCCGCCCTTGCCGTCCGGGCCGATACAATTGAGGGCGCGGGCGATGATGCGGGCGGTCGTCGTCTTGCCGACACCGCGCACGCCGGTCAGCAGCCAGGCATGGGCGAGGCGGCCGGAGCGAATGGCATTGCTCAGGGTGCGGACGAGGGCTTCCTGCCCGACCAACGTCGCGAAGCTGTTGGGCCGGTATTTGCGGGCGAGCACCCGATAGGCGGACCCAGCGTTGGCGGTAACGTCGTCGCTCATGAACCCGGAGATGCTTGGAAGGGCGCGACTGGAAAGCCGCAAGAAACAGGTGGGAGACTGGACAACGACCCGGATCGAATCTCGTTACGGCTGCTTCCTTCCGGACCTGACCGGGTTGGCGAGGAATCCGTCCATCGCCAGCCTCCCGAGCCGACTATATCAGGAGCGCGCCCGAGAGTCACAAGGCCGGACATTGAAAATCCGCCGGAAATTATCCACATATCCCCGGTGGTTAGGGCAGGATGCGCGCCGCGCGCGCTGCTATGATCGGCGCGCCCGTCCGCCTCGCTTTTCCCAGGTTCCATGACCGCACAAGCCGCCGCCCCCGACCATGACGACGACCCGACGCCGAAGGACGCGCCGCTGCGCAAAATCCTGGCGCTGCGCCATGTCGCCTTCGAGGACCTCGGCGGCTTCGTCGCGCCCTTGATCCTGCGCGGCTTCGGCATTCGCTATCAGGACGCCGGCTACGATCCGCTCGACCTCAAGGAGACCGACGCGGCCGATCTGCTCGTCGTGCTCGGCGGCCCGATCGGCGCCAATGACGAGACCGACTATCCCTTCATCAAGGACGAGATCAAAGCCATCGAGCAGCGCCTGAAGGCCGGCAAGCCGGTGCTCGGCCTTTGCCTCGGCGCGCAACTCATCGCCCGCGCCCTTGGCGCCAAGGTTTACCCCAACAAGGTCAAGGAAATCGGCATCAAGCCGGTGACGCTGACCGATGCGGGCCGCGCCTCGCCGCTCGCCGCGCTCGACGGCGCGCCGCTACTGCATTGGCATGGCGACACCTTTGATCTGCCGAAAGATGCGCGCCATCTCGCCAGCACTGACGCCTGCGCCCACCAAGCCTTTGCCTGGGGGCCGAACGATCAGGCCCTCGCCCTGCAATTCCATCCCGAAGGCACGGCGCGCGATCTCGAGCGCTGGTTCGTCGGCCATAGCGGCGAATTGGCGGCAGAGAAAATCTCAATCCCGGCGCTGCGCGCCGAGGCGGCCCAGCACGACCGCGCCATGCGCCTGGCCGGCGCGAGGATGCTGATCGCCTGGCTAAATCAGGTGTACGCATGAGGTTCTTTCAGTGATTCGGCCCAATATCTTCGCCGGCGACGAACTCGACCGCGTCGGCGGCGAGCGCAAGGACCCCGCCTGGGTCGCGGCACAATTCAAGGCCGGCGACACGCGCGTGCTGCCGCTGTGGCGCAACGCCAATTTCGTCGTCCAGCCGGTCAGCGATTCGGCGGAAGGCGGCGGCGATCAAGCCCCGACGCTGCTGCTGCTCGACGTCGCCACGGCACGAAAGCTCGCGCCGGACGCCGATATGATCCTGCTTGGCGTCACGCGCCAGGGCGAGACGCGCTTCGCGCTCGACATCTCGCACCTCGCCGCGCCGCTCGATGACATCGGCATTGCCGAAGCCAAGACCGGCGACCTGCGCGATCTCGCCTCCGTGCTGCCCCATGCCGAGAGCGCCATGCTGGCCCAGGCCCGCGCGCTCACCCAATGGCATGCCAGTCACAAGTTCTGCGCCAAATGCGGCAGCCAGACCGAGAGCCGCGAAGGCGGCCATGTGCGTGTCTGCCTGAACGCCGACTGCGCCACCAGCCATTTCCCGCGCACCGATCCCGCCGTCATCATGTTGGTGACCAATGGCGATCGTTGCCTGCTGGCGCACCGCGCCGGCAACGCCCAGCCGATGTATTCGACGCTCGCCGGCTTCGTCGAGCCGGCCGAAAGCCTGGAAGAAGCCGTCGCCCGCGAAGTGCTGGAAGAAGTCGGCCTGCGCGTGCATGACGTGCGCTATCAGTCATCGCAGCCCTGGCCCTTCCCGGCCCAGCTGATGCTGGGCTTTCGCGCCGAAACCAAGGACGAGAGCTTCCGCCTGCAGGAAGACGAGATTTCCGACGCGCGCTGGTTCACGCGCGATGAGCTGCGGCGCGTGCTGGCGGCGGAAGAAACCGGCGAGCCGGTGCTGTTCGATGGCGCGGAAGTGCGCATGGCGCGGTCGATTTCCATCGCCCGCCGCCTCGTCGTCGAGTGGATCGACGAGGGCTAAACGCTATTTTCGCTTTGTCGCGGCCCGCGCTTTGTAACGGAAGCTGTGGGCCGGATAGACGCCCATGATGCGCAACTCGTCCGAGAAGAAGCGCAACTCGTCGAGCGCCAGCTTCACCGCAGGATCGGCCGGATGGCCTTCGACATCGGCGTAGAACATGCTGACGTCGAAACTGCCGGCGCGGATATAGCTTTCCAGCTTGGTCATGTTGACGCCGTTGGTGGCGAAGCCGCCCATCGCCTTGTAGAGCGCGGCGGGAATGTTGCGCACCTGGAACAGCAGCGACGTCATCACCGGACCGTTCTTCAGACCCGGATCGACCGGATCGCGCGACAGGATGATGAAGCGCGTGGTGTTGTGCGCGGCATCTTCGATGTTGGTTTTGAGAATCTTCAGGCCGTAGATCTTCGCCGCCAATGTCGAGGCGATGGCCGCTTCGGTCGGATCGCCCCGTTCGGCCAATTCCGCCGCCGAGCCTGCCGTGTCGGCATGGACGATAGCCTTCAGGCCCATCTTGCGGATGAACTTGCGGCATTGCGACAACGCATGAATGTGGCTGCGCACGATCTTGATGCTACCCAGCGTCGCCCCGGCGGGCGCCAGCAGGCAATGCTCGACGCGCTGGAAATGCTCGCCGACGATATGCAGCTTGGTGGCATGCGGGATGAGCTGATGAATGTCGGCGACGCGCCCGGCGACCGAATTCTCGATCGGGATCATGGCGTACTTCACGCGGCCCTTCTCCAAGGCGGCGAAGGTCTCCTCGAAGGTTTCCGTCGGCAGCGTGGCGAGCTTGGGGAACAGCTCGCGGCAGGCGAGGTCCGAGTAAGCGCCCGGCAGGCCCTGGAAGGCGATGCTGGCCTTAGGGTCGACTCGCTTGGTGATGCGCTTAATCTTGCTCTGGGCCATGATCGGTTACGCCAATAATTTCCGGGCTTTTTCGAGGTCGGCCGGAGTATCGACGCCGAGCGGAACGGTGTCAACGAAGGCCACCTCGATACGCATGCCGGCTTCCAGCGCGCGCAGTTGCTCGAGCTTCTCGCGTTTTTCCAGCGCAGACGGCGGCAGAGCGACGAAACGCTCCAGCGCGTCGCGCCGATAGGCGTAGAGCCCGATGTGGTGATAGAGCGGGCCGTCGCCATGGGGCGCGGTGGCGCGGGTGAAGTAAAGCGCCCGTCCTCCAGTAGAAGCGCCGCCGTTGCCCGATGCATTGGGGCTGACGACAGCTTTCACCACATTGGGATCGGTCTTTTCCGCCGGCTCCTTGATGGCGCAGGCCAGCGTCGAGAGATCGACGGCAGGGTCGGCCAGCAGTTCGAAGGCGGCGCGCGGCAAGGCCGGGTCGAGCGTCGGCAGGTCGCCCTGCAGATTGACGATGGAATCGTACTTGCCGGCCGGGTCGAGCTTTTGCAGCGCCTCGAAGATGCGGTCGGAGCCGGAGGGATGGTCCGGGTCGGTCATCACCGCCTCGCCGCCAGCCGCCTTCACGGCGTCGAAAATCGCCGCATCGCCGCAAGCGACCACCACGGGCCCCAATTTGGCCTCCATGGCGCGGCGCCACACCTGCACGATCATCGGGAGACCGTGGAGCTCCGCCAGGGGCTTGTTCGGCAGGCGCGTCGAGGCCAGGCGCGACGGAATCAGCACCAGGGGCGATTTGGGCGCGCGGCGCGCCGAGGCAGGGGAAGAAGCGTCTGACAACATGGGGTTTTTTGTAGATTATTCTTGAGAATATGTCGCAGTGCACAGTTTAACCCGCCGCCTCGGCGGGCGGAACGGCGTTCTTTGCGGGCCGAACCAGCAAGTCCTTGGCAAAGCGGCCATTTCCATCGCCCGGAAAGCGCCATACGGGCCGTCCAAAGGGTTGAACCGCCGCGCCTTCGGGACTAATCTCCGCCCCGCTCGGACTTGGGTTTCCCAGGTCCAAGCGCGTTTCGTCACCCCGACGCATTCTCCGGAGCTTTCTGCATGTCCTCGTTCGAGTGGAACAAGATTATCGGCGCCGTCCTGGTCGCTCTGCTGGCGATCAAGACTTTCGACATCGTCGGTAACGCCGCGGTCAGCCCGCACAAGCTCGAACAGAACGTCTATATCGTCGCCGGCGTCGAAGCAGCCACGCCGACCGCCAGCGCGGCTGCCGCGCCGAAGGAGATCGAGCCCATCGGCCCGCTGCTCGCCAGCGCCGACGTCGAAGCCGGCAAGAAGGCCGCCGCCAAGTGCGCGACCTGCCACAGCTTCGACAAGGGCGGCGCCAACAAGGTCGGCCCGAACCTGTGGAACATCGTGGGCAACAAGCATGCGCACGCGCAGGGCTTCGCCTATTCCAGCGCCATGCAGGGCAAGGCAGCCGATGCCTGGGATTACGACGAGATCAACCATTTCATCGCCAGCCCGCGCACCTACCTGCCCGGCACCAAGATGTCCTTCGCCGGCGTGACCAAGGCCAGCGAGCGCGCCGACATCATCGCCTACCTGCGCTCGTTGAGCGACAGCCCGGCGGCCCTACCCTGAGTATTTGGGCCCTGAGTATTTGGGCCCTGATTAGCCAGGGCGCAACAGCATGAGCAGCGCTCTCGCTCCCTTCGTCGCCCTCGCCAACGATCTTGCCGAGCAGAGCGGCGCGATTTTGCGCCGCTACTTCCGCCAGCCCATTTCGGTCGACGACAAGTCCGACGCCAGCCCGGTCACGATCGCCGACCGCGAGGTCGAGCAGGCCCTACGCGAGCTGATCACCAAAGCCTTCCCCGACCATGGCATTCTCGGCGAGGAGTTCGGTTCGCATAAAACCGACGCCGAGTACGTCTGGGTGCTCGATCCGATCGACGGCACCAAATCCTTCATCACCGGCAAGGCGACGTTCGGCACGCTGATCGCGCTGTGTCACAAGGGCGCACCGGTCGTCGGCGTCATCGATCAGCCGATCATCAAAGAGCGCTGGATCGGTGTTGAGGGCCGGCCGACGACCTTCAACGGCTCAGTGGTCAAAACCCGCGCCGGCGTGAAGATCGCCGACGCGCTGCTCTACGCCACCACGCCGCAGATGTTCCAAGACGGCGACCTTGCCGATTTCGCTCGGCTGACCGCCCATGTGAAATATCCGCTCTACGGCGCCGATTGCTACGCCTACGGCCTGCTCGCCTCGGGCTTCACCGATCTGGTCTGCGAAGCCTCGCTCAAGCCCTACGACTATTGCGCCCTGGTTCCCGTGGTGACCGGCGCCGGCGGCAAGATCACCGATTGGCAGGACAAGCCGCTGACCATCGCCTCCGGCCCGCGCGTGCTGGCGGCCGGCGACGCCGCCCTGCACGCCCAGGCGCTCGCCGTCCTCGCAGGGCATTAAGCTTCCCGCCTTCCTCACCGTAACTTCATTCTTTCCCGGCTTGCGAGTCGCCGGGGCGGGCGTCACACTCTGCGTGTGACCGCCGCATCGCATCTTTCCCGCAGTTTCCGGATTGCCCTCGCGACGTCTTTGACGGCGGCGGGACTGTTCGCCATGTCCGCCTGGATCCATGGCGTCAGCGCGCAAGACAATGTATCGCGCAGCCATGGCATCGCCATGCATGGCGACCTGAAATATCCGCCCGGCTTCAGCCATTTCGATTACGTCAATCCGGCCGCGACCAAGGGCGGCACGGTGCGCTATTCGGCGCTCGGCACGTTCGACAGTCTCAATCCGTTCGTGCTGCGCAGCGTTGCCGCGGCGAATGCAGCTGAAATCTACGACACGCTGCTGGTGCCATCGGCCGATGAAGCTTTTTCTGAATACGGTCTGCTCGCTGAAAGCGTCGAGATGCCGCTGGACCGGTCATGGGTCCTGTTCAACCTGCGCCCCGACGCGCGCTGGCACGACGGCCAGCCGCTCACGGCCGACGATGTCGTCTTCACCTTCGAGACGATCAAGGCCAAGGGCCATCCGCAGCTGCGCTATTATTACGCTGCCGTCGACAAAGTGACGGCGGAAGCGCCCCACCGCGTACGCTTCACCTTCAAGCCGGGCGACAACCGCGAACTGCCGCTGATCGTCGGCCAGCAGGCGATCCTGCCGAAACATTATTGGCAAGGCCGCGACTTCGAACGCGCCACCCTCGAGCCACCGCTCGGCAGCGGCCCCTATCGCTTCGACAGCATCGAGGCCGGACGCACCGTCTCTTATCGCCGCGTGCCCGACTATTGGGGCAAGGACCTCCCCGTCAATGTCGGCCGCAATAATTTCGACGTGATGCGATACGACTATTACCGCGACGGCAACGTGGCGCTCGAAGCCTTCAAGGCCGGCCAATATGACTATCGCCTGGAAAACTCCGCCAAAAATTGGGCGACCGGCTACGACTTCCCGGCGCTGCGCCAGGGCCTGGTGACAAAGGAAGTGCTGCCCAACCAGCGCTCGACCGGCATGCAGGCCTTCGTCTACAACACGCGGCGCCCGCTCTTCGCCGATCCCAAGGTGCGCCAGGCCCTCGCCTACGCCTGGGATTTCGAATGGACCAACGCACGCATCTTCTTCGGCGCTTATTCGCGCACCGAAAGCTATTTTTCCAATTCCGAACTGGCTGCGACCGGTTTGCCGCAAGGTGACGAGCTGGCCGTGCTCGAACCCTTCCGCGCTCAACTGCCGCCCGAAGTGTTCGAGAAAACCTACCAGGCGCCACGCACTGACGGCAGCGGCAACGCGCGCGACAATCTGCTGATCGCGCTGCGCATGCTGCAGGAAGCCGGCTGGCGCGTGCGCCCCTCGGATGGCGTGATGCTCGACACACAAGGCAATCCGGTCAGCTTCGAGATCTTGCTGATCCAGCCGGAATTCGAACGCATCGTCGGGCCCTTCGCCGGCAATCTCAAACGCCTCGGTATCGAAGCGCGCATCCGCACCGTTGATACCGCGCAGTACCAGAACCGTCTCGACGGTCGCGACTTCGACATGATCGTGTCGGGCTGGGGCCAATCGCTGTCTCCCGGCAACGAACAGTCGAGCTTCTGGACGAGCGAGGCCGCCGATATGCAAGGCAGCCGCAACCTCGCCGGCATCAAGAACCCAGTGGTCGATGCCATCGTCGAACAGATCGTCGCCGCCCCCGACCGCGCCAGCCTCATTGCCCGCACCAAAGCGCTCGACCGGGTGCTGTTGTGGGGCCATTACGTGATCCCGCAATATCACGCCAAGGGCGACCGCGTGGCCTATTGGAGTAAATTCTCGCGCCCCGAGATCACGCCGACCCAGGGCGTGCAAGTCGATGCCTGGTGGATCGACCCCAACCGCGACCGCGCCATCGCCAGCGCCAAGGACGCGGCCACGGCCGAGTTGAAAGCCGAACAGGCACAGAAGGCCGAGACGCAGCGCAGCGGCCATGCCGGCTATTGGCTGATCGGCGGTCTTGCCGCCCTGCTGCTGGTCGGCGCAATCTTACGCGTCGCGCGCAAGCGCCGGGGAACAAGCTGATGCTGGCCTATGTCATCCGCCGCTTGCTGCTGATCATTCCGACGCTATTCGGCATCATGCTGATCAATTTCGCGATCGTGCAATTCGCGCCCGGCGGTCCGGTCGAGCAAATGGTCGCCCAGGTGCGCGGCACGGCCGTCGACGCCACCTCGCGCGTCGCCGGCGGCGCCGGCGATTCGGCGCAAGGCGGCAGCACCCGCTACCGCGGCGCGCAAGGGCTAGATCCCAAGCTGGTCGCCGAGATCGAGCAGCTCTATGGCTTCGACAAGCCGGCCCATGAACGCTTCTGGCTCATGCTCAAGCAATATGTGCGCTTCGACTTCGGCCGCAGTTTCTTTCGCGACCGCTCGGTGATCGAGTTGGTGCTGGAAAAGATGCCGGTCTCCATCTCGCTCGGCCTGTGGACGACGCTGCTGATCTATCTCATCTCGATCCCGCTCGGCATCGCCAAGGCGGTGCGCGACGGCAGCGGGTTCGACATCTGGACCAGCGCCGTGGTCATCATCGGCAACGCCATTCCATCGTTCCTATTCGCCATCCTGCTGGTCGTGCTCTTCGCCGGCGGCAGCTATTGGGGCTGGTTCCCCTTGCGCGGGCTGACCTCGACCGGCTGGGAGGCCATGACCTGGCCCGCCAAGATAGGCGACTATTTCTGTCATCTCGCCCTGCCGCTCACCGCTTTGGTCATCGGCAGCTTCGCCAGCCTGACCATGCTGACGAAGAACTCCTTTCTTGAGGAGATCAATAAGCAATATGTGTTGACCGCGCGCGCCAAGGGACTCAGCGAAAAGCGCGTGCTTTACGGCCATATTTTCCGCAACGCCATGCTGATCGTCGTCGCCGGTTTTCCCTCTGCCCTGCTCGGCATTCTCTTCACCGGCGCACTGCTGATCGAGATCATCTTCTCGCTCGATGGCCTCGGGCTGCTCGGCTACGAATCGGTGCTTAACCGCGACTATCCCGTGGTGTTCGGCACGCTGTTCTTTTTCAGCATGATCGGCCTGCTCTTCGGGCTGATCCGCGACGTGACCTATATGCTGGTCGATCCGCGCATCGACTTCGAGGCGCGGGGCTGACCATGAGCGATCTCACGATCTCCACACCGCCCCCGCAAGACCGCCTGTTCGGCTTGCTCGCCATCACGCCGCTGACCCGCCGCCGCATCGAAAATTTCCGCGCCAACAAGCGCGGCTTCTGGTCGCTGTGGATTTTTTTGACGCTGTTCGTGCTCAGCCTGTTCGCCGAATTTCTCGCCAATGACAAGCCGATCCTGGTGAAGTATGAGGGCGCCTATTACATGCCGATCTTCAGCTTCTATCCGGAGACGGCGTTCGGCGGCCAATTCCCGACCGAGGCCAACTTCACCGATCCCTGGCTGCGCGAGCGCATCGCCACCCAAGGCTGGATGATCCAACCGCCGGTGCCTTACACTTATCGCACGATCAACTATCGCCTCGACGTGCCGGCGCCGGCGCCGCCGTCGGCTGCCAACTGGCTCGGCACCGACGATCAGGGGCGCGACTTGCTCGCCCGCCTGATCTACGGTTTCCGTATCTCGGTGCTGTTCGGTCTGGCGCTGACCCTCGTCAGCTCCGTCATCGGCATCGCCGCCGGCGCGGTCCAGGGCTATTTCGGCGGCCGCGTCGATCTCTATGCCCAACGCTTCATCGAAGTGTGGTCGGGCCTGCCGGAGCTCTACATCCTGCTGATCATCACCAGCTTGCTGGTGCCGGGCTTCTGGACTCTGCTCGCTGTACTCCTCCTGTTCAGTTGGACGTCGCTCGTCGCCGTGGTGCGCGCCGAATTCCTGCGCGGACGCAATTTCGCCTATGTCAGAGCGGCTCGCGCCTTGGGGGTCGGCGATGGCATGATCATGTGGCGCCATATCCTGCCCAATGCCATGGTCGCGACACTGACCTTCATGCCCTTCATCCTCAACGGCTCGATCACCTCACTGACGGCGCTCGACTTCCTCGGTCTCGGCCTGCCACCCGGCTCGCCGTCGCTCGGCGAAGTGCTCAACCAGGGCAAAGACAACCTGCAAGCGCCCTGGCTCGGCATCTCCGGCTTCGTCGTCATCGCCGCGATGCTCAGCCTGCTGATCTTCATCGGCGAAGCGGTGCGCGACGCTTTCGATCCACGCAAGAGCCTGCGGTAAGGGACATGACAGACAGACCAGACGCGCCGCTGCTGCAAGTCCGCGACCTTTCCGTGATCTTCCGCGCGCGCCCGACGACGCCAGGCGCGCCGCTGCAGCCCGGCGATGTCCAGGCCGTGAAGACCGTTTCGTTCGACATCGTCAAAGGCGAGACCATCGCGTTGGTCGGCGAATCGGGCTCCGGCAAGTCCGTCACCGCCATGTCGATCCTGCAACTGTTGCCCTATCCGACGGCGCAACATACGGCGGTCAGCAGTATCAAGCTCAACGGTCAGGAACTGGTCGGCGCGCCCGAGCCGGTGATGCGCAAGATCCGCGGCGCCCGCATCTCGATGATCTTCCAGGAGCCGATGACCTCGCTGAATCCGCTGCACACAGTGGAAAAGCAAATCGGCGAAGTGCTGGCGCTCCACAAAGGCCTTGGCCGCACGGCGGCGCGCGCCCGCGTGCTGGAGCTCTTGAAGCTGGTCGGCCTGCAGGATGCCGAGCAGCGGCTAAACTCCTACCCGGACGAACTGTCCGGCGGCCAGCGTCAGCGCGTCGTCATCGCCATGGCGCTCGCCAACGAGCCTGACATCCTGATTGCCGACGAGCCGACCACGGCGCTCGACGTCACCATCCAGGCGCAGATTCTCGCACTTCTCGAGGAGCTGCAGAGCAAGCTCGGCATGGCCATCCTGCTGATCACCCATGATCTCGGCATCGTGCGCCGCATGAGCGAGCGCGTCTGCGTCATGACCCAGGGCGAGATCGTCGAGGCCGGCGCCACCGCCGAAGTGTTCGCCAGGCCGCAGCATGCCTACACGCAAAAGCTGCTCGCCGCCGAGCCGAAGGGCACGGCGGGCCGCAGCGTCGACGGGCTGCCCGAATTGGCCCATGTTGAAGACCTCAAGGTGTGGTTTCCGATCAAGGCGGGCGTGTTCCGCCGCACGGTCGGCTACATCAAGGCGGTCGACGGCGTCACCATGACCCTGCGCGCCGGCCGCACTGTCGGCGTCGTCGGCGAATCGGGTTCGGGCAAGACCACGCTCGGCCTTGCCCTCTTGCGCCTGCAATCCTCCACCGGCCTGATCCGTTTCGACGGCAAGGAGCTGCAGGGCCTGCGGCAAAAGGACGTGCGGCCCCTGCGCCGCGAGATGCAGATCGTCTTTCAGGATCCGTTCTCTTCGCTCAGCCCGCGCCTGTCGGTCGGTGACATCGTCGGCGAGGGCCTGAAAGTGCATCACATCGGCAAGAGCGGCGACGACCGCCGTGCGCTGATCGACGCGGCCTTGCGCGAAGTCGGGCTCGATCCCGCCGCCCGCGACCGCTTCCCGCACGAATTCTCCGGCGGCCAGCGCCAGCGCATCTCGATCGCCCGTGCCTTAGTGCTGAAGCCCAAGCTGATCGTGCTCGACGAGCCGACGTCGGCGCTCGACATGTCGGTCCAGGCGCAGATCGTCGATCTGTTGCGCGACCTGCAGGACAAGCATGGCCTCGCCTATCTCTTCATCAGCCACGATCTGAAAGTGGTGCGCGCGCTGGCCGACGAGCTGGTGGTGATCAAGGACGGCAAGGTCGTCGAGCAGGGCCCCGCCACGCGCATCTTCGATGCGCCGGCGACCGCCTACACCAAGGCGCTGATGGCTGCCGCCTTCGAGTTGAAGGTCGCCGAATCGGCGGCGGTTCGCCAATAGCATGGCGCTGTTGTTCTACAGCCTGTCCGACAGCCAGCCCGACTGGACCAGCGCCATCGCCAAGGTCATGCCGGGCGAACGCTTGCGCATCTGGCCCGATGTGGGGCCGCTTGATGACATCGAATTCGCCATCGTCTGGAAGCCGCCGCCCGGCCTGCTCGCCAGCCTGCCGAACCTCAAAGGCATCCTGTCGCTCGGCGCCGGCATCGATCATCTGGTGTCCGACCCTCAGCTGCCGCGCCATCTGCCGCTGGTGCGCCTGATCGATCCGTCGCTCACCGCGCAGATGAGCGAGTACGTTGTGATGAACGTGCTGCGCCATCACCGCTTCATGCCGCAGTACGCCCGCCAGCAGGCGGCGCTGCTGTGGCAACCGATCCTGCCGCCGCCGCTGACCGCCGAGCGACGCGTCGGCGTCATGGGGCTCGGCGTGCTCGGCCGCGACGCCCTCGCCAAGCTGGCGCCCTTCGGCTTCCAATTGCGCGGCTGGTCGCGCACCGCCCATAACATCCCCAGTGTCGCTTGCTTTCATGGCGCGAGCGGCTTGAGCGACTTCCTCGCCGGCTGCGACATTCTCGTTTGCCTGCTGCCGCTCAGCACCGAGACGCGCGGTATCCTCGATGCGAAACGCCTGGCGTTGCTGCCCGAAGGCGCCTGCCTGATCAATGCGGCGCGCGGCGCCCATGTGATCGCCACCGATTTGATCGCTGCGCTCGATTCAGGGCAATTGGCGGCTACCACGCTCGACGTGTTCGATTCCGAACCCTTGCCCGCCGATCATCCGATGTGGCGTCATCCCGCCGTCACCATCACGCCGCATGCGGCGGGCTGGACGATCCCGGAGACGGCCGCCGGCTTGATGGCGGCGAGCATCGCGGCGATACGCGAGGGCCGTAAACCGGTCGGTTTGGTCGATCTTTCCGTGGGTTACTAAGCCGCTTCACAGCCGCTATGCAGGGAACGCAAGGCAGACCTGCCCTCGTGTTTTCCGCGAGTCGCCTTTCTTTAAGATTTGTCCTGCCATCCTACATCCAGTGAAGACGGGAACTCTGGCACAGACTGTGCAAGCGTCCTGTTATCAAGCGCAGCGCGAAACCGCAGTTCAAGCGGCAAGCCGATGCGGCAGGCGAGAGACTTCATCGATCCGGGGACGCTGGCGAAACACTGGCGCACGGAGCCTGTTTGGCTCCGAAGGAGTAAGAGATGAAGACGATCGCGAAGCTGGGATTTCAAGTAGCGCTGTTGGCCGTGGTCGGCTTTGGCCTCATCAGTAAGGCGCGCGCCGACGAGGCGACCGCCGCGAGCAACACTTCCGACCGCAAGACCATCTCGGCCACCTGCTACGAGCGCGGCAGCCTACTGTTCGATCTCGCCAAGGAACAGGGCGAGCGCCTGAGTCAGACCAAGCGCGTTGGCGAAAACGGCCTGTTGGAAGCCTTCGCGTCACCGACCGACGGCACCTGGACCATCGTCTATAGCGACAGCGACAAGCGCAGTTGCGTCATCGCCTCGGGCAACGGCCTACCGGTCGTGCAAGCCGACGACGACGACGACGCCCGCGTGCCGGCCCGCCGCGAAGCGGCGATCTAACATGGCCCGCGAAGCGGCGATCTAGCCGTAACGCTTCTCCAGCAGCGCGAAGACCGCGCGCAAGCCCTGCGCCTCGCCGCCTTCGGGACGGCCCGGCTTGCTTGAGCCGTTCCAGCCGATAAAGTCGAGATGGGCCCACGGGATGTCGCTGGGCACGAACTCCTGCAGGAATAGTGCCGCCGTGATTGCCCCGGCGAATGGCCCGCTCGAAATATTGTTGATGTCGGCGACCTTGCTGGCGAGTAGCGGCCGGTAGCCCTGCCACAAGGGTAGCGGCCACAGCGGGTCTTCCTGCACGGCGGCGGCGCTCATCAGTTCGCCAAGCAAGGCGCCATCGTTGCAGAACAGCGCCGGCAGCTCGGGACCCAGCGCCACGCGCGCCGCCCCGGTCAGCGTCGCAAAATCGAACATCACCTCGGGCTTTTCCGCCACCGCATCGGCGATAGCATCGCACAGGATCAGGCGGCCTTCGGCATCGGTGTTGCCGACCTCGACGGTGATGCCCTTGCGGGTGTGCAACACGTCGAGCGGACGCATGGCATTGCCCGCCACGCTGTTTTCCACCGCCGGCAGCAACACGCGCAGGCGCACATTCAATTTCGCCTGCATGATCATGCGGCCGAGCGCCAAGGCCTGCGCCGCGCCCGCCATGTCCTTCTTCATCAACTGCATGCCCGACGAGGGCTTGAGATCGAGGCCGCCGGTGTCGAAACAGACGCCCTTGCCGATCAGCGTGACTTTCGGCGCGGAGGGCTTGCCCCAGGTGAGGTCGATCAGGCGCGGCGCGCGATCACTGGCGCTGGCACGCCCGACCGCGTGGATCGCCGGATAGTTTTGCTTGAGGAGATCATTCCCGACGACGATGCGGATTTTGGCGCCGGTTTCCTTGGCCACCACCCGTGCGGCGGCAGCCAAATCCTCGGGCCCCATGTCGGACGCCGGCGTGGTGACGAGATCGCGCACCAGCGCATGGGCGCCTGCCGCGCGCTCGATGTAGGCGCGGTCGGCCTTGTCCGGCCACACCAGCTTGGCGCCGTAAGGCTTGGCCGGCTTGTAGCGGTTGTAGCGATAAGAGCCGAGCGCCCAACCGAGCGCGGCCATGGTGGCCTCCGCCGCCGGTAATTTCGCGTCGATGACATAGCTACCCGCCGGCAGACGCGCCGGCAGACCGGCATAGCGCCACAGCGCGCCTTCGGCGGCAGCGCCGCCGACCAGGTCATTCATGGTCTTGGCCGCACGCGTCGTTTTGCCGAGCCCGAGCAGCACGCGCTCGAGCCCGCCGTCGGCTCCCGTGATCAAGCTGACGCTGCCAGCCGAGGCGTCAAAACCACCTGCGGCGACCCAGGCTTTGAGCCGCGCCGGCTGCTTGGCGAGCCAGGCCTTAAGGGCCTCAGCGGCGACGGGCGTGATCGGAACGGCTTTGGCGGATTTGGCGGTGAATGCGGACACGGTGCGGCTCCTGTGCGGCGGGCAAGTCGCATCCTCGCGCGACTGAGGCCATTTGGGAAGCCCTTGGGAACCTTAAGAAAAACCGCCTTCGACTTGCGCGGAGGCGCGACCTGGCCTATCAGAGTCAGACAACAAGGGAGGCGGCGATGGCCGAAGCGACCGAACAAACCAGCACAAGCTTCAATGGCGGCCTCAAGCTCGTCATCGCCAACAAGAACTATTCCTCCTGGTCGCTGCGCGGCTGGCTCGCCATGAAGCTGACCGGCGCGCCGTTCGAGGAAATCGTCGTGCCGCTGCGTGTGCCGGAAACGCGCGAGCTGATCATGCGCCATTCTCCCTCCGGCAAGGTGCCCTGCCTGATCGACGGCGACGTCACCGTATGGGAAACCCTCGCCATCATCGAGTATCTCGCCGAGAAATTCCCGGCCGCCGGGCTGTGGCCTAGCGAGGCGGGTGCCCGCGCCCATGCGCGCGCCATTTCGTCGGAAATGCACGCCGGCTTCATGATGCTGCGCAAAGCCATGCCGATGAACATCCGCGAAAGCCTGCCGGGCTACGGCATGGCGCTGGACGGCGTGCAGGGCGACATCAACCGCATCGAATCGATCTGGCGCGACGCGCGTGGGCGTTACGGCGCCGGCGGCGATTACCTGTTCGGCGCCTTCAGCGCCGTCGACGCCATGTTCGCGCCGGTCGCCCTGCGCTTCAAAACCTACAGCGTGACATTGGGCGAAAGCGCGGCGGCTTATGTCGAGGCCTTGCTCGCCTATCCGGCGCTCGCCGAGTGGATCGCCGCCGCCAAGGTCGAGCCCTGGATGATTCCGGATTACGAGAAAGACGGGATCAACGGTCCGGCGGGGCCCTCTGCTTCTTAACGGGCCGCGTCCTAAGGCTTAGCCGCCGTCGGCTGGGCAGGCGCGGTCGCGTTCTTCAGCACGCCCATTTCCGTATAAAACCGCGCCGCCCCAGGATGCAACGGGATGGTCAGGCCATTGAGGGCGCTGGCCAGCGACATCTGCCGGCCGGCCAGGTGGCCATTCGCCAGCATCGGCTGCGCCGACTTGTGCCATAGCGCTTTCAGCAAATTGTAGGCCATGTCGTCGCTCAACTTGCTGTTGGCGACCCACAGCGAATAGATCCCCAGGCTGGCGACATCCGCGGTCATGCCGGCGTAACTGCCGGTCAAAATGGTCATCGCCAAGTAGGCTGGCTCTTCCTTGCGCAGCGCAGCGAAGATCGCTGGCGGCAAGGGCAGAAGCTCAATGGGCATCACCTCGGCGAGTTGGGCGATGGCGGGCGCCGGCACGCCGCCGACGTAGAACAGCGCGTCGAGCTGGCCGTTGCGCATCATGTCGACCGCAAGGCCAAGCTCGACCATCGTCGGCTTGAAATCCGTCGGCTTGAGGCCGGCGCGCGCCAATACGTTGCGCGCCAGCGGCTGGGTACCGGATCCCTCGGTGTCGATCGAGACTCGTTTGCCCTTGAGACCGGCGATCGAAGTGATCTTCGCGTCGCGCCTGACCACCACCTGCAGGGTTTCGGGATAAAGGCTGGTCAAGGCGCGGAGCGCGGTCTGGCGGTTGGCCCCGGTGAAGGCCCCCTTGCCCTCGTAGGCCTGCGCCGCCACGTCGGCCTGAATAATGCCCGAATCCAGCCGGCCGCGGCCGACTTCGCGCGCATTGTCGGCCGATCCTTGGGTCGCCTGAGCGACAGCGATCAGGCCGGGGATGCCGCAGCTGCCGCCGCGGTCGCAGGGCCGCGAGCCCGGCGGGTTGCTCACCACGCTGGAAATCAGCCCGCCGATGGAGAAATTGACGCCGGCGGTCGAGCCGGTGCCGATGCGGAAGAAGCGCAGGTCCTGGGCGTGCAGTGCACCGCCCGCCAAGCCAGCCACCAACAGGACACACAGCGCCAGCCCGCCGATCTTGCGACCGGCAATCCTGCGGCGACTGGTGTGGGCGAAACGGCCTCTCATCATCCAGTCTTAACGCTGCAGCGCGCGATCTAGCAACGGTCTGGGCAAATTTATTTTTTCTGGCGTCGCCCAGAAAGCGGGCTTGGCGGTGAGAGACCAACGCGCCGGGCGGCGGCAATGAGGCCCTTGGCCAATGGCGGCGGCGTCATATCCATGCCCTCACCCAAATGCGCGACAATGGTCTCCAGCGCGGCGATGCGCCCCAGAGACTTGTCCTCGAACGGCACGGCGAACCATGGCGCGCCCTTCGGCGAGCAACGCGCGAACATCTCGTTGACGGCCGCTTCGTAGTCGGCGCGCAAAACGATGTTTCGCAGGTCGGAGGGACCCAGCTTCCAGCTTTCCAGCGGATCGGCCATGCGCGCAGCCAGACGTTCGCGCTGGGCCTCAATCGAGACATGGAGGAACAGTTTGACGATGCGCACGCCGTCGTCGGTCAACATCTTCTCGAAGGCGTTGATCTCGCCGTAGGCGCGGCGCCAGACTGCCGGCTTGGCAAAGTTCTCGGCACGCTCGACCAATACGCGGCCGTACCAGGAGCGGTCAAAAATGGCGAGCACGCCGGGGCGCGGCAACCGCCGCCAGAAGCGCTGCAAATATTGCTCGCCGCGTTCGGTCTCAGTCGGAGCGCCGATGGGCCAGACCTGGTAGCCGCGCGGATCGAGCGGCGCGGTCAGCCGTTGAATCAGGCCACCCTTGCCGACGGCATCCCAACCTTCGATGACTATGATCGAACGCTGGCCGGAAAATTTATAGGCCAACTGCAGCTGGCGCAGACGCGTCTGCACCGCCTTGTGTCGTTTGCGGTAGGTCGTCTTGGCAAGCACCCTGCGCAGATCGACGTCCGCGAGGGCGCCGTCTGGCGACAGGACATAGGACTTCGGATCAGGCATAGGGACGGCTCCTTCAGTCTGTGCCGCCCGTAACCGAGATCAGCCGCGGATCAATTGCCGTCGGCCAGAGGCTCTTCCGTCGGCGCGATGTCACCTGGGGCCTTGCGCTTGAACAAGACGTAACGGTCGAACTGGGCAACGATATCGTAGTTCTTCCATTCCTCGGCGAAGGCCGGAATGCTGAGGAAGTATTCCGTCAGGTCGAACTCGCGGCCTCCGCACAAGCGGATGCCAGGGTTCTTGTCCATGACCACCAGCGCCGGATGATATTTGACGAAATCTTCCGACACGGCGCGGCGCAGCAGCTGTTCCATCGGCGGCATCTTGTCGACGTCGTGATAGCGCGCCTCTTCCGGCCGGCAGCTTTCATAGGCGCCCTGCAGCGGCCATATCGTCTGGAAGCGCATGGCGAGACGCGCATTGGCGTAATTGAGCACCGGGAAATGCGGATAGATGCCGGGAGAGATGATCAGCACCGGCTGGCCTTGGGCGTATTTCTTCACCAGCTTGAGCAGCTTGCCGGCCTGGCTGTTGTCGAAGTTGAGCTGATCGTAGAAGGTCGTACGCGTCGCGCCGGCGAGACAGAATAGCATCAGCATCAGCGCGCCGACGGTGAGACGAAGCGGCGCCATGGAAAGCACCGGCATCAGTGGGGATGCGCGATCGGCGGCGAGGCGTTCGCCGAGCAGCTTGTCGATGCCCTGGCAGATCACCAGCACGGTGAGCAGCAAGGTCATGACCTGCGCCGGCAACAGATGATAAGGCCAACCCTTGGCCTGGGCGACGCCGGCCACCGCGCCGCCGAGCGCGGCGAGGCCCGCCATGCGCGTGAGCGGCGACAGGCGCAGCAGGAAGGCGCCGATGGTGAGCGGAATCATCATCAGCATGAAGGGCGCGAGCAAGCGGCCGTAAAGCACATGCAGCGGGTTAGTGCCGCCGATTTCTTCGTAGCTGTCGAAGATCAGTGGCAGCACCGAGGTGAAATAATCGGGCGTGACGAACCAGGCGGCGGCGACATAAGCCACCAACACGCCGAGCAGGATCCATGGCACGGTATCGGTCAGCGTCTTGCGCCAGCCGCGCGACGCCAGCAAGTAGACCTCGACCAGCAGCGGAATGGCGAGGAAATGGGGTTTCAGCGCGAAGCCGAGACCGGCGACGATCGCGATGCTGATCAACCGGCCACGCGGCACTTTGAGTCCGTCGAAGCGCGCTGCGGCGAGCATCACGTACGGCACCGCGCCGAGCAGCATGAGATGCTCGCGCTGGGCGTACATCTCGCCGGGATAGACGACCGCAAGGAAGAGCACGAGCGGCAGGAAGATCATGTGTTGGCTGCGCGCCGCCGGCTCGGTCAGCGTCGGGAACATGCGCCAGCTGACGACGCTGCTCCACAGGGCGAGCGCCAGCACGCACAACACCAGGGCCTGCGTGTCCTGCGTCGACAACAGACGCGACACCGCCGCCGGGATCAGGTTGAGCATGAAAATGAGCGGCGGATTGACATCGATCATGTCGACGTACATGCGCTCGCCGCCGAGCCAGCGGTCGGAGATCGCCAAGATCACGGCGACATCGTGATTGAGTGGCGGAATGAGATAAGCGATGACCCAGGCGAACGGCAGCAGCAGGAATGCGCCGGGCACCAGCCAAGCGAGAACGCGCTCCGCAGGGTCCGCAGACGACAGGCGCGCGCGGGCCAAGGACGACTCGCGCGGCGATAAATCGGAGGTGGTCATGGTAATCTATGGCTTCCTGGTCACGCCTGGCTGCACACCGCCGAAGGACGACGCTCACAACATAGTAGGCACGAAGCCGGGGCAACCCCTTGCCGTTTCCCGCGCATCTTCAGCCCCCCGCTGATGTTTTGCTTCTTGGACGACGTTCGGGAAATGACGTATTTACGACCCAACGGCCGATCTCGCAAGACGTTAGGCAGGCTTTACGGCGCTTTTAGGGCTTGTCCTGGAAACTCGCAGTGGCACCAATAACCAAGAAAAATCAAAGAGATGGAACCCATCGAGTATGAGCGGATGCATGCCGTCGAAGACCGCATGTGGTGGTTCCGCGGCCTGCACGCCAATGCCCTCGCGGCTTATCGCGCTGCACGCGGCCAAATAAAGCGCCCCGGATTGACGCTCGATGCCGGCTGCGGCACGGGCGGTTTGCTGACCCGCGTCGCCGCGCAAGACGGCGCCGGCGCGGCCATCGGCCTCGACGTCGATCCGCGCGCCGCCATGTTCGCCCGCCGCAAAAGCGGCTGCGCCGTGACGCTGGGCAGCGTCAACGCCCTGCCCTTTCGCGAGAACAGCTTCGCCGCCATGTTCAGCATGGACGTGCTTTGCCACCGCGCCGTCGACCCCGCCGCGGCCTTACGGGAAGCCGAGCGCTGCCTCGCCCCCGGCGGCGTGCTGATTCTCAATCTGCCGGCTTATCCTTGGCTGCTGTCGGCCCATGATGTGCAGGTGCACAATGCCCGGCGCTTCACCCGGCCGCAGGTCCGCGCCATGCTGCATGCCGCCGGCTTCCCAGAAGCGCGCATCGGCTATTGGAACATGGGCCTATTCCCGCTGATGGTGTTGCGCCGCAAACTGCTGCCGAGCGACGATGGCAGCGACGTCCAGCTTTACCCCGCGCCGGTCGAGGCGCTGTTCCGCGCTGTGCTCGCCATCGAGCGCTGGGTCATGGGACTGGGCATCAACCTACCGTTCGGCGGTTCGCTGTTGGCCGTGGCGGTCAAGCCCGGCACCCCGCAATCGGCGCAATAAAGCCGTAATTCCCTGCAATAAAGCTTTGCCGGCGAGCCTATCGCCGGGGTTTCGCTCCCCGCCGTTTAACGGCATCATGCAAAGCACAGACAATGATCCGCAGCATCGACATGAGCGCCTTGAATATGACTGGTCGCCCCTTCGCGCTTTCCATCGTCATCCCCGTTTATAACGGCGCGGCCACTATCGGCACGCTGGTCGACGCGCTGGCCGAGCTGCAAGTCGAGGGCGGCCACGAGATCGTCCTCGTCAACGACGGCAGCCGCGACAATAGCGCCGAGGTCTGCCGCAAGCTGGCGGAGCGCCGCGACGTGCCGGTCAGCTTCGTCGATCTATCGCGCAACTTCGGCGAGCACAACGCGGTGATGGCCGGGTTCAACCATGTGCGCGGCGACTATGTCATCAACATGGACGATGACCTGCAGAATCCGCCGTCCGAAGTGCTCAAGCTCTATCGCTACACGCGCGACAATGGCTATGACGCCGTCTACACGCGCTACGCCGAGAAGAAGCACGACGCCTGGCGCAACATCGGCAGCCGCTTCGCCAATTGGGTCGCCGACCGTCTGCTCGACAAGCCGAAGGGCTTGTACCTCTCGAGCTTTCGCTGCCTGAGCGCCATGGTCGTCGAGAACGTCGTGCGCTACCAGGGCCCCTACCCTTACGTCGACGGCCTGGTGATGCAGGTGACGCAGAACATCGGCTCCGTCGAAGTCGAGCATTTCGCCCGCGTCGAAGGCCGCAGCAACTACACGATCAGCAAGCTGATCGGGCTGTGGCTCAATCTGTTCGTCAACTTCTCCGTCGTGCCGTTACGCATCAGCATCATCCTCGGCTTCCTGATGAGCGCGCTCGGCGTCGTCGGCGCCGTCTGGGTGACCATTGAGGCGTTCGGCGGCGAGACGCCGCAAGGTTGGGCCTCGCTGATGATCGCCGTACTGCTATTGTCGGGTATTCAGCTCATTCTGCTCGGCGTCGTCGGCGAATATCTCGGCCGCGTCTTCCTCACCGCCAACCGCAAGCCGCAATTCCTGGTGCGCCAGCTGATGCGCCCCGAGTCGCGCGCAGACGCCGTCACCGACCTGCGCCAACCGACTGCGGGAATCCGCTAATCATGATGATCTATTACCTCTCGCTGGCCGCCGGCATCCTGCTCGGCGTCGCGGCGCAGTTGCTGTTGAAGGTCGGCGCCTCGGGCGAAGGCAGCATCATCGACCAATTCCTCAAGCCGCAGAGCATCATCGGCCTCGGCCTCTACGGCTTCGCCGCCGTGTTCTACATGCTGGCGCTGCGGAAAATTCCGGTCTCGGTGGCGTTCCCCAGCGTGGCGCTCAGCTATGTGGTGCTGGCCGTGCTCAGCAATCTTTGGCTGAAAGAACCGCTTGGCCTGATGCAGGTCGTCGCCTTGGTACTGATCGTCACCGGCGTGGTACTGCTCAACAACCACGCCTGAGGCGCACTAGCCCTTCAGCGCCGCCTTCACCGCAGAAACCGTTTCTGCCACCTGCGCATCGGTGAGCTGCGGGAACATCGGCAGGCTGAGCACTTCCTGCGACGCTTTCTCCGTCATCGGCATTTTTCCTTGGGCGAGCCAAGTGTGGCCGGCATAGGCCGGTTGCAGATGCACCGGCATGGGGTAATGCACGTTGGTGCCGATGCCGAGATCGCGCAGCTTCGCCTGCAGCGCGTCGCGCGCGCCGCTGCGGATCACATATTGATGAAACACATGGCCGGCACTGTCACGGCGCAGCGGCAAGGGGCAAAGACCTGCCAGCTCTTTATCGTAGACGCCGGCAATGGCAGCGCGGCGGGCGTTCTCGCCAGCCAGATATTTAAGCTTCACGCGCAGCATGGCGGCATGCAGCTCGTCGAGCCGGGTGTTCATGCCGGAGATGTCGCTGATATAGCGCTTGCGCCAGCCATACTCGCGGATCGCACGAATCTTTTCGGCCAGTACCGCATCGTTGGTGGTGACGATGCCGCCGTCGCCGAAGGCGCCGAGGTTTTTGGTCGGATAGAGGCTGAAGGCCGCTGCATTGCCCCACGAGCCCACCGGCTTGCCGCCGAGCGTTGCGCCATGAGCCTGGGCGCAGTCTTCGATGACGGCGATGCCGTGCTGTTTGGCGATGGCGGCGATGGCCGGCATATCGGCGATCTGGCCGTAGAGATGCACGACGATGACGGCCTTGATCTTCGGCTTGTCGCCTTTCCCGCCCGTCATATTCCCCGCAAGCGCCGCTTCAAGCGCCGCCGGGCTGAGCGTGAAGTGATCGTCGATGTCGGCGAGCACCGGCGTCGCGCCGACCAGCTCGATGGAGGCGACGGTGGCGACTGCCGTATGCGACACGGTGACGACGCCGTCACCCCGCCCGATGCCGAGGCCGCGCAGAATGATCTCCAGCGCGTCGGTGCCGTTGGCGACGCCGATGCCATGCGCCGCGGACTCGAAGGCGGCAAATTCCTTTTCGAAAGTGGCGACCTCCTGGCCGAGAATGTACCAGCCGCTATCGAGCGCGCGGGTGACCGCAGCGTCGATCTCCGCCTTGTGGGCGAGATAGCCGGCCTTGGGATCGGCCTGCAGAACGCGAATGTCGGCCACGAACGTCTCCTATAGATAATGCGCGAGATTGGCGCGGTAATAAGCGATCGACCGGCGCAGACCCTCGACCAGATCGACGCGCGGCGCCCAACCGGTGGCGGCGCGGAAGGCGCGGTCGTCGGCTTCGTAATCGCCGATGTCGATGCGCTTGCGATCGGCGGGAAATTCCATACGCTTGAAGCCACCCTGGCCGCCGTTGGCGGCGATCAGGGCCTCGGCCAAGGTATCGAGGCTCACTGCGCCGCTGCCATTATGATGGGCACCGCCGAGATTATAGGCGTTGCCGGCGCAGGCTGGCGCGTCGATCGCCGCGATGAAGGCGTCGGCCACGTCGTCGGCATAGGTGAAGTCGCGCTTCTGCGCGCCGCCCCACACCTCGAACGGCTGATCTTCCAAGATGCGGCGGATCCAGATGCCGACGAAGGTCTGGCGCGCGTCTTTCACCCGCATGCGCGGACCGTAACAATTGGTCAAGCGCAGCGCCGTCGCCGCCAGGCCATGCACCTTGGCATAGATCAGGTGATGCTGCTCGGCGGCGAGCTTATGCACGCCGTTGACGTCAGGCGGCCGCAACGCATGCTTCTCGTCGACCGGCAGATAATCCGGCACGCCGTAGAATTGCCGTGTCGAGGCATAGACGATCCGCGCCGTGGGTCGGCGCGTGCGCACCAGTTCGAGCAGGCCAAGCTGTGCCGTGACGTTGGCGGCCAGATCGCCGAGCGGATCGCTCATCGAATCCATATGGCCGGTGCGGCCGGCAAGATTGAAGATCGCGTCGCTGCGCTCGATCAGAGGCGTCATCGCGACGGCATCGCCGATGTCGCCTTTCACTAGAGTGAAGGGCGCGGCCAAGCCGTCGAGATTGAACGGATTGGCGCCACCCTCGGGCAAGAAGCTGTCGACGGCGGTGACTTCGGCGCCCAGGGACGCGAGGCGATGGGCCAGCGTCGCGCCGAGAAAGCCGGCGCCGCCGGTGATCAGCGCCTTGCGGCCCTGCCAGCTAGTGGTCACGGGGCGAGACCGCCCCGCAGGATCTCGCGGAGATAAGCGCCGAGATCGTTGTTCTTATAGCGCTCGGCGAGCGCCGCCAGGCCGTGTTGGTCGATATAGCCCATGCGATAGGCGATCTCTTCCAGGCAGGCGATCTTGAGGCCCTGGCGTTCTTCGACCATCTGCACGAAGACGCCGGCCTGCAGCAAGGAATTGGGCGTGCCGGCATCGAGCCAGGCATAGCCGCGGCCCAAGCGCTCGACGCGCAGCGAGCCTTCGGCGAGATAGACGTTGTTGAGATCGGTGATCTCCAGCTCGCCGCGCGGGGACGGCTTGAGCGCCTCGGTGAACTTCACCACGCGCTCGTCGTAGAAATAGAGCCCGGTGACGGCGTAGTTCGACTTCGGCTCTTTCGGCTTCTCGACGATGCGCGTCGCGCGATTATCGGCGTCGAACTCGACGACGCCATAGCGTTCGGGATCCTTCACCCAATAGGCGAAGGTGGTGGCGCCCTTGCCTGCGGCTGCGGCGTTTTTCAACGAAGCGCTGAGGCCGTCGCCGTAAATGATGTTATCGCCGAGCGCCAAGGCGCAGCCTTCACCAGCGATGAAGTCGCGGCCGATCAGGAAGGCCTGCGGAATACCCTCGGGCTGCGGCTGCGCGGCGTAGGACAGTTCGACGCCCCACTGGCTGCCGTCGCCGAGGACTTTTTGATATTGCGGCAGGTCTTCCGGCGTCGAGATCAGCAGGATCTCGCGGATGCCGGCGAGCATCAGCGTCGACAGCGGATAATAGACCATCGGCTTGTCGTAGACCGGCAGTAGCTGCTTGGAGATGGCCAGGGTGATCGGATGCAGTCGCGTGCCGCGACCGCCCGCCAGAACGATGCCCTTCACGATTTTGCTCCCGCCGTCTTTTTGTTGTCAGTCGCCAGGCCAAGCCGCTGGCCCGCATAAGCGCCCTTGCGGATGCCCTGCCACCAAGGCCGATGATCGAGATACCAGCGGACCGTCTGCTCGAGACCCTTGAGGAAGCTCATGCGCGGCTTCCAACCCAGCTCGCGCTCGATGCGTGAGATGTCCATGGCATAGCGGAAATCGTGGCCCGGGCGGTCGGTCACGTAGGTGATGAGTTTGCGCCGCTCGCCGATGCCAGCGTCCGGCGCGATCCGGTCGAGAATGTCGCAGATGCCCTCGACGACTTCGAGGTTGCGATGCTCCTCGCCGCCGCCGATGCCGTAGGTTTCGCCGACTTTGCCGCGCGTCAGCACCAGATGCAGGGCTTCGGCGTGATCGTCGACATGCAGCCAGTCGCGCACGTTGGCGCCCTTGCCGTAAACCGGCAGCGGCTTGCCTTCCAACGCGTTGAGCGTGACCAGCGGGATGAGCTTTTCCGGGAACTGCCAGGGGCCGTAATTGTTGGTGCAGTTGGTCAGCAGCACCGGCAGGCCGTAAGTGTGATGCCAGGCGCGCACCAAGTGATCGCTTGAAGCCTTGCTCGCCGAATAGGGCGAGGACGGCGCATAAGGCGTCTCTTCGGTGAACTTGCCGGTCTCGCCGAGCGCGCCGAACACCTCGTCGGTCGAGACATGGTGGAAGCGGAAGGCCGCCTTGCGCGACTCCGGCAGCGCCGACCAATAGGCGCGCGCCGCTTCCAAGAGCACATAGGTGCCGACGATGTTGGTCTGGATGAAGGCGGCCGGGCCGTCGATCGAGCGGTCGACATGGGTTTCCGCCGCCAGATGGATGATGGCGTCCGGCTGATGGCGGGCCAAGATCGCCGCCACGGCGCTGGCGTCGGCGATATCGGCCTTTTCATGGATATGGCGGTGGTGGCCGAACGCCTCTTCCAGCGCGTCGGGGCTGGCGGCATAGGTCAGCTTGTCGAGATTGACGATCGCGGCGTCGGTGGTGCGCAACAGATGGCGCACCAGGGCCGAACCGATGAAGCCGAAGCCTCCGGTGATGAGAATTTTCATAGGCGAAAGGCCTGACAGGCGGGTCGATTGCGCATGGCGCCCGACGCTAAGGTATCGCTCTCACCGACGCAAGCCGCTGAAATTCCAGTCATCCTACGGCCCTCCAGAGCCGATTTCGCCACTCTGGAGGGGGATTGCGGCGCCTTCACGACGCTGTTGCCGTGAAGTCGCCGCAAATCTTAAGCGTGGCTGCTGGAGCCCGCCTTGACCTTGTCGAACATCGACCAGACGCCGGCTTCGCCGTCCCAGCTGCCCTTGCTGGCGGCCTTGGAATATTCCGTGGCGCGCTGCTCGAAGAAGTTGGCGTGCTCGACACCGTTGAGGATCTCGCTGAGCCAGGGCAACGGATGCGCCTTGGTCTGCTTGTAGCCGCTCGATTCCTCGATGAAATAGCCGAACACCGGGGTCAGCTTGAGCTGCGTCAGGCGCCAGTCGGCGACATAGCGCACATAAGCCTGGATATCCTCCGGCGTCATGCCGTCGACCGGGCCCAAGCTGAAGGCGAGGTCGATGAATTTCTCTTCGAGGCCGACCATGGTCTTGGCGACGTCGACGATGTCGTCGCGCACCGCCTTGGTGACGGCGCCGGTCTCGCGGTTCCAGGTGTGGAACAGCTTGATGATGCCTTCGCAATGCAGGCTTTCGTCGCGCACCGACCAGCTGACGATCTGGCCCATGCCGTTCATCTTATTGTGGCGCGGGAAATTCAGCAGCATGGCGAAGCTGGCGAACAGCGCCATGCCCTCGGTGAAGGCGCCGAACATGGCGAGTGTGCGCGCCACATCGCCGACCGTGTCGGTTCCGAAGGTGTGCATGTAGTCGGCCTTGGCGCGCAGTTCGGCGTAATCGCGGAACGCCTCGAATTCCGACTGCGGCATGCCGAGCGTTTTCAGCAGCAGGGCATAGGCGTCGATATGGACCGTCTCCATGTTGGAGAAGGCGGCCATCATCATCTGCACTTCGAGCGGCTGGAAAATCGGGATGTAGCGCTTGAGATAATTGTCGCCGACCTCGACGTCCGACTGGGTGAAGAAGCGGAAGATCTGCGTCAGCAACGCACGCTCGGAATCGGTCACGCGATCCGACGTCCAATCCTTGATATCGGAGCCGAGCGGCACTTCCTCACCCATCCAATGGGTCTGCTGCTGGCGCTTCCAGCAGTCGTAGGCCCAAGGATAACGGTCGACGTTGTAGGTGCCGGTGGCGGTCAAGAGACCGACCTTGCCGGTGCCGATCAGCGTGCGCGGGTTGACGCCGATGAGGCCCTTAGGCGGAAGATCGATCACTGACATGACAGGCATTCCTCGTAATCGGTCGGCGCTGAGGCCGTCAAACCGGATTCAACTTTTTCTTCCAATTGGCCGGCGATGGCGGCGCGCGACAGCGACTTCGAGCGGCAATAGTAGAGGCTCTTCATGCCGCGCTTCCACGCCGTCCAGTGCAACATGTGCAGGTCCCACTTATCGATGTCGGCCGGCAGGTAAATGTTGATCGACTGGCTCTGGCAGATGTAGGGCGCGCGGTCAGCGGCGAGATCGATGATCCAGCGCTGATCGATCTCAAAGGCGGTGCGGTAGATCAGCTTTTCGTCGTCGGTCAGGCAATCGAGCTGCTGCACCGAGCCTTCGTGCTCGACGATGGACTGCCAGACTTCCGGCGTGTCCATGCCCTTCTTCTGCAGCAGCTTGGTGAGCTGGGCATTGCGCACCACGAAGGCGCCGGACAGCGTTTTATGCGTGTAGATATTGGCCGGAATCGGCTCGATGCAGGCACTGGTGCCGCCGCAGATAATGCTGATCGACGCCGTCGGCGCGATCGAGATCTTGTGGCTGAAACGCGCCGCCATGCCGCGCTCGGCGGCGTCCGGGCAAGCGCCGCGCTCTTCGGCGAGCAGCACCGAGGCGGCATCCGCCTCGCGGCGGATCTTGCGGAAGATGCGCATGTTCCAGGATTTCGCCAGGGCGCTTTCCATCGGGATGCCTTCGTCCTGCAGGAACGAATGGAAACCCATGACGCCGAGGCCGACCGAGCGCTCGCGCATCGCCGAATATTTGGCGCGTTGCATGCTGTCGGGCGCGATGTCGACGAAGAAGGTCAGCACGTTGTCGAGCATGCGCAGCACGTCTTCGACGAGGTTCGGCTCGTCGCACCATTCGTGCCAGGTCTCGATGTTGAGCGAGGCGAGGCAGCAGACGGCGGTGCGGTCTTCGCCGCGATGGTCCATGCCGGTCGGCAACACGATCTCGCTGCACAGGTTCGACGTGGTGACCTTGAGGCCGAGGTCGCGCTGATGCTTGGGCATGGCGCGGTTCACCGAATCGATGAACAGCAGATAGGGTTCGCCGGTCTGTAGGCGCGTCTCGAGAATGCGCTGCCACAGCTGGCGGGCATCGACCTCGCGCACCGGCTCGTTGTTCTTCGGGCTGCGCAGCTTGAACATGGCGCCGTCGCGCACGCAGTCCATGAACTCATCGGTGATGTTCAGGCCGTGATGCAGGTTGAGGCCCTTGCGGTTGAAGTCGCCCGAGGCCTTGCGGATTTCGAGGAACTCCTCGATCTCCGGATGATGAATGTCGAGATAGACGGCGGCCGAGCCGCGGCGCAGCGAGCCCTGGCTGATGGCGAGGGTCAGGCCGTCCATGACATGGATGAAGGGGATGATGCCCGACGTCTCGCCGTTGCCCTTCACCTTCTCGCCGATCGAACGGACCTTGCCCCAATAGGTGCCGATGCCACCGCCGTTGGAGGCAAGCCAGACGTTCTCGTTCCAGGTGTCGACGATGCCGTCGAGCGAATCGGGCACGCTGTTGAGGAAGCAGGAGATCGGCAGGCCGCGCGTCGTGCCGCCGTTCGACAGGATCGGCGTCGAGGGCATGAACCACAGGCGCGACATGGCGTCGTACAGGCGCTGGGCGTGCTCGACGTCGTCGGCATAGGCGCAAGAGACGCGGGCGAACATGTCCTGGAAGCTTTCGCCCGGCATCAGGTAGCGGTCGGTCAGGGTGGCCTTGCCGAATGGCGTCAGCAGTTCGTCGCGCGAGCGGTCGAGCTTGAGGTCGGACGGCTGCGGCGGACGCGCCAGCGGAAAGGGCAGCGGCGCGTGGCGCTCGACGCGCGGGCCGTCCTGCGGATGGGTCGCCGGCGTGGCGAAGGCCATGGCCGCCTGACGCGGCGCCTCCGCGACGACGCGCGGCTGCTGCAGCACCGGGCGCACCGGCGCCGGCGGCATCATCGGCGCCTGCGGCACGAGATTGCCCTGATGATCGAAGTCCAATGCGAGAGACGACATGCCCACTCCCCCTCTAAAAAAACTCTGACTCAAATGCCGGCCGGGGTAATCGGACTCTTGCAGGACTCGGAATCGTCTCCTGCAAGCGTCGTCGGATCACCCCGCCCGAAAACTGTTTCGGCGTGCACGGCAGGTCTCCTGGCTCGCGGGTCGTCGCCGCTGTCTGGCCTTCCCGGCGCGCAACGCGCCAGTGGCGGTAATGACAGCAGGCTCGCCGCTTACAGTTGCGGGGGCAGCCCCGGCTTAAGCGCATCGCGCCGCACCGGCTTCCCTCTTAGCCCCGGATATTGCGATCCGGAGAACCGTGGACCCCAGATTTAGTGATGAAGGGCCCAACCCTGTCAAGCAACCGCTGGAAGCCCGCGGAAACATTGGCTCTGCGCCCACCGAAGAAATTTCACGGGCTCACTCGACAAATTCGGCCAAATCGGGGATGCGCGTGAAGGCGACCTTGGCCCCCAGGTAATCGAGCTCCTTGCCGCCGCCCGGCTTGTCGTTGAGCACCCCAAAACCGACCGTGTCGCGGCCATAGCGCTTGTTGAGGGCGTCGAGCTTGGCCGACAGCAGCGTGGCCCGCGTATCCCCCAAGCGCGGCGCGTCGACCAGTTGCATCACCTTGCCCATCGGCAGCGGCGCCCGATCGCGCCGCTCGGCGAACAGATCGAGCGTGGTATCGGCGAGCGGCGTCAAGTCATGCAGCACGACCGAGACCTTCTTGAGCCGGCGCGGCGACCAGGCCGTCACGTGACGGGCCCATAGACTGTCGAGCGCTTCGAGAATGGCGGCGCTGTCCTGCGTCGCACCAAGACGGAAATCGCCGAAGTAGCGCTGACCGCTTTCCGACCGCGCACTGATGGCGAGATGGCCAGCGACATAGTCCATGCGGCGCAGGCGCGCCGCTGCCTTGGCCGCCAGACGACGGGCCACCAAGCGCGCCTTCTCCGCGATGCGCAGATCGGGGTCGAGGACGCGGCTATGGCCGATGGTGCGACGCTGCGTCTCCTTCACGGGCAAATCGAAGCCGTGCAGCATGTGCCAAAAGCCGTCGCCGGTGACGCCGCCCCAATTGCGCCGAGCGGCGCGTGGCGCCAGATTCCACAGGCTTTGCATGTCGCCGACACCGGCGCGCAACAGGCGGCGCTCCATGTTGGCGCCGATGCCCGGCAGATCGCGCAACTTCAGCTTGAGTAGCGGACCCGGCAATTCGCCGAGTCCGACGGCAGTCAGCCCGTCAGGCTTTTCCAATTCGGTCGCCACCTTGGCGAGAAAGCGATTGGGCGCCAAGCCGACGGAGCAACGTAGGCAGGGACCGGCCGCTTCCAGGATCGCCCGCTTGACGCGGCGGCCGAGCTCGAGCGCGGCGGCGCGCGTGCGCTGCTCCTCGTTGAGCAAGCAGCCCATTTCGTCGACCGACTCGACGCGGGTGACGCCGATCACGGTTTTGACAGCAGCGACGATACGATGATGAAAGCGCACGTAAATGTCATGGCGCGCCGGCACGACGATAAGGTCCGGGCATTTCTCTTTCGCTTCCCAGATCGGCGTGCCGGTCTTGATGCCGAAGGCCTTGGCCTCGTAGCTCGCGGCGATGGCGCAGGTCGAATCGCTCATCACCGGCGCGACGGCGATGGGCCGGCCGCGCAAGGAGGGGTCGAGCTGCTGCTCGACGCTGGCGAAATAGCTGTTCAGATCGAGAAACAGCCAACGCAGCAAATCGGGGTCGTCTGTCGTCCGCATGAGCCCATCCGGTGAGAACCGAAGCCGCCACCGGCCAGGCCTCGGTGGAAGCGAGGCAAGACCGGACGGCGGATCGCAAGAGAGCGGACGAGACTCTTTAGACCAATGAGAACAAAATGGGAACAGAAAAAAGAAGGGAAAATTATCCCTTATTTTTCATATAGATAGTTGGATAGACCGCGGGGCGCGATCCTTGCGCGGCGATGGCCAACCTCGGCCTTCTCGGCGGCCCGCAGCCGCCTTAAACCGGCTTGCCGGCGGCCGGTTTCACCCAGCCGGCCGGGATGGCGGTGGTGATGCAAATCAATGAGAAGCCCGCCGAGGCCCAAAACACCATGCCGGGCGAGGCTCCATCCATCAGCAAGCCATAGATCGTCGGCGACACCGCATGGCCGAACATGAAGCCGGTGGTGACGAACGCGAAGACGGTGCCGACGCTGGCCCCCGGCACGGCATGACGGACCATGACGTCGCGCGAGGTGTTCACCAAACCGCGCAAGGCGCCGACGCTGGCGAGCAGCACGAGGGCGATCCAGAACGGCAGGCCGGACAGGCCGACCGCCGCGACCATCACCGCGCTGACGGTGAAGGAGGCCACCAAAGCCAAGTTGTGATGTTTGGTGTAGTCGGCGAGCAGGCCGCCCGGCAGCACGGCGATCAGCGAGGCAATCATATAGACCGTCAGCGCCATGTTCGCCGTGGTCAACGAGATGCCGTAGATGTCGATCAGCGCCGAGACGGCGAATTGCGAGATACCGGCGTTGGCCGCCGACGAGGCCGCATAGAAGGTGAAGAACAACATCACCGTCGGCGAGGTCACCATGTCGCGCCAGGTCAGCGAACCGGCGCCGCGCTTCTTCGGCGCGCCGCCCTCGCCGATCACACCCGAGCAGGCGAGCAGCACGATCGACAGTGCCACGCCGATGCCGCCGATGATCGCCACGGCCATGCGCCAGTTGGTCAACTCGTAGAGAGTGACCATGACGAAGGGCGCGATGGCGAAGCCGATGGAGCCGCCGAAGGTGTGGATCGAGAAGGCGCGGCCGAGCCGCTTCTCGCTCACCGTGCCCGACAGGATCGAATAATCGGCGGGATGAAAGACCGAACTGCCGACGCCGGCGAGCGCCATCAGCGCGATAAGCTGCCAATAGCTGTCGATCACCGAGACAAGCGCGATGGCCGCGCCGTTGAGGAACAGGCCGCAGACCAGCACCGGGCGTGAGCCGATCCGCTCGCAGACGAAGCCCATCGGCGTCTGCAGCACGCCGGTGAAGGCGGCGAACACTGCGGTCGCCACCCCGAGCGCGGCATAATCGAACCCGAGATCGGCGCGGATGACTGGAAAGAGCGGCGGCAAGACCAGCATGTAGAGATGGCTCAGCATGTGGGCGAAGCTGATCAGCCCCACCACCTGCGTCTCGCGCCGCCCCATCCCGATCGTTATCGCCATGAACGCGTCCCGCCCTGAAAATTCCGCTTCAGTGGGCTATCAGACCGTTCCCCCTCGCGCAAGGCGCTAAGGTATGGATTGTTGCTGATTGGGCGTGCCGTTGAGCCGGCCGCGATCTCGTTTCGCTAAGTGGTCATGCCCACCCAAAAGAAAGGCCGCGCTCCGAAGAGCGCGGCCCGATCCGGTAAGAGAGAAGCCGCCTTAACGGTAGGTCTTCTCCCAATCCTGCACTTGCTTGTCGGCCTCATCCTTGGCGATGCCGTAGCGCTCCTGAATGCGGCCGACCAACTCGTCGCGCGTGCCCTCGGCCACGGTCAGGTCGTCGTCGGTGAGCTTGCCCCACTGTTGCTTGACCTTGCCTTTGGCCTGTTTCCAATCGCCTTTGATCTGATCCCAATTCATCGTCGAACTCCTTTGTGATGCGGCGCACCAAGGCGCCATGGAAAAGATGCCGGACTGCGCCGGCTTAAAGGAGCAACGGTCACCGGCGCGGCCTTGTTCCGGTTCCGAGAAAAGTTCCATTTCAACGAGTTAAACGGCAGTGCCGGGTCCCATGGGAACTATGTCCGCGGAGCGAGCGTTGGCCGAATGATCAAGAACAAAACTGGCGTTCGGTCATCGCATCGACGCCATAAACACACATCACCGCAAGGGGACGACCATGCTGAGCACGATCCTGTTGATTTTCCTGATCCTGATTTTGGTCGGCGCGCTGCCGACCTGGGGTCACAGCCGCAATTGGGGCTACGGGCCGAGCGGCCTGACCTTCGTGCTGCTGATCATCTTGATCGTCCTGCTGGCAACCGGCCGCATCTAGCGATCAGGATGTGACGATGCCGCGTCGCCGCAAAGCGACATATGCCGCCAAGCAAATGCGTCAAGCGCGTCACATCGAAGAAGGCCACGAAAAGCGCGGCGTCGGCGAAAAAGTAGCCGAACGCCGCGCTTGCGCCACCGTCAATGATCAGGGCATCAACGACGAGGCCGGCGGCGCCAAGAAGAACAGCGGTGACTGCGGGAAACCGTTCGCTCGCTACCAAGATACCCTCGGCCAGGCAAGCCGCGCCGACGCGCAAGCGCAAAGCCAGCGCCAAGAAATAGCGAGCTGACGACAGCATGTTCGACCTGACGCTGCCGTGGTGGGAACTTATTCTCCGCGGCGGCGGAATTTATTTGACCGTGATTTTGCTGCTGCGCATCAGCGGCAAACGTGAGCTCGGCCAATTGACGCCGTTCGATTTCGTCCTGTTGATGCTGATCAGCGAAGGCGCGTCCAACGCGCTGACCGCCGGCGACGATTCATGGCTCGCCGCGGTGATCGTCATCACCACCATGCTGCTGCTCAACGCCGGCCTTGGCTATATGACGGCGCGGCATGCGCGCGTCGAGCGCTGGATGGAAGGGCGGCCGCGTTTTCTCATCCGCGAGGGCCGCGTGCTCTATGCCGCGCTGCGCAAAGAAACGATTTCCAACAATGAATTGATGGCGGCGCTGCGCCAGAACGGCTGCTTCCGCCCGTCGCAGGTGGAATACGCCATATTGGAAACGACCGGCGAGATTTCGGTCAAGAAGCGCGACGACGACGGCGACGAAGCGCCGCCGTCGAAGAACCGGCCTTAGCTCACCTATTGCCGCCCCGTGAGGGCGAAGCGCTTACCAATTGCCGGTCGTCGAAATCCAGTCGGGATCTTCCTGCGAGGTGCGCTCGAAGGTCAGGAAGTCGTAATAGCCGCAATGGCCATCGCCGGGGAATTCGCGGCAGATGCGCGGACGGCCTTCATAAATCGTGCAGCGGCGCAGATCGCGGTCGAAGAACTTGCAAATCGTGCCGAAATGCTCGTCGGCATGATGGCGCAAAATGCGCTCGCCCGGCTCGGCGCCGGCCTTGGTGTGTTTCTCGCGCGCTTGTTTTTCGCTGATGCCGAAATATTTTCCCAGCCGCTTGATGTCGAAGTCGGAAACGATGACACGGGCATAAGAGCAGCACTGCCCCGGGCATTTCGAGCAGTCGTAGAGCTTTCGCTTCGCCATGATGGTACGCGCACCTGAATAAGAGCCTTGAGTAAAGGCAGTGTGTTGAATCTCCTTACATGGACGATTGCGCTTAAGCAATCGCCCGATAGGGTTTTGCACCTACGGCGGGTTGTCTGGCAAAACGCGCGGTGCATCCTGCGCACCGCCGATTGAGAGTCTTTCGCAGATCGGCAATTTCCTTGTCATTTTTTTATAGATGCGCACAATCCGCCGTTCCTGCCGCAAGGCGGAAATAGTTCGGGGTTGGGGCCCGATCTATGCTAAAAGTAATAGAATTCAATCGCGCAGGATGTGCGATCGCTCGGGGATAGTATGACGTCGTTGTTTTCTCGACGCTTAATGGCTTGGCTTCTTGCCCTGGCGGTCATCGCCGGCGCGAGCCCGGTCATGGCTGCGAGCTACGCCGGCGACGGCCCGACGATCTCCCAGCCCAACAGTTCCTTGCCGACGGCGCCGGTTCGGGCCGCCCTCGACGAAGGCTTCGCCCCTCTCCTCGAAGACGAAAGCGTCCGCCGTCTCGCCGATCATCACGGCGATGGCAGCGACCTGACCGCACTCGTCACGGCCGAACTGGCCGTCCCCGTCTTCGGCAACTCACGCGATGGGATTGCCGGACACCGGACTCGGCTCGCCGCCGACGTCCCCGCCTCCTGCCATAAGACCGGTCCTCCGACCGCCTAAGGCCTTCTCCCGCCGTCGACTGATCCCTCTTAAGAAGGACAGCGCCGGGTTTAAGCGGACGAAGGCAAAGGCGGAATCCGTCGTCGGCAGGGCAAAAGCCCACATCTCAAAAAGCGCTTAGCGCAGCCTCGCCAACGATCCGTCTTTGCCGAAGTCCGTACGTGATGACCTCAACTTCGGACAACGGATAAGCAAACATGGAAAGTTTCACTGCGGAAGCCGCCTTTATGGGCGCAGCTGCCGGCAAGGCGTTCCTGATCCTGATGGATCCGACGCGCCTGATGTATTTAGGGATCGGGTGCGTGCTCGGCCTCGTGCTGGGCATTATTCCCGGCATCGGTGGCCTTGCGGGCACTGCGATGCTGCTGCCCTTCACCTTCGATATGGACCCGTTCACCGCTTTCGCGTTCCTGCTCGGCCTGGGCGCGACGACGGCCACGGGCGATCCAATTCCGGCGATTTTGTTCGGCGTGCCCGGAGGTGCAGCCTCCGCGGCAACCGTGCTTGACGGTTTCCCCATGGCCAAACGCGGCGAGGCCGGTCGAGCGCTCTCGGCCGCCTACATGTCCTCCCTGATGGGCGGCGTGTTCGGCGCCATGTTGATGGGCCTGACGATTCCGATCCTGCGGCCGCTGATGCTCTATATCGGCTCGCCGGAACTGCTCGGCTTCGCCGTGTTCGGTATCTCGATGGTCGCGGTGTTGTCGGGTAACGCCCCGCTGCGCGGCATGGCCGCCGCCTGCTTCGGCATCATGCTCGCCATGATCGGTTCCGATCCGCAGACCGGCACGCTGCGCTGGACCCTCGACAGCCTCTACCTGTGGGACGGCGCGCCGTTGACGCCGATCGTGCTCGGCCTGTTCGCCTTGCCCGAACTGTGCGACCTGCTGATCACCCGCACCGCCATCGCCGAAGGCGTTCCTGTCGGCCGCGAGGTCTATCGCGGCCAGCTGCAAGGCGTGAAGGACTGCTTCCAGCATTGGTGGCTGATCATGCGCTGCTCGTGGATCGGCGGTGGCATCGGCTCGATCCCGGGCATCAGCGCCTCGGTGGTCGACTGGCTCGCTTACGGCCACGCCCTGAAGACTGAAAAGGGCGCCAAGGCGACCTTCGGCAAGGGCGACGTCCGCGGCGTTATCGCCTCGGAATCGTCGAACAACGCCAAGGAAGGCGGCGCGCTCATCCCGACCGTCGCGTTCGGCGTGCCCGGCTCCGCCGGCATGGCCATCCTGCTCGGCGCCTTCCTGATCCAGGGTCTCGTCCCGGGTCCGGACATGCTGAGCAAGAACCTCGACGTGACCTACGCGATGGTCTGGTCGGTGGCGCTGGCCAACATCCTCGGCGCCGGCATGTGCTACGCCTTCAGCCCGCAGTTCGCCAAGCTGGCGACCCTGCGCTACACGCTGATCCTGCCCGCCGTTCTGGGCATCATCTACATCGGCGCGTTCGAAGCCTCTCGTCAGTGGGGCGACCTCTACACGCTGCTCTTCTTCGGCCTGTTCGGCTGGATCATGAAGCAGTTCAAGTGGCCGCGTCCGCCGTTGATTCTCGGCCTCGTGCTAGGCGATATCATCGAACGCTACCTGTTCATCTCCGTCGAGCGTTACGGCCTCGAGTGGCTGAAACGCCCGGTGGTGGCGATCCTGTTCATCATGGCTATCGTCGGCCTGGTGCGACCGTTCCTGCAGGACGTGAAGGCCCAAGGCGGCGTCAAAATGATGCTGACCAACTTCCAGGCCCCGACGTTCCGCTGGACCCAGCTGTTCACGATCTTCTTCTTCACCTTGATGGCCGTCATGGTCTTCCAGGCGACGAAGTGGAACATGGACGCCAAGATCGTGCCGCTGATCGTCGGCACGCTCGGTCTGTCGATGGTCGGACTCAGCCTGTTCAACGACATGTGCCGTGTGCCGAAGAGCAAGAAGGTCGCGAGCATCACGGAAAACACGTTGCATGAGATCGAGGAGAACTCGGACGAAAAGATCCATATGGATCTGTCGTCCGACACCGATCATCTGTCGAAGAAGGTCATTGCCCAGCGCGGCATCCTCTTCTTCGCCTACATGCTCGGCTTCATGGGCTCCTTCGCCATGTTCGGCATGTTGCCGACGGTCTTCGTGTTCGTGATCTTCTTCATGCGCTTCGAAGCCAAGGAGCGTTGGACCCTGGTGATCCCCTACGCGATCTTCATGGTCATCTTCATCTACGTCGGGTTCGACCAGTTTATGGCCGTGCCCTGGCCGCAAAGCGTGATCGGCCAATGGATCCCGGCGCTCAAGGTCATCCCCACCCTCTAACGAGGGTGCGGTTGAGTGCCGGTTCCCGGAGACGGACCATCAGTACGGTCCGTCTCCGGGTCTTGTAAGCGTAAAGCGTACCCCCGACTTGAAGGGCGCCCCGGACGATCCGACCGGGACGCCCTCTTTTTTGCCCGGCCCCCGATTCGCCGAGAACGCTAGCGCCGGCGCAAGACTGTCAGCAGGCCGGCGATGGCCAGGGCGGCCCAGCCAGCCATCAGGGCCAGCCCCCCGGCCGGAGCGGCGACACCCCAGCTCTGGCCGAGGCTGAGGGCGATCAGCGACCCGCAGAACAGCAGGATGCCGCCCGCGAAGCCGGCCAGCGCCACGCCGGCGAGGCGGCGCGCGAGGCCGTTCAGACGCTCGCGCAAGGCCACGCCCCCCAGCAGCGCCACGGCATGGATGAGCTGGTAGGTCGACGCCGTCGTCAGCCACCCCTTGGCCGGCTCGACCGCGCCATGCGAGGCCCAAGCGCCCAGCGCCACGGCGCTGCCGCCGGCGAGCGCGGCGAAGACGGCGGCGGCGGCGCCGAGGCGCGTCAACGACGTCGCGGACGGATCGTTCGGCGCGTGATGCAATCCATCGGACATGGGCGGCGTGCTCCAAAAATAAACAAAGCGTAAAGGCCAAGCCTGAGTCTGCCACGCTCCCGCCCGGTCTGTGACAAGAACCGTGTTCGACTCGCAACAGCACGGGCTCGAGTCGAAAAAATTTGGCTCTCGGGAAGATTTCCGCTTGCATCAGGGGCGAGATGGCTTAATTAGCGTTTTCAGACGCCAATCGCACGTGCCCCAGGCCTCTCAGTTAGGTCAAGCAACGACGTGTACGCGTCCTTTTCGGAGCCGGTCACAAAAGTGGATCGGCAGTCGGTCGAGAGGACCGGCACCTTAAGGGAGGTAGATACATGAACGGGCACGCTCCTGCGCCCCATCCGCGAACGAACCGGTAAGCCCGGGTGTCCGACCAAAAGGTCGGCCTCGTGCCTTTGCTATTTCGATAATCGCCGCGTTACCGCCTTCATCCCCGGGATCAGTCATCCGGGACAGCGGAAACGCATATCCAGGGTCCGGTGACCCGGGGCTGATGCCCCACCACCCCAGCCCGGAAGGAGTGCAGTTTGATGGACGATAACAAGAAGCACGTCGCCTTCGGTGGCCGCCTGGTCATCATTGGGTTCGGCTCGATCGGCCAGGGCGTTCTGCCGCTGGTGCTGCGCCATATCGCCATGCCGCGCGAGAACATCGCGATCGTCACGGCGGAGGAGCGCGGCCGCGAGGTCGCCGCTGAGTACGGCGTGCGCTTCATCATCGACCCGCTGACGCGCGACAATTACCGCCAGATCCTGGCGCCGCTGCTGTCGGCTGGCGACTTCCTGCTCAATCTGTCGGTCGACGTCTCCTCCGTGGCGCTGATCGAATTCGCCCACGAGCGCGGCGCGCTTTATCTCGACACCTGCCTGGAACCCTGGGCCGGCGGCTATACCGACGCCTCCCTGACGCCGTCGCAGCGTTCGAACTATGCGCTGCGTGAAACCGCGCTCGCGCTGATGCCGCGCTTTGCCGGCGGCGCGACCGCCGTGGTGACCCATGGCGCGAACCCGGGCCTCGTCTCGCATTTCGTCAAGGAAGCCCTGCTGAACATCGCCCGCGATACGGGCCATAAGGTCCGCACGCCGCGCGACCGCGTGGGTTGGGCGCTGCTGGCGCGCGATCTCGACGTGAAGGTCATCCATATCGCCGAGCGCGACACCCAGGCGGCCGACCAGTCCAAGCAGCAGGACGAGTTCGTGAACACCTGGTCGATCGACGGCTTCGTCGGCGAGGGCCAGCAGCCGGCCGAGCTCGGCTGGGGCAGCCACGAGCTGCATTTCCCGATCGACGGCGGCCGCCACGACTTCGGCGGCGGCGCGGCGATCTATCTGAACCGGCCGGGCGCCGAGACCCGCGTGCGCACCTGGACGCCCCTGGAAGGCCCCTTCCACGGTTTCCTGGTGACCCATAGCGAAGCGATCTCGATCGCCGACTACTACTCACTGGTCGATAGCGGCACCGTCCACTACCGCCCGACCGTGCATTACGCCTACCACCCCTGCGACGACGCGATCTTGTCGCTGCATGAGTTGGCCGGCAAGAACTGGGCCCTGCAGTCGAACAAGCGCCTCTTGATGGCGGATATCGCGCAGGGTACCGACGAGCTTGGCGTGCTCCTGATGGGCCATGCCAAGGGCGCCTACTGGTACGGCTCGCGTCTGTCGATCGACGCGGCGCGCGAGCTCGTACCGCACAACAACGCCACCAGCCTGCAGGTCACTGCTGCAGTGCTCGGCGGCATGATTTGGGCGATGGAAAATCCGCGCTCGGGTGTGGTCGAAGCCGACCAGCTCGATCACAAGCGGGTCATGGACATCGCTCGTCCCTATCTCGGCGAACTGGTCGGCGAATACTCCGACTGGACCCCGCTCGAGGGCCGTACGCAGTTGTTCCCGGAGGAGCTCGATCCCTCCGATCCCTGGCAATTTAAAAATTTCCGCGTCGCCTGAGACGCGAACGGAAATAGAAGGAGCTCCCCCGCTATGACCAAGAAGATCGACCGTTTCCTCGATGAGCGACGACCGGCCACTCCCTGCCTCGTGATGGACCTCGACGTGGTTGCGGACAATTACCGCAAGCTGCGCCGCGCCGTTCCCCGCGCCGGCATCTATTACGCCGTGAAGGCCAACCCGGCGCCGGAGATCTTGAAGCTCCTGGCGAAAGCCGGCTCGTCCTTCGACACGGCGAGCATCAACGAGATCGACATGGTCTTGGCCACTGGCGCCTCGGCTGACCGCATCTCGTTCGGCAATACGATCAAGAAGAAGACCGACATCGCCGCCGCTTATGGCCGCGGCGTGAAGCTCTACGCCTTCGACTCGGAAGCCGAGCTCGGCAAGATCTCCGACGCGGCCCCCGGCTCGCGCGTGTTCTGCCGCATCCTGACCTCCGGCGCCAACGCCGACTGGCCGCTGTCGCGCAAGTTCGGCTGCGACGTCGAGATGGCGCGCAAGCTGCTGATCGAAGCGGCCAAGCGCGATGTCATCCCCTATGGCGTGTCCTTCCACGTCGGTTCGCAGCAGCGCGACCCGAACCAGTGGGACGCCGCCGTGGCCCAGGCCGCTTGGCTGTTCCGCGAGTGCGAGCAGGCGGGCGTGCAGCTCTCCATGCTCAACATCGGCGGCGGCTTCCCGACGCGCTATCGCAAGACGGTGCCGGGCATGAGCAGCTATGGCGCCGCCATCGACGAATCGTTGAGCCGCCACTTCGGCAACCGGATCCCCGACATCATCGTCGAGCCGGGCCGTCAGATGGTCGGCAGCGCCGGCGTCATCCAGACCGAGGTCGTGCTGATCTCGAAGAAGGCCGACAACGACACCAAGCGTTGGGTCTATCTCGACATCGGCAAGTTCGGCGGCCTCGCCGAGACGATGGACGAAGCGATCCAGTACCCGATCGTGTCGTCGCGCGACGGCGCGGTGTCGCCCGTCGTGCTGGCCGGCCCGACCTGCGACTCGGCCGACATTCTTTACGAAAAGGCCGACTACCGCCTGCCCGAGACCCTGGAGATCGGCGATAAGCTCGAAATCCGCTCGACCGGCGCCTACACGACGACCTACGCCTCGGTCGCCTTCAACGGCTTCGAACCGCTGAAGTGCTACTGCGTCTAACCGCGCGGTAATTGAGGCATAAAGCGCCGCCGGATCGCCCTGCCAGGGAGCCGATCCGGCGGCGCTGTCGTTTCAAGGGCAGGAAACCGACAACCCGGAGGCCGGCATGTTCGAGATCGTGGTCATCGTTATTCTCGTTTTGGGCTGCGGCTATGTCCTGTGGTCCTGGATCAACGGCAGCGGCACCGATGGCGTGAACGCCGAGACTGGCAGCACCGAGACCGGCAGCGCCAACGAGATGGCCCCCACGACAGCGGCGAGCGCGAGCAACGGCGGCAACGACGCTGGTGGCGTTGGCAGCGGCGGTGGCGGTGGCGGTGGTGGCGACGGCGGATAACGCCGATCGCGCCCTGCGGAACTCCACAGCTTCAACGTTTTTCCCGTATAATTTCTCGCATTGACCGCTCGCCCCCCAAGGAGCACCGCCCCATGCGCCACTGGTTCCCACGTCTCGCCGCCCTCGCTTTCGTCGCCGTCGCCCTATCGGCCTGCGGCGTCAACAATGTGCCCAAGCTCGATGAGCAGGCCAAAGCGGCCTGGAGCCAGGTGCTCAATCAGTATCAGCGCCGCGCCGACCTGGTGCCGAACCTGGTCGAGACGGTAAAGGGCTACGCCGCCCACGAGCGCGGTACGCTGGAAGCGGTGGTCGAGGCGCGCGCCAAGGCGACCCAGGCGCAGATCAACATCCCGGCCGACGTGCTGACCAACCCCGACGCCTTCCGTCAGTTCCAGGCCGCGCAGGCAGGGCTCACCGGCAGCCTCGGCCGCCTGCTGGCGACCGTCGAGAACTATCCGGACCTCAAGGCGAGCCAGAACTTCATCTCGCTGCAGTCCCAGCTTGAAGGCACCGAGAACCGCATCGCCGTGGCGCGGCGCGACTACATCGTCGCCGTCCAGGCCTACAACACCGAGCTGCGCACCATTCCCGGCCGCTGGGTCGCCGCCGTCCTCTACCCGGACGCCAAGGTCAAACAGACCTTCGATATCCCGGTGGAAAGCCAGGCGGCGCCGCAGGTGAAGTTCTGAACGGGCAACGCCCAATGCGGCGGCTGCGAACGGTCCTCTACGCCGCGCTGGCGCTTGGTTTCATGGGCCAGGCCGCCATCGCGGCCAGCGAGCCTAAATTTCCGGCCCTCACGGGGCGCGTCGTCGACGCCGCCGGCATCCTGTCGCCGCAGGCCGAGGCGGCGCTGACGAGCGATCTGGCGGGCTTCGAGGCCGCCACCAAGCGCCAGGTCGTCGTCGCCACCCTGCCCGACCTGCAGGGCTACGCCATCGACGATTTCGGCACCCGTCTCGGCCGCGCCTGGGGCATCGGCGAGAAGGGCAAGAACACCGGCGCGCTGATCATCGTCGCGCCCAAGGACCGCGCTGTGCGCATCGAGGTCGGCTACGGCCTCGAGGGCGAGCTGACCGACGCCCAGGCCAGCGCTATCATCCAGCAGCTCATGCTGCCGCGCTTTCGCACCGGCGATTACGACGGCGGCGTGGGCGCCGGCACCGCCGCCGTGCTGAGCGCACTCGGCTGGAAAGCGGGCCCCAAGGCGCCCGCCGTGCAGCAGCAGAGCGGTGGACTTCCGCTCGGTCTGTTCGGCCTGTTTTTCATCTTCTTCATCATCATGGCGATCCAGCGCATGCGGGGCATCGGCGGCAACAGCGGGCCTTGGGGCGGGCGACGCGGCTGGAACAACCGCTCGATCGGGGGCTTCGGGGGCTTCGGCGGCTTCGGTGGTGGGGGATTCGGCGGCGGCGGCTCGGGCGGCTTTGGCGGTGGCGGCGGATCGTTCGGCGGCGGCGGGGCGTCCGGCCGATGGTAGCCCTCACGCTCTCCGAGACGGATAAGCGCCGCATCGAATCCGCCGTGGCCGAGATCGAGGCCCATTCTTCGGCCGAGATTCTCGTGGTGACCGCTCATAGCGCCAGCGACTATGCCGACGCCGTAGCCCTTGGCGCCGCCGCTGCAGCCCTTCTCGGGGGCGCACTTGCGGCCGTCTTGTGGCCCATCCCGGCGCTGACCATTGTCGCCGGGCAGATGGCCGTCTTCGCCGTCGCCTGGATTGCCCTGACGTTCGGGCGCGCCGGTCATTGGCTGGTTCCCCAGGCTGTGCACATGCTGCGCGCCAAGCGCGCGGCGGCGCTGGAATTCGCTCGGCTCGTCAACGCGCAAACCGCCGACAAGCGCGGCCTGCTGATCTATCTCTCGTTCGCCGAGCGCCATATCGAGATCCTTGCCGACAGCGGCATCGCCCGCATCGTGCCGGACGCGCGCTGGCAAGACATCATCGACTCCTTCCCGACGGCGCTGCGCGAACGGTCGTTGGGCGATGCGCTGGTCGAGACCGTGCAACGTTGCGGTGGCATATTGACGTCGTCCTTCCCGCCTCAAGCCGGCCAACGCAACGAAATGACGGACCGCATCGTCGAACGATGATCAAGATGTGAGCGGAACCAGCCAAGGACGCGAGGCGTTACTGTTTGCATGACCTTAAATTCGCCCTCACAGCTGCTCTCCTGGCGCCCGCGCTGGACAGTCCCCCGCATTTTGGCGGGAATTTTCGCCCTGCTTGTCATCGGGATCGCCGTCTTCCTGGTTTTCTTTAATTGGAACCTGCTGCGGCCCATGGTCGAGCGGCAGGCCTCGCACGCCCTTGGACGTCCCGTTACGATCGGCAGTTTCGACGTGAGCCTGCGCCGCGAAAGCTGGATCGAGATGCACGACATCACCGTCGCCAATGCGCCGGGTTTCGAAGGTCCGCATCTCGCGACGATCGACCGCGTCGCGATCCAGGTCCGAACCTTCCCGCTCCTGATCGGCCGCATCGAAATCCCCGAGATCGCCGTGCTGCGCCCCAAAGGACGCATTGAGACCAACGCTGCCGGCAAGAACAATTACACGTTCGATATGAACAAGGATGGCGGTGACAGCGGTCCTAATATCGTCCTCGGCCATCTCACCATCGACGATGCCGACATCCGTTACATCGACGTGCCGAACAAGACCGATCTCAAGCTGCATGCCCAGACCGATAAGCTCGGCGCCAAGGAACCGATTGTGAAGGTGACCGGCGACGGTCGCTACAACGGCCAGCCGAGCAAGCTCAATCTCCAGGGCGGCGCGCTGCTCGCCTTCCGCGATCCGACCATTGCCTACCCTGTCGATTTCGCTGCCGATGTCGGCCGCACCCACGCCAAGATCAAGGGCACCATTGAGCGGCCGCTCGACTTCAAGGGCGCCAAGCTGCAGCTCGACATCTCCGGCGACAGCATGAGTGAGCTTTACCCTCTGATTGGCTTGCCGATCCCGGCGACGCCGCCCTACACCCTCAAGGGCGGCCTCGATTTCGCCGGCAAGATCATCGTGTTCCAGAACTTCGCCGGCACGGTCGGCAACAGCGATCTCGGCGGCGACTTCGCCGTCAATCTCGAGAACGCGCGGCCGAAAATGACCGGCTATTTGATCTCCAACAAAGTCGTGCTCGCCGATTTGGCCGGCTTCATCGGCGCCCCGCCGGGCAAAGAGGACGATCCGAAAAGCAACACCGCCACGCACAAGGCGATCGAACAGAAGGCCGACGCCACCGGCCGCCTATTGCCGACCGAGCCGCTCGCGCTCGATAAGCTGCGCGCATTCGACGTCGACGTGGTGTTGCGCGGCGAACGCATCGAGTCGGATTTCACGCCTCTCGATAAGCTGAAAGCCACGCTCAAGATTGATGACGGCTTTCTAACATTGAAGCCACTGGCCTTCGGCATTGGTGACGGCACCATCGACATGAATATGGATCTCGATGGCCGCAAGAATCCGGCAGCGGTGGATTTCACCGCCGAGTTCAAGAACGTCGATCTCAAACGCATCATGCAGGAGACGCAACTCTTCCAAGGCGTCGGCCGCATCGCCGGCAACACCCGTATCGTCACGACCGGCAATTCGATCTCCGATATGCTCGGGCGCGGCGACGGCGAGCTGCAACTCTTTATGGAGGGCGGCACCTTTAGCAAGCTGCTGCTCGAACTGGTCGGCCTCGATGTCACCGAAGCTCTCGGCTTCCTACTCGAAGGCCAAGACAGGCAGGCCGAATTGCGCTGCTTGATCGCCGATATGAAGCTGCAGAAAGGCATCTTGACGCCTGACACCCTGTTGCTCGACACCAGCGACACCAACATCAACGTCACCGGCGGCATCAACCTGCGCGACGAGACGATGGATCTGCGCATCGTGCCGGCCCCAAAGGATATGAGCATCTTGACGCTGCGCGGCCCGATTCGCGTCGATGGGCCGATGCGCAATCCCGGCATCCAGCCGGAAGCCGGCAATCTCGCCGGCCGCACCACGGCGGCGGTCCTGCTCGGGATTTTGCTGACGCCGCTCGCCGCCATCATTCCGACCATTGAACTCGGTCTCGGCGAAGACAGCGATTGCACGGGCCTCATCAAAGAAGTCCGCATCAAGGCCGCCGAGCGCAATATGCCGATTCAGGTGCCGACCAAGCCGGCCGCGGCGCCGCCCTTCGCGCCGACGAAATAACGCTTAAGCGAGCAGACGCTGCATATAGCGCGCCGACGAGTCATAACTCGCCAGCTTGGCGGTCAGCGCCGGCACATCGACGACGCGAAATCCCTGCTTCTCCCAGAACGCCTGCGTGCCGGCGATGGCGACGATCGATATCGTCGCGAAGCCTGCCGCAGCCGCATGAGCGGCCAGCGCTGCGACGCAAGATTGCGCCGCGCCATGGCCGCGTGCGGCGGGCATCAGCGCAATATCATGAATGTAGTAAGTATCGGCGTCTCGCGGCACTGCGCCGAGCAGGCTGTCGAGCGTCGGTATGCTCTTCTGCATCCATGGATGACTCGCGACATATCCCTCTATGTCGCCTGCATCATCGACCAACACGCGGCTTCCTGCCGGGTACAACCGCAGACGCTCGGCGAAGACAGCATCCGCTTCGGGATAGAGCGGATGCACGACTGCGGCGACGCGCGCGACCGCCGACAAATCCGCGACGCGCATCTCACGCCAGCGTGAAGTTTTTTCCGCATTCCTCATCATAGTTCCGCACCTGATCGGCTCATCTTCCTATTCTCCGGGAACTTTCGGGTTATGTGTAGCGCGGATGTCACGCATCGGTCCCCGTGCGCACAAATGCCGGAACGGTAAGCGCAACCTCTCGTTGTTCCAAAGTTCGTCGACGGCCGCGCATGAACGCGGGGCCGCCGGAATCTGCTCCCGCCGTACTGCGGGATTTTTGCGAGAGGACTCCCCCACCATGAAACGTCTTTTGATAGCGACCGCCTTCCTGGCATTGGCACCGTTTGCCGCGCAGGCCCAATCGGCCAGCGACATCGTCGGCCCGCGCGAAGGCAGCCAGGAAATCACCCTGTCGGGCACCGGCGGCAACAACAACGATTTTAACGCCGGCAGCTTCGGCATCAGCGGCAGCTACGGCTACTACTTCACGCCGGCCTTCGAAGGCGGCCTTCGCCAAACTCTGAGCTGGTCCGGCGGCGACAATACCGACGACAACTGGAGCGGCTCGACCCGCTTCTTCGTCGATTATCACTTCAATACGACCGGCAAGTTCAAGCCCTTCGTCGGCTTGAGCCTCGGCGGCACCTATGGCGACGGCGTTCCGGACACTGGCTTCGGCGGCCCTGAAGCCGGCATTAAGTATTATGTGAACGCGACGACCTTCGTCCTCGCGCAGACGGAATATCAGTATTATTTCAACAGCGGGGATAGCGCCGCGAACAACTTTGACGACGGCGCCTTCGTCCACACCATCGGTCTCGGCTTCATTTTCTAAAGCCGACGTCGCGAACGAAAAAGGCCGGCTCCCCTCGGGCGCCGGCCTTTTTTTGATGTCGGGGAGGCTTACAACCCGAAGGCGCGCGCCAGGCGGCTGCCGATCAGGAGGGCCAGCACCGAAGCGAGACCGGTCAGCACCGCGCCCCACACCATGTCGGCGAGCGTGACGTTGAGCGACCAATTCCGCAATGTCGCCAGATTGGTCAGGTTGTAAGTGGCGTAGGCGCAGAGGCCGAACAAGGCGCCGCGCCACAGGGCGTCCTGCCATTGGCCGGATTTCAGGGCCGGCGCCAGAACCAGGCCGACCACGCCGACCGCGTAGATGACATAGAAGATTCCCGCCGGAACCGGGCGAAAGCCATCGGCCAGCAAACTGCCGAGTTCGGGCTTGTAGAGGCGGTTGACCATCGTCAGCAGCCAGACGGCATCGAGTCCGAGCAGCAGTAGCAGCACGAGCACATAGTGCAGAAGGTAGACGGCCATGACGCTCTCCTTTGCCGGACAATGGAACCGGATGGTGTGACGGCTAGCTTAGATCACCGGAACGACAAGGTGGGCGCCACGTTGACCTCGCGCGACCCCCGCCCGTCGCCCAGATCTCATCCCAGGGCCATGCGGCTTATACGGCGCGGCTCGCCAGGAGGATGCTTGAGAATGCCCACGAAAGATGCCCCGAGGACGCCCTCTAGGATATCGACCGGCTCGATAGCGGCCAAACGCCTGTCGGCACTGCATTTTGAGGACGATGTGAAAATCCAGCCCGCCGCCTTTGTCAGTGCCGCCGACAGCTTACGGAGGAAAATTCGAGCCTGCGCCGCGCGCAGCTTCGCGGCGCAGCATAGAACGGCCGACACAGCGGCTGGTCTGAAGGATGGTGGGGAGAAGTCCCAGGCGGGCCTGCTTTCGCGGCAGACCATCCGCCGGATCCTGCTGGATGCGCCGAGGGCCTAGAGCTTAAGCCCGAAGGGAAAAGGGGCCCCAGATGGGCCGCGGCTCGGTTTGCCGCACGGCGCCCGCAGAGCGCCGCTCAATCGCAAGACATATTAGACACAAGACAGATCGGACACTGGCGGTCCCGGCGGCATGCCGCCGGGACGCGCGCAGAACGTCCGCAGAAAGCCTTAGACGGCTTCCTTCAGCTCCTTAGCCGGGCGGAAGGCGACCTTCTTGCTCGCCTTGATCTTGATGGCTTCGCCGGTGGCCGGGTTGCGGCCCATGCGGGCGGCGCGCTTGCGGACCTGGAGGATACCCAGGCCGTTGAGGCGCAGACGGTTGCCCTTCTTCAGATGCTTGGTGACCATGGCGACAAAGCTGTCGAGGATCGCCGTGGAATCTTTCTTGGTCAGTTCATGAGCTTCCGCCAGTTCGGCAGCGAGCTGCTTGAGGGAAACGGTCGGCACCTTCACGGTGGCAGTCTTCGGGGTAGTCGCCATGGATAAATCTCCAAAGGGAGGAATAGAGAGCCGCAGAGAATCACAGACAAAAGGAGAAAACAAGCGTGGCGTAAGGCTTTTTTGCACTTATCCCCATTCTTCGCAAAAATGATGCGGCGCGGCGAAGCTGAGAATCGCCCGCCAAACGCCGCTTTTTGCGTCTTTTGATTCCCTGCGATCCTATCTCGCCCTTCGCTGCATGATGGATTAACCTAGGCGCCATCGAAGAAAAGCGGTCCTCAAGGCCGCTGTCGGAGGCTTTCATTCGCGACCCGCAAGACCGCCAGAACCGGCGGCGATCGGCACCAGGCCCGGATTTCAGGATCGCGATCCATGAGCCGGGACGCTGCCGAACGGGCCGCCCAACGCCTGGGAGAGAAGATATGCACTGCGTCGTCATCCGCCTGTTCGCCGCGTCGGGGCTCGCCCTCGCCGCCGCGCCCGCGTTCGCGCAAGATTCCGTGGCCGACTTCTACAAAGGCAAGACCGTCACCGTCATCAGCACGGGCAGCGTCGGCTCGATCTACGATCTCGGCTCGCGCCTGCTGCTGAAACATATGGCCAAGCATCTGCCGGGCAATCCGGACACCGTCGCCCAGGTGATGACTGGCGGCGGTCATATCGTCGGCACCAATCACCTCTACAACGTCGCGCCGCGCGACGGCACCACAGTCGGTGCCATCGGCGAAGCCACGCCGTTGCTTCAGGTACTCGAGCCGGACAAGGTGAAATACGATATCCGCAAGTTCAACTGGCTGGGCAATCCGGTACTCAACACGCTCACCGTGGTCTCTTGGCACACCACCGGCATCACCGACATCCAGCAGGTGAAGCAGCAGGAGCTGATCATCGGCACTGGCGGTCCGGCCTCGCCCTCGACGCTCTATCCGCGCATCCTCAACAGCATCGCCGGCATGAAGTTCAAGATCGTCTCGAGCTACCCCGGGGCGGAAATCGACCTCGCCATGGAGCGCGGCGAGGTCAACGGCCGCGGCGGCGCCCTGTGGTCCTGGTGGCAGACCAGCAAGCCCCATTGGCTCGCCGAAAAGAAGATCAACGTCCTGCTGCAGGTCGGCCTGCGCCGCCATCCCGACCTGCCGAACGTGCCGCTGCTGACCGAACTGGCCACCACCCCGGCAGAGAAGCAGATCTACGCCTTGTTCTCTTCGACCGTGCTGGTCGGCCGGCCGCTGATCGCGCCGCCGGACGTGCCGGCCGACCGCGTCGCGGCCCTGCGCGCCGCCTTCGACGCCACCATGAAGGACGCGACCTACCTGGCCGAAGCCAAGAAGATGAACCTCGACATCGACCCCGTTTCGGGCGCCGAACTGCAACAGGCGATGACAGATCTCGCCGCCACGCCGCCCGACGTCATCGAATTGGCCAAGGCGGCGCAGACCAAGGGCGCGATCTTCAATTGCAAGGAAATCGCCAAGAATCCGCAAATCTGCGAAAACTGAGCACCCATCCGCGTCACAACGAGAAGCGAGACATGAACAAGAAAGTCAGCCTGACCGTCGCCACATCGGATTACGACCATGTGCGCGATTTCCGATTGGGGACGGTTCAGGCCGAAGGCATCGAGCCCACTTGGCTGACGATGGACATTCACGAGATTTTCTCGCGCTTCACGTTCCATCGCGAGTGGGATATTTCCGAACTGTCCTTCGCCAAATTCGTCGCGCAAGTGACCAAGCCCGATTCCGACATCATCGGCCTGCCGGTTTACATGTCGCGCATGTTCCGCTTTTCGTCGTTTTACGTGAACCGCAAGTCGGGCATCAAAACCGCCAAGGATTTGCGCGGCAAGAAAATCGGCGTGCCGGAATGGGCCCAAACGGCGGCGGTCTACACCCGCGGCTGGCTGCAGCATGACGTCGGCATCCCACTCACCGAGATCGACTGGTACCAGGCCGGCACCCACGACAAGGGCCGCATCGAGAAGGTCGACCTCACCCTGCCGCCCGGCCTGCGCCTGACGCGCGTGATGGACAAGACGCTGAGCGACATGATCGAGACCGGCGAACTCGACTGCGTGATGATCGCGCGGCCGCCGCGCCCCTTCACCCGCAAGCATCCCGACGTCGTCCGCTTATTCCCCGACTATCGCGGCGTCGAGGAAGACTATTTCAAGACGACCGGCGTCTATCCGATCATGCACGGTATCGCCGTGAAGAAGAGCCTGCTCGCGCAGCATCCGTGGATCGCGCGCAATATGTTCACCGCTTTCGAGCAGGCGAAGAACAACAGCCTCGAACGGCTGCTTGAGAACAGCATCTCGGTCTATCCACTGCCCTGGGTCACCGACCACGCCGAGAAGATGCGTGAGATGTTCAAAGGCGACTTCTTCCCCTACGGCATCGAAGCCAACCGCCCGACCCTCGAGATGTTCCTGCAATATTGCTTTGAACAGGGCATCGCCACGCGCCACGCCAAGCCGGAGGAGATTTTCGCCCCCGGTTGCGAGGTTTCCGTTCAAGTTTAACCATCATAGTTGCAACAAGAGCGTGATCCGCACGCCATCAATTTCCGGGAGAAATCATGAGCACGACCGCCAAAACCGGCAACATGCAGCAGCTCGCCGCCGACAAGAAATTCCTCGTTGATCCCTATCTCGATTGGGCCAACGGCGAAGGCATTCCGATCCACGAAGATTTCGGCTTTGACCTGCTGGCGCTGGAAACCGCGCCGTGGGACCGCTATGAGGCGCGCGGCTGCTTCGCCCATGCCATAGGCCGCGGCGATTTCATGTCTTGTTACGTGCTGGAAATTCCCGCCGGCGGCAAGACGCGGCCGGTCAAGCATCTCTACGAAGCGTTCTTCTTCACGCTGTCGGGCCATGGCTCGACGGTGGTATGGACGCCGGACGGCCAGAAGCGCACCTTCGAATGGGGCCCCAAGGCCGTCTTCGCTATTCCGCTCAACTGCACCTATCAGATCTTCAACGGCTCGGGCCGCGAGCCGGCGCGCGTCTCTTGCACCAACGACGCGCCGCTGACGATCAACCTCTATCACAACCTGAAGTTCGTCTTCGAAAACGACTTCACGTTTGAAGAGCGTTCCGGCGATTCGAAGCATTTCGACGGCGAGGGCAATTTCATTCCGGTCAAGCCGGGCTCACATATGTGGGAAACCAACTTCGTGCCCGACCTGACCAACTTCAAGCTCGAGGAGTTGGAGGACCGCGGGAAGGGCTCGCGCAACATCGCTTTCATTCTCGCCGAAGGCACCATGCACGCCCATAGCTCGGAAATCCCGACCGGGCGCTACAAGAAGGCTCATCGTCACGCCGCTGGCACCCATGTCCATGCCGTCACCGGCGAAGGCTATTCGCTGCTGTGGTACGAAGGCGATTCCGAGTTCAAGGAAATCCCCTGGCGTCACGGCATCATGTACGTGCCGCCGTTCTGGATGCTGCATCAGCATTTCAATACCTGCCCGGAGCCGGCGCGCTATCTCGCCTGTAGCCTGGGCAGCCGGCGCTATCCCTTCATCGCCCTGCGCCGACGCGGCGCCGAGGGCGCGGCCCAGACCTCCATGAGCAAGGGCGGCCGCCAGATCGACTACGAGGAACAGGATCCGCGCATCCATCACAAGTGGCTGCAGGAGATGGACAAGAACGGCGTCGCCTCCGACATGAGCGACGTGTTCGACGAGCCCGCGATCCGCGCCCTGAAGCCCGAGCAACTGACCGGCGTCATCCGCACCCCGGTGGCCACCAACCCAAACGAATAAGCTTGCGCGCAAAGCAAAAGGGCCGGCATTTGCCGGCCCTTTTTCGTTCGAGCCTCGGGAATTCAGCCCCAGACGAGACGCGCCGTTTCCGCCAGGACGGAAAGTTTGCGCCGCTGGTCATCCTCGCTCACCTTGTTGCCGACGATGTCGGAGGCAAAGCCGCATTGCGGGCTGATGGCGATCTGCTCGAGCGGCACGTATTTCGTCGCCTCGTCGATCCGGCGGCGCAGGCCGTCGACCGTCTCCATTTCGGGCGTCTTGGTGCTGACCAGGCCAAGCACCACCGTCTTGCCTTTCGGCAGGAAGCGCAACGGCTCAAAGCTGCCGGCACGCGGCGTATCGTATTCCAGCAAGATGCGGTTATGCGGCAATTCGTTGAGCAGTCGTTCGGCGATGCCGTCGTACTTGCCCTCGCGGTGCCACATGCTGTGCTGGTTGCCACGGCAGAGATGGATGCCGAAGGTGACGCCGGGGAAACCCGAGACGACGCGCGCCTCAGCCTTCAGCGAGCGCGAGAAACTCTCCATCGGATCCTCGCCGCGCTGCTTCATCTCATAGAGACTCGGCTCATCGACATAGGCGGTGAAGCCCGGGGCGTCGATATGCACATACTTGCAGCCGGCGCCGACGAGGCCCTGGATGATCTCCCGCTCGATCGTGATCACATCATCGAGGAAACTATCCATCGTCGGATAGACTGACGACGAGTTCTTGTAATCGAAGCGCTGCGAGATGCGATCCGGGCCGATCAGTGTCACCTTCGCGGGTGTCTTGGTCTCCTGCGAAACGAAGCGATATTCCTCGAGCGGAATATTGCGCTTGAGGCTGAGCGGTTTGACCACCGGGCGGCGGTGGGACACCGCCGTGCCGGCTTTGGCCAAATCGGGAATTTCCCAGCGCTGGTTGCCCTTGCTGCCCTCGACCCGCTTCTCATAGGCCTTCATGCTGCCTTGAGTTGCGTCATAGCCCTCGACCGCGCCGCCAAAGCTGTCTTGAAAGTTGAGGCGGCGCTGTTCGCCATCGGTCAGCACGGCGAGGCCGGCCTCTTCCTGCATGCGCACGGACTGGCGCACGGCCTTGTCCTCGATCGCGCGAAACTCCACTGCCGGCAGCTTGCCGTCGTCAAAGGCTTTGCGCGCCTCCTTGAGAAAGGCCGGACGCAGCAGGCTACCGATCACATCAGTGCGGATGCTGTTCAAATCGCTCATGGCACGCTCCCTGATCTTTTCTTATGCCACCATTTTAAGGACGCTGGCCCGCCAGGCCAGACCAATTTGGCGCCCCTATTTTCAGCTGGCCATTTTTAGGTGAGATGGAGCACATCCGTGCGTATGATGCGGATGGGAGACGAGAACGCGCCGCACCCAAACGGCCGCCACAGACTTCCGAGAAATGAAACACCCGACCTGACGGATCGCCCATCGCATGGCCGTGACGCATCCTCTTCTGCGCGTTTGGACTCACCGCAACTACGCCTATTACATCGGCGGCATGACGCCCAATCTCATCACCTTATGGATGCAGCGCGTCGGCCTCGGCTGGCTCGCCTGGGAGTTGACCGAATCGACGCTTTGGCTCGGCGTGATCGCTGCCGCCGATCTGGCGCCCATGCTGGTGCTGGCGCCTTTCGCCGGCGTGGCGGTCGATCGCGGCAACCCGCTGCGCATCCAGCGCATCGCCACCGCGCTCGAAGTCCTGCAGGCGATCGCGCTCGGCATCTTCACCCTGTTGGGCATGATGCCGATTGAACTGTTGTTCGCACTGTCGCTGATGCTCGGCTGCATCCATCCTTATGCGACGGCAGCGCGCCACGCCACCGTGCCCTCGCTTGTCCCGCGCGACATATATGCGACGGCTGTGGCGATGGATTCGGCCCTCTTCAATGCCTCGCGCTTTTTGGGGCCGGCCCTGGCAGGTCTCGTGATTTCGTTCGCCGGCGCCGGCGGCACGTTCATCGTCAATGCGGTCGGCTGCTCGATCTTTCTCTGGGGGCTCTTTCAAGTCGATATCGTGGCGCCTACCCGTAGCAAAGAGCGGCGCAGCGTGTGGATCGACGTCAAGGTGAGCACGACTTACATCAGTGAGCATGCCGGCATTGCCGTGTTGTTCCTGCTGCTCACGGTCATTTCAACTTTCGCGCGACCGCTGCAGGACATGCTGCCCGGCTTTTCAGGCCAAGTGCTCGACAAAGGCGCCATTGGCCTCGCCTGGCTCACCTCCAGCATGGGCATCGGCGCCATGGGCGCCGCCATCTGGATCGCATCGCGCGGCCGTATCGCCGGCCTGACTGCGAATGTCGTGCTCGGCTGCCTCGGCCTCGCCCTATCGATCGCCGGCTTCGTCGCCACCGACAATCTCTATGTGGCAAGCGCCTTCTGCGCGCTGTGCGGCTTCACCATGAACAGCATGTCGACCAGTGTGCAGACACTGGTGCAATCCACCGTCGGGGATGACATGCGCGGACGCGTGATGTCGTTTTACGCCCTGATCTATCGCGGCACGCCGGCGATCGGCGCGCTGTTGGTCGGCGCTTTGTCCGACAGCTTGGGTCTACGCTGGGCCTTTGCCGGCGTCGCCGCGATCTGCCTGCTCGCCTGGTTTCTCGTTCTTGGCAAACGCCGGACGATGACGGCGGCGCTCGAAAGCTAAGCCGCAGGCGGCGAAGCTTCGGGCTTTTGCGCCGGTGGCGCATGGCGGCGGCGGATCATGCGCGAGAGATACCAGGCCGCACCCGCCGGCGCGCCGAACACGACGACGAACACCATCAGTTCGACGAGCAAACTGATGCCATGCGCCAAGAAGCCGTAGGCGCCGTTCAGCACCGTCGCCACCAGCCAGAACCAGATGAACAGGCGGCCGCCGTCGATGAAGCCGGCGCCGCGCGACTTGTTGGCGAAATGCGCGGTAATCAGGAACAGCAGCATGGCCGCCATGCCGGATGCGACGAGAATCAGAGTGTGCATGGTCTCTCCAAAAGCGCGCCATTCAATGAGCTGTTGTGCCCACCGGGCAAGCGCCTGGCGAGCGCCGCACCCTAACGGCAAAAAACAGGGTAGAGCGAGTCGTCAGGCTGCCCCGTAAGCCTGGGAGATCCAATCGTCCCCCATTCCTGGCAGTTTATGGGGAACTTGCCATCAGCGCCAGAAAGCCATCGCCTATAAAGCGATCAGGTCTTGGGCTTCGCCATCGGCTGTTGAGGGCGCTTCGATTTGCCAGCCGCGATGGTCGCCGGCGTGCCCGACGTTTCCGGGGCCTCACCGCTACGCGCGCCATAGGCTTCACGCAACGGCGCGCGCCCTAACGGTTGCGACGGACTCGTCTCGATGCCGCCTTTGTCGACATTGCGTGGCTGTTTGAGCGACGATTTGCGCGACGTTGTCATGCGATTCTCCCAACCGTTTGTCCGAAGGCAACGATGTGGCACGAGAGCCGTTCCCGTTCGTTAAGGCCTTGTAACGCAAGAGCTTAGGACTCCGACGACGCGAGCCTTAGAAAAGCCCTTTATATCTGCGATAATGAAACATGCGCACGGACACATTCGATCACCGCAATGAACAGGACGGGACCGGCTCTGTCACGCGGCCGGCGCAAAGCGCCTATGGCGAATTCGCGCAAGCCATGCCGGCCGTGCGGGCCGGGCAGATTGCCTCATCCTTCGGTGGATTCATCGCCACTTGCGCCGTGATGTATGTCCTCGCGGATTACTCAGCTTGGCTTGCCATCGCGCTCGCGCCGCTGGCCGCCGGCTTTCTCGTCCGCATCTTTATCATTCAGCATGATTGCGGCCATGGCGCCTTCTTTCGAACCCGGCGCAGCAACGATATCCTCGGGATCATTTGCAGCCTGGTCACGCTGGCGCCTTACGCCGCATGGAAACGTCAGCATGCCGGCCATCACGGCGTGTGGAACAATTTAGATCAGCGTCAGAGCGGCCTCGATATCTATTCATCCTGCCTGACCGTCGCCGAGTACCGCGCCCTGACGCCTGGCGCCCAGTGGCGGCATCGCTTGATCCGCCACCCTCTCGTCGCCAATCTTTTGCTGCCGCCGATCGTTTTCCTGCTGCTCTATCGCTTTCCGTTCGACGCGCCGCGCAGCTGGCGCCGAGAAAAAATCGCCGTTTATCTGACCGATCTCGCCTTGCTCGCTATCATAGTCGGGCTGGGCCTCGCAGTGGGGTTCGACCGCGTTCTCATTGTGCAATTGCCGGTCATGGTCTGCGCCGCCATCATCGGCGTCTGGCTGTTCTCGGTTCAGCACCGCTTCGAAAACACCTCTTGGTTGCGCGCCGACGAATGGACAGCCGAGCAAGCCGCGTTGCGCGGCTCCTCCTATCTCCGCTTGCCCAACATTCTGCGCTGGTTCACCGGCAACATCGGATTTCATCACATCCATCACCTGAACCCGCGCATTCCCAATTACCGCCTGGCGGCCTGCCAGAAGGCCAATCCGGATCTTCACGACACACCGACCCTGTCCTTCACCGATGCGCTGCGCGCCTGGCGTTACAGCCTATGGGATGAAGAGCAGCACCGGATGGTCTCGTTCGCCAGTGCCCATGGACGAGCGGCGCCATGAGCCGCGCCTTCGTCAAGGAAAGTGACGGCGAGGAAATTTATGACGATCTGCCCGACCGGCCGATCGATCCGCGTCCCAATTTCGTTACGCCGGCAGGCTTCGCCGCCATCGAGGCGGAAGCCGCGCGCCTGCAGGCGGCTTTGGCGGATGCGCAAGCGCGTGGCGTGCGCGCCGATATCGCCGAATTGTCGCGCGACCTGACCTACTGGCAATCACGTCGGGCGAGCGCGGAGCTGGTCCGCCCGGTGGCAGACTGCGACCAGGTCAGGTTCGGTCATCGCGTATCATTGGAATACGAGGACGGCCAGCGACGGTCCTACCGCATTGTCGGCATCGACGAGGCCGATCCGGCCAAGGGCCTGCTGTCTTATGTCTCCCCGCTCGCCCAAGCGATGGTCGGCAAGCGCGTCGGCGATCATGCGTCTGCCGGACAGCAAGGCGCTGCAGAGATCGTCGCTATTGAGTGTATGTGATGAGTCGCCCCACGGGAACATTGAGTTCCCAAAAGTCTTGGCAACGTACTTTTTTATACACCAAACGATTTAGGTACTCGGGCCGTCGGACTTAGGATATTTTTCCGTGCAGTCGAGAAGTCCCCACAATCTCAGATTGTGAAACTTACGCAAATTATGGTGGGCACTTACTTAAAATTTGTCTGAACGGGGGATATCTTGACGACGACCGCGCCGAGACGCCGGCTGTTTTCCACGCGAACGCATCTGCTGTTGCTTGCATTCGCCGTCGTCGGGCCGCTCTTGGCATTCACCGGCATCCTTCTCCTTCGCTATGCCGATGCCGAGCGTAGCCGCATCGAGCAGGATGCACGCGACACCGTCAACGGAATCTCCATCGCCATCGACCGCGAACTGATCGGGCTGCAATCGACGCTGCTCGTCCTCGCCGACGCACCATCGCTCAAGCAAGCGGACTTCGAGACATTTCACAGTTACGCTAGCCAAGTGGCGAGCCGGCAGAACGTCAGTATCGTTCTGCGCGATCAGACAAGCCGCCAGATCGTCAATTCAAGCCTACCATGGGGCGCGCCTCTGACGGAGGCCCGCTCGCTGCGCGAGGCTGACGAGCAAGCAGCACGCGAAGGCAAAACCGTCTTTTCGGGATATTTTGTCGGCGTACAGAGCAAGCGCGCGAGCTTCGCTCTCGTGACGCCCGTTATGGAGGATGGCCAGGCCAAATATTTCCTACGACTCAACGTCGGAACGAGCTTGATCGATGAAGCCATCAAACGCAGCGAGATGAACGATGGCTACATCGTCGCGATCCTGGACCGCGAACAGATCATCATGGCGCGCTCGGTGAACCCGGAAGAATTCCTTGGCACGAAAGCACAGCTGCAAAACAATCCCGTCCTCGGCGAAGGCGGCGTGTTCGTCAGCCGAAACCGTCAAGGCGTCAATCTGCGCGTATTCTACAAGCGCAGCGCGCTCTCTGGCTGGGTGTCGCTGGTCTCAGTCCCGACCGATATCCTCAGCAAACCCCTCATTAAATCCCTCACCATCCTCGCGCTGATCGGCGGCCTCTTTGCCTGTATGTCGGTGGTCGTCGCCTGGTTCGCCGCTCGCAGCTTCTTTTCAACCCCGATGTCGATGTTGGCGCGCAATGCGACCGCCCTGGCGCAAAATCACGCCGCTCTGCCGGTCTCGACCAGCGTGTACGAGATTTCCGTCGTCAACCAAGCCCTGACGGAGAGCGCCGACGACCTTCGCGAACGTACTCTTCAGCGCGACCGCGCCGAATCGGCACTGCAAAACATCAATGAAACGCTGGAAAGCCTCGTCAGCGAGCGCACCGAAGCGCTCCAGCAGACCAATACGCGCATGCTCAAGGAAATCCAGTTGCGCGAAGAGAGCGAAGACCGCCTGCGCCAGATGCAGAAGATCGAAGCCATTGGCCAGCTCACTGGTGGCATCGCCCATGATTTCAACAATATGCTGGCGGTGATTCTCGGCAGCCTCCGCTTGATGCAGCGCCGCCTCGCGCGCGGCGAGACCGACGTGCAGAAATATATCGACGGCGCCATCGATGGCGCCGAACGCGCCGCCAACCTTACCAAGCGGCTTTTGGCCTTCGCACGCCAGCAATCGCTGTCGCCGACCATGGTCGAGCCTAACAAGATGATCTCCGGCATGTCCGAATTGCTTCGCCGCACGATCAGCGAAAATATTCATATCGAGACCGTGCTTTCCGCTGGCCTATGGCGAACGCATGTCGATCCCAGCCAGCTTGAAAACGCTCTGCTCAATCTGGCCGTCAATGCCCGCGACGCCATGCCCGAAGGCGGTCGCCTGACCATTGAGACGTCGAATGCCGACATCGACCAGCGTTACGCCTCCGCTCATGCCGACTTGGTGGCCGGTCAATATGTGCTGATCGCCGTGACCGACAGCGGTTCCGGCATGACGCCAGAGGTCATCGCGCGCGCCTTCGATCCTTTCTTCACCACCAAGAGCATGGGCCACGGCACCGGCCTCGGCCTCAGCCAAGTCTATGGCTTCATCAAGCAATCCGGCGGTCATGTGAAGATTTACAGCGAGATCGGTGAAGGCACGACGATCAAGCTCTACCTGCCGCGCTTCGTCGGCGAGGGTGAAAAGGACACCACGTCGAGCAGCAGCCGTGTTCCCGTCTCGAAATTCAACGAAACCGTGCTCGTCGTCGAAGACGAGGACAGCGTGCGTGGAGTCACCGTCGACATGCTGACTGAGCTCGGTTATCGCGTGTTGCAGGCCGAAGGCGCCATCACGGCCCTTAAGATGCTCGACTATCACCCCGAGGTGACGCTGCTCTTCACCGACGTGGTGATGCCGGACGTCAACGGCCGCAAGCTGGCCGATGAGGCGAAGAAGCGCCGGCCTGATCTGCGCGTGCTGTTCACCACTGGCTACACGCGCAACGCCATCGTGCATAACGGCGTGCTCGACGCCGGCGTGCATCTCATCGTCAAGCCCTTCACCATGGAAGCTTTGGCGCAGAAGCTAGAAGAGATTTTCCGCATCAGGACTTGATCTCGCAGCTGAACTAGCCGACCAGCTTCGTCTTCGCGAACGGCAGGCTGCGCACTCGCTTGCCGATCAAGGCCGTGGGGTGGCGACAGCCGGGTTTCAGCTCACTTCCTCGGCAACCGTATCGTCGAGGAATGCCCCCGTCTGGCGGCGCCACAAACGCGCATAGACGCCGCCGCGCGCCAACAGCGCCGCATGGGTGCCCTGCTCGACGACGCGGCCACGCTCCATGATGATCAAACGGTCCATGCGCGCGATGGTCGACAGGCGATGGGCGATCGCGATCACCGTCTTGCCCGCCATCAGCGTCGAAAGCTGTTCCTGGATCGCCGCCTCGGCTTCGCTGTCGAGCGCCGAGGTCGCCTCATCCAGAATCAGGATCGGGGCATCTTTCAAAATTACGCGCGCGAGCGCGACGCGCTGGCGTTGTCCGCCCGACAATTTGACACCCCGTTCGCCCACATGGGCGTCGTAGCCCTTGCGCTTGAACAGGTCTTCGAGGTCGTGGATGAAGTCGTCAGCATGGGCCTGCTTGGCGGCGGCGATGATCTGCGCATCGGTCGCCTCGGGCTTGCCGTAGCGAATGTTCTCGCGGATCGAGCGGTGCAGAAGCGAAGTGTCCTGCGTCACCATGGCGATCTGCGCGCGCAAGGATTCCTGCGTCACCAGCGCGATATCCTGGCCGTCGATCAGGATGCGGCCCTGCTCCGGCTCGAAAAACCGCAGCAATAGATTGACCAGGGTCGACTTACCGGCACCCGACGGGCCGACAAGACCGACGCGCTCGCCGGGCTTGATGACGAGATCGAGGTCATGCAGCACGCCGGCCTCGCGGCCATAGCCGAACGAGACGTCGTCGAAGCGAATTTCGCCATGGTCGACGACCAGCGGCTTGGCGTCGGGCGCATCGACCAGGCTGTGCGGCACGGCGATCGATAGGGTGCCTTCCTGCACGATGCCGATATTCTCGAAGATACTGGTGACGTTCTGCGCCACCCAGCCGGCGATATTGACGATCTGCCAGGTGAGCGGCAGCGCCATGGCAATAGCGCCCGGCGAGACCAGCCCCTCGAGCCAGAGCCAGACGGCGATCGCTGCGGTCGAGACGACCAGCGCGGCGTTGGTCGTCGTCAGGCAGAGCGTGAACAGGGTGGTGAGGCGCTGGGCAAGCCGGAACTCCTCGCCATGCTCATCCATTGCTTCGCGCACATAAGCGTCCTCGTCGCGCGAGCGGGCGAACAGCTTGACCGTCAGGATGTTGGTATAGCTATCGACGATGCGGCCGCTGACTAGCGATCGGGCATTCGAGACCTTGCGCGACTGATCGCGCATGCGCGGCACGAAATAGCGCAGGATGGTGACGTAGATCACCACCCAGCAGACCAGCGGTCCGGCGAGACGCAGATCGACCGAGCCGAGCAGCAAAAGCGCGCTGGTGCCGTAAACCGCGATGTACCAGACGGCGTTGATGGTGACGACGACGCTTTCGCGCAGCGCCGAGCCGGTCTGCAGCACGCGGTTGGCGATGCGGCCGGCAAAGTCGTTCTGAAAGAACGACCAGCTCTGGCGGATGATGTGCCAATGGCTCTGCCAGCGGATCAGGTTCGTCACGTTGACCACGATGGCCTGATTGGACACCAGGTTCTGCATGAAGATCGCAAAGGGCCGGATCAGCAGGATCAGCACCGCCATGCCGACCATCTCCCAGCCGGCGACCGGCCAGAGCGCGTCGGGCGGATGGGTCGAGACCAGCGTGACCAGACGGCCGATGAACAGCGGAATCATCGAATCGCATAGCGCCACGGCGAGCCCGGCGGCGAATAGCGCCACGAACAGGCCCTTGGTTTGGCGCATGAAATGCCAATAGAACGGCCACAGGCCAGGCGGCGGCGCGGCGTCGGGAGCTTTGGCGGTCGGCGCGACGAGGGTTTCGAAAAAGCGGAACATGGGGCCTGTTTTACACCGGCATCCACAGGAGCGCACGGCGTTCTATCGGCTTTTGAAATAACCCATAAATTCGTTCTGCACTGTGCATAACGGTCCTTCGCAGACAGCTCATGGCATATCGCTTGCTAGGTCCTTTGCAAGACTCCCGCCCCTGCAAGCAAAGGATGACAACCATGCATAAGATTTCGCGCAGGCCGCTGGCACTGCCCGCTTCGCAGGCCCCATTTGCCCGTTCCGCGTGCCGCGTCCTGGTCGTTTTGTCTTTCGGAATGGCCGCCGCTTTCACTGCCAAGCCCGCCGCCGCGCAAAGCGTCGAGGGCTTCTACAAGGGCAAAACCGTGACCGCCATCGTCGGCTCCGGCGTCGGCGGCGGCTATGACGCCGTCATGCGCCTGCTGTCGCGCCACATCACGCGGCATATCCCCGGCGAGCCAAAGATCGTCGTGCAGAACATGCCGGCCGCCAGCGGCATCGCCGCGCTCAATCACGTCTACAACATTGCACCGCGCGACGGCTCGGTGATCTCGGGCGCCGCCAATACCATGCCGTTCGACCCGCTATTCGGCGGCCCGGCGGCGAAGTTCGACGTGTTCAAGCTCAACTGGCTCGGCAGCCTCGCCAAGCAGACCAACGTCTGTCTCGTCTGGGGCGCGACGCCGTTAAAGACGCTGGCCGACGTGCAGCAACAAAAGATGCGCGTCTCGGCGACCGGGGCGACCGGCTGGCGCTCCTTCCTGCCCAACCTGATCAACGGCGTCGCCGGCACGAAATTCGAAGTCATCAACGGCTATGAATCGGCGGCCTCCATGCTCGCCGTCGAGCGCGGCGAGGTCGACGGCCTGTGCGCCGACTACGCCACCGTCAAGTCGACGCAGAACGACTGGGTCGAGCAGAAGAAGATCGTTGTGCTCGCCCAGTTCGGCCTGACGCCGCTGGCCGGCCTGGAGCATGTGCCGATGGGCCTCGACAGCATCGCCGATCCGGCGGACCACCGCGCCGTCGAGCTGTTCATGATGCAGCAGGAATGGGGACGTCCCTTCGTTATGCCGCCCGAGGTGCCGGCCGACCGGCTGGCCGCCATGCGCGCCGCCTTCGACGCCACGATGAAGGACCCGGCCTTCCTCGCCGAAGCCGAAAAGCTGCGCATCGATATCGATCCCATGACCGGCGCCGAGATGGACAAGATGTTCAAGGAGGCCTACGCCACGCCGCCCGAAGTGGTCGAGCGCACAAAGGTGCTGTTGAAGCGCGCCGGCGCGATTTAATATCTGCGAAAGGACGGCTCCGCGAGGGGCGGACCGTCATAAAAACCCAAGGGAGCGCGATATGCCCATCAGCACCGCCAGCGGCGTGAAGATCAATTACGACATCACCGGCCAGGGGCCGGCCATGGTGATGATCCACGCCAACCCCTACGACCGGCGGCTGTGGATGTTCCAGGCGGCGCGCTTCTCGCAGTTCTTCACCGTGATCAGCCTCGACATCCGCGGCTATGGCCTCTCCGACAAGCCGGAAACGCCGTTCAGCCTGGAAGACATGGCCGACGACGTGCGCGGCGTCTGCAAGACCGAGGGCATCGACAAGGCGATCTTCGTCGGCTGCAGTGTCGGCTCCGGCATCGCCCTGTTGCTCGGCCTCGATCACCCGACGATGACGTCGGCCATCGTGCTGGTCGGCGGCAGTTCGCGCGGCGGCGGCAACATCGAAAGGCGGATCGTCGGCTTTACCTCGGCCGATCTCGCCGGCTACCGCCGCCTGCACATGACCGAATTATTCGCGCCCGGCTTCACCGAAACGCCGCATGGCCGCTGGGTAATGAACCTGTTCGACGAGAATTCCCACACCTTGTCCGGCGAATCGATCGCTCAGATCTTCCGCGCCCGCGCCGTCTGCAACATGACGCCGCGCCTCGCCGGCATGAAGGTGCCGACTTTGGTCATCAACGGCGAGCATGACGGCTCGATGAAGGGTGGCACCGAAACGGCGGCATTGATCCCCGGCGCGGTGCATGCCGTCATCCCCGGCACCGGTCATGCCTGCTGCATCGAGGATCCGATGGCGTTCGATGCGCCGCTGATCAAATTCCTCAAGGATAAAGGGCTGTGGCCCGTCTAGGGCGACGGCCTAGGGCGACGGCGACGTCAACTTCTCCCAGAGATAGCCGAGATCGATGGGGCGATCCGGATCGAGTAGGCTGCTGCCCGGCGCCAGCGACATCTCGGTTTCAGGCGGCAGCTCAGGGTAGGCGTTGAGCCGCCGCCCCTTCTGACCTTCCCCTTGATTGAAGGTCTCGATCGCGTCGATCAACGAGCCGCTGCGTGACAGGGCCACGGCGAACTTCGCCGGGGCAACGCCGAGATGCTCGCCGAGCAGCATGGCTTGCATCCGCGCGATCGACTTGCGCGCTTCATCGCTCGAGCCTTCCAGCGCCACATCGCATTCCGTGTCGAGGCCGAGCGAACGGGCGTTGAAATTCGACGAGCCGACCCGCAAGTAGCGATCGTCGACGATCAGCAACTTGGAATGAGTCTTGATCTGGCACTCCGGCTCCGTGCAGGAGATCGGATGATAGGTACGCAAACGGTTATATTTGTCGGCATGACGCAGCAGCGCGAACATGCGGTCGCGGTTGTTTGCCATGACATACTGCTCGATCATGCCGTTCGATTCGACATTGACGACCAGCACAACCTCCGGGCCGTCATGTCGACCGAGATGCCAGGCGAGCACCTCGGCGATTTCCGGCAAGGCGAAATATTGGCTCTCGATATAGATCGACCGCTCCGCCGCCAACAGCAGGGCCTGATTGAGACTGCGGATTTCGGCGACGTCGGCCTGCGCCTCATAAGCCGGCAGGGTACGCGCGACGGCCGCCGCGTGATCGGTCAAGTGCGGCGCGATATGCTCCGGCCATGGCGCTTCGATCGGCGACAACGGAGCCCAAGGTTCGCCGCCGGCGATCCGCCAACGATCCGCAGCGATTGCGGCGATGACCTGCGCCGCCGCACCGTCGACCATTGCCTGCACGTCATGCACCGGCCGATAGGCTTCGCCGCTGTCCTTGACGCGCAAAGGATGCTCCGGCTGATGCTCTGACGTGTCCCAGCGACCTTCCGTCAGGTCGATGCCACCGGTGAAGGCGAGCGCATCATCGATACAGACGATCTTTTGATGATGACAGGCGCCCCAGGGATGGGCGTCGTCCAGCTTGAAATAGATGCGTGGGTGATCACACCAACGCGGCGTCAGTGAAAGAGGGATGTCCACATTGGCGCCGTAAAAAATCGAATTGCGCCAGACCAAGACATAGATCTCGAGTTCAGGCTTGGTGTCGGCCAAGGCGCGCAAATAGTCGCCCAGGCTCGGTGATTCATCACCGTCTTGCGGACGCAGCTTGATCAAGCTGTTGAAGTCCCAGCCGAGAATGACGATACGGCGTTGCGCATTGGCGAGCGCCGTCTCAAGCGCTGTGAAATAAGCTGCGCCATCGATCAAAAGGGCAAAGCGGGAGAAATCCGCCACTGAGTGGCAATTCTCGCCCGGCGTGAAAAGGGACTTGGCTGGAGGGCTGCTGTCTCGCATGGCGCAAAAAGGGGCAAACCGCAGAAATTGAACGAACAGTCTATTAACTGCCGGAATATCGGTTGGTTCCTTGGAACAGGGCGCACTGGCCATGCGTTCCCCTAACCATGACCCGCCGCTATCTCCTCTTCGCCCTCAGCCTGTTTGCCGCGCTATTCGGCAGTTTTCTATTTTATGGCGTTCTCCAGCGCTATGAGTTCCGTGACGTCGTCCACTCGCTGCAAAGCACGTCGCCGCAACACATCATTCTCGCGCTGCTGCTGACGGCCTGTAGCTTCACCTGCATCTCGGCGATGGAGGTCCTCGCCGTGCGATATGCCGAGCGCGGCGCCAACAACGATGCGCCGGTTATCTCCAGGACGCGGATTTGGCGCACGGCTGTCGGCGCTCTTGGGATTGGCCATAGCCTCGGGCTTTCGGCGCTGAGCAGCGGCGCGATCCGCTATCGCATGTACGGCCGGCGCGGCCTCGGCCTGACGGCGATCGGCGAGATCGTCGTCTTCTCTGGCATCAGTGTCGCGCTGGGCCTCGGATTCGTCGGCGGGATCGCTTTGTTTTGGCATGGCGAAACTCTGGCGCGAATTCTCGATCTTTCGCCCGCCAGCCTGCGCGCCATCGGCGGCGGCGGCCTCGCCTTGTGCGTCGTCTACATCGCCACGTCTGTGCTGGCCCAGGCCCCGTTGCGGATCGCACGCTATCGCCTGCGCCTACCGGATTGGCGGGTCGCTATGGGCCAACTGCTCTTGAGCAGCCTGAATTATGTCTGCGTCGCCGGCGTGCTCTACAGCGCCCTCGCCAGCTTTGCCAAGATCCCCTATCCGGATGTCGCCACGCTGTTCGTGGGCTCGGAGTTCTCCGCCATCATCGCCCATGTGCCGGGCGGCTGGGGCGTGCTGGAATATGTCTTCGCCAGGAGCTTTCCCGGCCATGGCGTCGTCACCGGCCTTCTCGTTTTCCGCGCGATCTATTATCTTTTACCGCTCTTCGTCGGGTTCGCCGTCTGGCTCGGCGACGAGATCAGCGGGCGGCGCGAATCACGCGACAAGCGCCCTGAATTGAAGGCACAAAATGCTTGATATGCCGCCTCGGCAGGGTGGCGCGCTACGCGTCGCCACCTACAA
>CANJIM010000002.1 GCA_947474495.1 Rhodospirillaceae bacterium
CCTCTATACGTGGCAGCACAAGCACCCAGAGTTCGAGCAGGCCATTCAGGAGGGCCGCCACCATGCCTTGCTGTGGTGGGAGGAGCGCGCACTCGCAATGGCCAATGGCGAGGCCGGCAGCGCCCAGATCGTGTCGCTGGGGCTACGCAACCGCAGCCGTGCAGCCAGCGGCTGGGAAGATCGTCAGGGGCGCGAGCTTACAGGCCCCGCCGGTGGCCCGGTTCAGATCGAGACGACAACCATCGACGCAGCATCGCTGACGCCAGATCAGCGCGATGCGCTGAGGGCGGCGTTGGTGGGGATCTCGATGCAGGATTGAGCGCCTCTCCGGTTTACCGGGAGAAGCTGAAAGAGCGGGCTGGGGCGCTATGGGCACCGGGTGTGTGTGGCTTCGTGCTGGCTTGGATCCATGCGCAATTAAATGCGGGAGGTCACAGCTGTGACCGCATGAGGCTAGTGTGACCGCATGAGGCTAGCCACTCAGGAAATTTTTGCTAGCTATGCGCTAGCTAGGCTGGAGTGTGATTTAGCAAGTAACTACTAACCCATTGATATTCTGGCGCACCCGACAAGATTCGAACTTGTGACCTCTGCCTTCGGAGGGCAGCGCTCTATCCAGCTGAGCTACGGGTGCGGCGCGGCGGCACTTTAGGCGAAAGGCCGGCCCAAGTCCACGGCAGGGCGGCGGGGGGATGGGGCGGCTTTGCGGGCGTTTGGCCGGGTCAGCCGGCCTTGCGGCTGCCGTCTTGCAGCACCGTCTGCACCGACAGGAAACCCTCGAATTTGGGCGGGCCGAGGTAGATGCCTTCGCGGCCCTTGCCGGCGTTGGCATGGGCCAGGCGGAAGGCTTCGGATTTGGTCCAGCCGACGAAGGCCTCCTCGCTCGCCCAGATGGTGTGCGACAGGTAGACCGTGTGGTCCTCCGCCGCGGGGCCGCGTAGCAGGTGGAATTCGACGAAGCCCGGCACCTCGCTCAGGTGGCTGTCACGCTCGCGCCAGATACGCTCGAATTCGGCCTCCTGGCCTTTGACGATGCGGAAACGGTTCATGGCGATATACATGGGCGGGGCTCCTGCGGGGGCTGCGGATCGGGCTTGAGACTAGCAGATTTCGCCGCAGAGCGGCGGCCGTGGGGCCGGCTTGCCAGGGCCAAGACTTGTCAGATGAGAATGGGCGGTTTATCTCAGGCCTCTCGCCGCAATATCCCCTGCTTCGGAGTGTTCCATGGCCGACGCCCAGCCGCTGCCGCCCTTCCTCTGGCTCACCGAGAAGGACGTCACCTCGCTGATCAACCTGTCCGGCGTCGTCGCCGCGCTGGAGCGCGCGCTGCTGCTCGAGGCCGAGGGCAAGGCGGTCAACATGTACAAGGCGCAGACGGTGTGGGACGCCGGCTCGGTCAACGTCACCGGCGCGCAGTTCGTCTCCGAAGGGTTCGCCGGCGGCAAGATGTGGTGCAACGTCGGCGGCTCGTCGGAGCCTTTGACGATCCTGCATGACGCTGGCAACGGCAAGGTCAAGGCGATCTTCGAATCGATTGCCCTCGGGCAGATGCGCACCGCCGCGCTCGCCTCGGTGGCGACGAAATATCTGGCGCCCGAAGGCGCTGACGATCTCGCCATCGTCGGCACCGGCAAGCAGTCGATCACCCAGGTCGCCGCCGTGCATGTGGCGCGTCCCTTGAAGCGTCTGCGCGTCTTCTCGCCGACGCCGGCCAATCGCGCCTCCTTCGTCGAGCTGGTGAAGACGCAATTCCCCTTCGAGGTGGTCAACGCCGGCTCGCTGGAAGACTGCGTCAAGGACGCGCCGATGGTCGCCACCTTCACGCGCGCCCGCGAACCCTTCTTGAAAGCCGAGATGATCGCCAAGGGCGCCCATGTGACGGCGGGCGGCGCCATCATCCCGGCCTATGCCGAGATTTTTCCCGACGTCGTCGCGCGCGCTTCAATGATCGTCGTCGACAATATCGAGCAGTGCCAGGAAAACGCCCGCGAGCTGAACGACGCCTTCGCGGCCGGAATCGGCGCCGGCTGGGGCGCGGTCCAGCAGCTCTCGGCGATCGTCAAGGCGGCCAACGGCAAGACGGCGCGTCCGGCCGGCACCGATCTGACGCTCTACAAATTCATGGGCCTCGGCCTCGGCGACATCGCCGCCGCCATGGAGATCTACAAGCGCGCCGTCGCCAAGGGCGTCGGCAGCAAGCGCGAACATGCCGTGCGCTGTCCGCCGGATTTGAGTTAGCGGCAATCCACAACGACTGTCGCTGAATCACGCGACAAAGGGTCATCGTCCGGTCAAGCGCCTGTCGGCAAAGTTTCTCGCGGCGGCGCTTCAATCGCCCCAGGTTAAATCCGAACCTTGGGGGCTGCCGCCATGCCGATTTCGCCGTTTTCACGCCGTGGTTTCATCGCCGGCTCTGCCGCCGCGGCCGCCTTCGCCATGATCCATCCGGCCCGGGTTTGGGCCGATCCGGTCTTCGCGCGCTATCCGTTCCGTCTCGGTGTCGCCTCGGGCGATCCGCTGCCGACCGGCGTGGTGCTGTGGACGCGTCTGGCCCCCGAGCCGCTGAACGGCGGCGGCATGCCGATGCGCGCCGTCGAGGTTGGTTGGGAGATCGCCACGGACGCGCGCTTTCGCGACGTCGTGCAAAAGGGCACCGCGTTGGCCAGGCCTGAACTCGGCCATTCGGTCCATGTCGAGGCGGATGGCTTGTCGCCCGCGCGGCCCTATTGGTACCGCTTCCGCGCCGGCCAGGAGATCAGCCCCATCGGCCGCACCAAGACGGCGCCGGCGGCGGGCGCCACGGCCGAGAAGGTAACGTTCGTCAACGCCGGCTGTCAGCGTTACGACGACGGCTGGTTCACCGCCTGGCGCCACGTCGCCGGCGAAGACCTCGACTTCGTTTTCCATTATGGCGATTACATCTACGAGAGCCGCAACCGGCGCAACGCAAGCATACCGGTGCGTGATTACGATGCCGATGAGATCCACTCTGTCGTCGATTATCGCAATCGCTATGCTCTCTACAAACTCGATCCGGATCTGCAGGCGGCCCATGCCGCCCATCCCTTCATCGTCAGTTTTGACGACCATGAGGTCGACAACAATTGGGCCGGCGCCTATTCCGAGGAAGATGGCGGTGAAGGCTTCCCCGTTGCCGTGCCACCCGAGCTCTTCGCCTTTCGCAAGCAGATGGCGCTGCAGGCGTGGTACGAGGCGATGCCGGTGCGTCGCGCGCAGCTGCCGCGCGGCACCGACATCACCGCCTACCGCCGTCTCGATTTTGGCAATCTCGTGGCCTTGCACTCGCTCGACACGCGCAGCTTCCGTGACGACCAGCCCTGCCGCGGTGCCACCATGGCCTGCGATGACCGTCTCCGTCCGGGCTCGCATATTCTCGGCGATGCCCAGGAAAAGTGGCTCATGCAAGGCTTGCGCGGCGGCCAGGCGAAGTGGAACGTGCTGGCGCAGCAGGTGATGATGATGCAGCGCCGCAGCGGCGATGCGCCGAACTACGCTTACAGCCTCGACAAGTGGGACGCCTATCCCGACGCGCGCAACCGGCTGCTGAAGTTCGTTAGCGAGGCGCGCGTGCAGAATCTCTGCGTGTTGACCGGCGATGTGCACAACGCCTGGGTCGGCGAACTGAAGGCCGATTTCGATAACGAGAAAAGCGCGACGGTCGGCACCGAATTCGTCGCCACATCGATCACCTCGACCGGCGACGGCGCGGAAAGCACGCCGGCGGCGGAGGCGATCGTCGCCAAGAACCCCCATATCAAGTTCTTCAACGACCGGCGCGGTTATACGCTGCATGAGGCGACGCCGACCAAGATGACGGCGCATTTTCGCACGGTGCCCTTCGTCTCGAAGCCGGACGCACCGCTCGAGACCAAGGCGAGCTTCGTCGTTGAGGCGGGATCGTCGCGCGTCGCGCGCGCTTAACCCAAAAGCGCGCCGCGCGGGCTCTATTGAAGCGCTGGTCGGCCAGCACTCGGCCGGTCAGCGCAACCGATCGTGGGCGATTTCACCGAGACCGGGGGCGAACACATAGCGGCGATAGTCGGACGGCTCGGCTTGGCCCTCGATCTCGTGCAGCCAGGTGAACTGGAGGCAATGCGCCACGCCGCGGCAGACGAAATCGATCTTCTCGATGGTGATCGTGTTGGTGCGGCCTTTGGGCTGGCCGCGTCCGGCGCGACACAGGAAACTGTTTTTGCGCACTTCGCCTTGCCGCCATTCGCCGAGCGGGAATTTGATTTCGCCGGAACATTTGAGGCCGCCGAATCGCGAGTCGGACAGGCGGCCGAGCCCGTCCAACTCGGCCCGCACCGCGAAGCGCTGATCGATATGGCCTTCGGCTTTCGTGTAGCGGCTGCGCTCGTAGACGCGAATGGCCTGTTCTGTGAAGGCGTCGCGGTCGTCGAGCGGGCCCTTCCAGCGGTCACCGTCGGGATCGGTGAAGCTAGCCGCCGGAAGATCGATTGAACGCGCGCCGTCCCACGGTCCCGGCAGGATCAGTTGGATCGGGATGAAGCGGCTCTGCGCCCTGGCGTCATAGGCGTCATCCCAGGCGGACGCCGCGCCAAGCTTGTCCCTCGGCCAGTCGGCGGCCAGCGCAGGGCTTACGGCAAGCAGAAGGGCCAGCAGCAGCGGGATGACGCGGCTGCTGGTTGCCGCCGCCGTCACGCGGCCGGCTTCTTGCGGACCACGAGCTTCCACAGCATCGGCCCGAGCAACACGATCACGGCGACGGCAAGCAGGCCGGCCGAGATCGGTTCCTGCACGAAGACGGTGAAGTCGCCTTGGCTGATGGCAAGGGCGCGGCGCATCTGCTGTTCGGCGAGCGGGCCGAGGATCAGGCCGATCACAGCCGGCGCCACCGGAATGTCGAAGCGCCGCATGAGGAAGCCGACGATGCCGACGACATAGAGAGTGATCAGATCGACGACCGAATTGTTGAGGCTGTAAGTGCCGAGCGTCGCGAAGATCAGAATGCCGCCGTAAAGATAGGGCCGCGGGATCTGCAACAGCTTCACCCACAGGCCGACGAGCGGCAGGTTCAGCACCAGCAGCATGACGTTGCCGATATAAAGGCTGGCGATCAGGCCCCACACCAGGTCCGGCGAATTGTCGAATAGCAGCGGGCCGGGTTGCAGGCCGTACTGCTGGAAAGCGGCCAGCATGATGGCGGCGGTCGCCGAGGTGGGAAGCCCCAGCGTCAGCAGCGGCACCAGCACGCCGGCGGCGGCGGCATTGTTGGCCGCCTCGGGCCCGGCGACGCCTTCGATGGCGCCCTTGCCGAATTCCTCGGGCTTGGTCGTCAGGCGCTTTTCGATGGCATAGGACATGAACGTCGGAATTTCGCCGCCGCCCGACGGCATGGCGCCGAACGGAAAGCCGAGCGCGGTGCCGCGCAGCCACGGCTTCCACGAGCGCTTCCAGTCGTCCTTGGTCATCCAGGTCGAGCCTTTGACGCTGTTGATCGTCTCGGGACCGGTCTTGCGCGTCGCCACGTAAAAGGTCTCTCCGACGGCGAACAGTCCGATGACGACGATGACGATGTCGATGCCGTCGAGCATTTGCGGCACGCCCATGGCGAAGCGCGCCTGGCCGGTCTGCGTGTCGATGCCGACGAGACCGAGCGCGACGCCGAACAGCAGGCTGGCGAGGCCGCGTGGCAGCGAATTGCCGAGCACGGCGGAGACAGTGGTGAAACTCAACACCATCAGGGCGAAATATTCCGCCGGGCCGAAGCGCAGCGCGAAGTCGGCGACGGCAGGTGCAAGAAAGGTGAGCAGAACTGTGGCGATGGTGCCGGCGACGAAAGAGCCGATCGCGGCGGTGGCGAGCGCCGGGCCGCCGCGGCCTTTTTTGGCCATCAGGTTGCCTTCGATCGAGGTGATGATCGAGGCGCTCTCGCCGGGCGTGTTGAGCAGGATCGAGGTGGTGGAGCCGCCGTACATGCCGCCGTAATAGATGCCGGCGAACATGATGAAGGCGCTGGTCGGATCGAGGTTGAAGGTGATCGGCAGCAAGAGCGCGACGGTGAGTGCCGGACCAATGCCGGGCAGCACGCCGACGGCCGTGCCGAGGGTGACGCCGAGCAGCGCCCAGCCGAGGTTTTGAATCGTCAGCGCGACCGAGAAGCCGTGCATCAAGGCATCGAGCGTACTCATCAGACGAGGCCCTCCAGCAGGCCGGGCGGCAGACCGACGTCGAGGCCGTAACTGAAGCCGACATAGGTGAGGAACGACAGCACGATGGCGATGACGCTGGTGAACAGCCAGTTGCGCGCGCCGAAGCCATAAGCCGTGCAAACGAAAAGAACCGCCGAAGCGACGACGAAGCCGGCCGGTTCGATCAGTAGGAGATCCAGGATGAGGCCGAGGCTGATCCAGGCAAAGGGCACCAGGGTAAAGGCCGGGGCGTCGGCTTGGGCGCCTTCACCGACCCATTGGCCAGACAGCGCTTCGCGCAGCAAGAACCCGCCGATGACGATCAGCGCGATCGAGACACCCCAGGGAAAGTCGGCCGGGCCGACTCGCGAATAGCCGCTGGTCGAAACGGGGATCGCCATCGTCCCGAAGATATAAGCAATGCCGAGGGCGACGACGCCGAGAGCGAGCAAGATTTCGCCGCGGAGGAAGCGATGGCGCCGAGGATGGATGATCTGATCGGTCATAACGGGAGCTTACTCGTTGCGAGGTCTGCGAAACGAAAGGGACCGGCACGCTGGCCGGTCCCTCGTTTTGCGGTCCGCGAATTACTTCACGAGGCCGATGGTCTTGAGAATGTCGGTGATACGGACATCCTCCGCCTTCATGTATGCGGCGAACTGGTCGCCCGGCATGTAAAGATCGACCCAGTCATTCTTCTCGAGGGTCGCTTTCCATTGCGGGCTTTTGACCATCTTGTCGACGACATCGAGCAGCGCTGCGGTCTGTTCCTTGCTCAGGCCAGGAGGCGCCACGACCGAGCGCCAGTTGGCGAGTTCGATGTTCACGCCGCTTTCCTTGAGCGTCGGGACATCGGGCAGACCGGCCAGACGCTTCTCGCCCGAGACGGCGAGGGCGCGCAGGCGACCCGCTTTGATCGGGCCGACGAATTCGCCGTAGCCGCTGATGCCGGCGGCGACATGGTTGCCCATGATCGCGGCGAGCGCTTCACCGCCGCCCGAGAAGGGCACGTAGTTGATCTTCGACGGATCGGCGCCGACATCCTTGGCGATCAGGCCGGCGAGAATGTGGTCGGTGCCGCCAGCGGAGCCGCCGGCAATGGCGACCGCGCCGGGGTTCGCTTTGATCTTCTCGGCGAGTTCTTTCATCGTCTTGATCGGCGATGCGGCCGGCACGACGATCACTTCATACTCGCCGGTCAGGCGTGCGATCGGCGTGGTCTGCTGCAGTGTGACGGCGGACTTGTTGGTCAGGATAGCGCCGACCATGACCAGTCCGTTGACCATCAGCTGCGAGCCGTCGCCCTTCATGTTGTTGACGAGCGAGGCGAGACCGATGGTGCCGCCGGCGCCGGTCACATTGGCGACCTGCACATTCTTGACGATGCCGGCCTGGGTGATGGCCGACTGCATCTGCCGTGCAGTGGAGTCCCAGCCGCCACCGGGAGCGGCCGGCGCCATGATCTTGAGCTGCTGAATGTTCTGCGCTTGAGCGGCGCCGAAGGGAGCGGCAACCGCGGCAAGCGCCGTCGCAACCAAAGCGGCGCGGCGAGTGAAGCGCGGCGCGTGAAGGGAGAAGAGCATGTGGGAAAATCTCCGTGAGTGTGCGCAATGGGGGAATCGATTCCTGAGACTAAGGCGGCCCAGGGCCAGGCGGCAAGTCTCAGAGCGGTAACCAGATCATGCTGCAGCGCAGCAGAAGCTCATCGAGTCTCAAACGTGCAATGAAGAGCCTCGGTTCCGCAAACCTTAGTGATGGGACGCCAGTTCATCCTGGGCCGCCGCATCGGCGCGCGAGGGCAAGGGCAGGGCCGGAGTTGTCATCCAGCTGAAAATATCGGCAAGCACGGTCTCTGCCTGTAAATCGCGCAACAGCATGTGATAGCCGCGGCTGTAGATCGCAATTTGATGACGGCCTTCACCCTGCTTGGCGCGCGGCAGGCGCGACATCATGTCGAGCGTCGGCGCTTTCGGCACCACTTCGTCGCGCGCGCCATAAAGGATCAGGCTTCGCGTCGTCAGTTGCGGCGACAGGCTGAAGGCGGTGTCCATCAGGTCGACGAGGCCGCCGATGGTGTCGATGCGCGTTGATTTGATGACCAAGGGATCGGCCGACAGCTTGCGCAGCATGTCGATATTGTCCGACGGCAGGATGTCGAGTCCCTTGGCGGAGAGTTGCATCCACGGCAGCGTATGGCTAGCGATCCACAACGCCCAAGTCTGATAGAACGGCATGTGGCTGCGGTCCCACACAGCGGGAGCGACGAGAATAACACCGTCGGCAGTGGGCGGCCGATCCTGCGTCATGGCGGTGAGCACGATGGCGCCGCCCATGCTTTCGCCCATCACGAACAACGGGACGCCGGGATGGCGCGCGCGGATCAGCCCTGCGGCCACGCGCAAATCGTCGATATAGGTCTCGATACCAGCCCAGCGTCCTGTATCCGGCGCGCGGCCGAAGCCGCGTTGATCGTAGGCATAGGTGGTGACGCCGCGCGCCGCCCAATATTTGCCGGGCTCTTCGAAGGCATTGGAATAATCGTTGAAGCCGTGAAGCGCGAGAATGACGGCTTTGGGGGTGCCCTCGGCGGGCCAACTGCGCAGCGGCAGCCGCAAGCCGTCAGCGGCCACGATGGCGGCGCCGTCTTGCGCCATGTCGAGAGCCGGGGTGTTCACCGGCGAGCCCGCCGGCAGATAACGCGGCATGCAGGCCGCAAGGAGAAGAGCTGTGGACAGCGACAAAACGCGGACAAGGCGAAACATCCTGCAGCGGTGACGAGATTGTGCGCCATGCAAATCCGGCACCAAACGCTTTACAGTGCCGCCGCGTCGGCGAGGGCCGCGGCGCGCCGGCCGCCGGTCAGTTCAAGGAAGATGTCCTCTAGCCGGCTTTCCTCAGTGGTGACGTCGGCGATGACGACGCCCGCCTCGCGCAGGGCCGCAAAAATCTCGCCGATCTGGGTCTGGCTCGGCTGATAGCGAAAGGCGATGCGGCGCGGCGGCAGCAGTTCCGGCGCGAATCGTTGCAAGGCCGGCGGTACGCCGGCGATGTCGTCGGCCGCTGTCACGACCAGTTCCTTGCGGTCGAGCCGGTGCAAGAGCGCGCTCGTCGTGTCGCAGGCGACGACGTCGCCCTTGTCGATGATGGCGATGCGGTCGCACAGCTTCTCGGCTTCTTCGAGATAGTGGGTGGTCAGCAGGATCGTCGTGCCCTGCTCGTTCATCGCCTTCATGTAGGCCCACAGACTCTGGCGCAGTTCGATGTCGACGCCGGCGGTCGGCTCGTCGAGCACCAGAATCGGCGGGTTGTGCAGCATGGCCTTGCCGATCAGCAGGCGGCGGCGCATGCCGCCAGACAAAGTGCGGGCGTAGGCCTCGGCTTGGTCGGTGAGGCCGACGGCGCGCAGGATCTCGTCGGTCCGCCGCTCCGCCGTCGGCACGCCGTAAAAGCCCGATTGCAGATTGAGCAAGGCGCGCGGCGTGAAGAACGGATCGATATTCAATTCCTGCGGCACGATGCCGATCGACAGGCGCGCGGCGCGCGTGTCTTTCTCGACGTCATGGCCCCAGATGCGGACTTCGCCAGCGGTCTTGTTGACCAGGCCGGCAAGAATATTGATCGTCGTCGATTTGCCGGCGCCGTTGGGGCCGAGCAGGCCGAAGAAGGAGCCGCGCGGAATTTTTAGGTCGATGCCGCGCAGGGCGGTTTTCGCGGGCGTGCTCTTGCCGGCGGCATAGGTCTTGGTCAGACCGGAAATCTCGACGGCATAGTCGGGCCAGCCGGCGTCTGAAGCGGAAATCGGGGGCATGGGGGTGGCCAAATGGGTTGAGGCCCAGAAGGGTTGAGAGGGAGTGGGGCCCGGGGGTATGATGCGGACGTTATTCTGGCCCCCTCGGCGGCCCCCGTCAAACCACGGGCGCAAATGGCCCGCCGATGCCTTCCGCAGTTCCATTCCTTATCGCTCGCCCCGGAGATTCCATGGCCGCGTCCAATTCCCTCACCCCGCCCGAGACCATTGCCGTCAATGATGTGACGGTCGCTTGCGACGGCCCTGGTGGCGCCCTCGGCCATCCGCGCGTCTATCTCAGCCTGGAAGGCAAGGGGGAGGTCGAGTGCCCCTACTGCGACCGCAAATATGTGCTGAAGGCGGGCGCCAAGCCCCACGCGCACTGATGGCTAAAGCGCCTGCGCAGACAGCGGCCGGCAGTGAATCGAGCGCGGGGCCGAAGCATCTCTATCTGATCGACGGTTCGGGCTACATCTTCCGCGCCTATCATGGCCTGCCGCCGATGACGCGGCGCGACGGCACCCCGGTCAATGCCGTGTTCGGCTTCTCGCAGATGCTGATGAAGCTGATCGCCGATCTGGAAACGGATTATCTCGTCGTTATCTTCGACGCGGCGCGCAAGAACTACCGCAACGATATTTATCCCGCCTACAAGGCCAACCGCCCCGAGGCGCCGGAAGATCTCGTGCCGCAATTCGCGCTGATCCGCGAAGCGACGCGCGCCTTCAACGTGCCTTGCATCGAGATGGAAGGCTACGAAGCTGATGACCTGATTGCGACCTACGCCAAGGCGGCCGTCGCCAATGGCGACGAGGTGACTGTGGTCTCGTCCGACAAGGATTTGATGCAGCTTGTCTCCGACAAGGTGACGCTGCTCGATCCGATGAAGCAGAAGCGCATTGGCCATGCCGAAGTCCACGAGAAGTTCGGCGTGGCGCCCGAGAAGGTGCTCGACGTGCTGTCGCTGGCCGGCGACGCGGTCGACAACGTGCCAGGCGTGCCGGGCATCGGCTACAAGACCGCCGCCGAACTGATCAACACCTACGGCGATCTCGACACCTTGCTGGCCCGCGCCGGTGAGATCAAGCAGCCCAAGCGGCGCGAGAACCTGCTGGCCAACATCGACAAGGCGCGCATGTCGCGCGATCTGGTGCGCCTTGAAGAGAATGTGCCGGTCAGTGAAATCTACACCGATTTCGTGATTAGACCGCCCGATCCGGGCGTGTTGCTCGGCTTTCTCCAGGCGCAGGATTTCAACCGGCTGCTGGCCCGCGTTGGCAGCGATCTCGCGGCGCGCGGTCTCAAGGTCACCGATCTCGATCTCGGCGCTGCGGCCGGCGGCGAGAAGCCGCTGCCCGACAGTTTTGCGCCGCCGAAACTCTCCGTCGCACGGCCCGGCAAGAGCGATGCGGCGCCCGTCGTGCTCGGCGAACAACAGGCGGCCTTGCTCGCCGGCTTGAGCAAGATGCCCGATTCGAAAAGCTATCACTGCATTCAGGATGAGGACGCGCTGCGGCTGTGGATCGCCAAGGCGCGCGATGCCGGCCTTGTCGCATTCGACAGCGAAACCACGTCGCTCGATCCCATGCAGGCCGAGTTGGTCGGCATCTCGCTCGCCATCGTGCCGGGCGAGGCGGCCTATCTGCCGCTCGGCCATCTCGATCCTACCGCCGATCAAGGCGCGCTCGATCTCGGCGTCGCGCCGGGCGAGACGGCGGGCCGGCCCAAACAGATCGCGCTGCAGACGGCTCTCGATTTGCTCAAGCCATTGCTGGAGGACGAGGGCGTCCTCAAGATCGGCCACAACATCAAATACGACACGCAGGTGCTGGCGAGCTACGGCGTGCGGATCGGGCCGGTCGACGACAGCATGGTGCTGTCCTACGTGCTCGAAGGCGGCCTGCATGGGCATGGCATGGACGAGCTGGCCGATCTGCATTTCGGCCATAGCACGATCAAATATGGCGACGTCACCGGCACGGGCCGCAAGCAAGTGACGTTCGATCGCGTCAATCTCGATGCCGCGACCTGCTATGCCGCCGAAGACGCCGACGTTACCTTGCGGCTTCATGCGCTGCTCAAGCCGCGTCTCGTGTCGGACCATATGGTCACCGTCTATGAGACCTTGGAGCGGCCCTTGATCGGCGTGCTCGCCGATATGGAGCGCAATGGCATCAAGGTCGACCGCGAGGTGCTGCACGGCCTGTCCGCCGATTTCGAGAAGCGCATGCATCTGCTCGAAGCCGAGATTCAGAAACTCGCCGGCCGCGCGTTCAACGTCGGCTCGCCCAAGCAGCTCGGCGAGGTGCTGTTCGACGAGATGAGTCTGCCCGGCGGCAAGAAGGGCAAGACCGGCGCTTACGCGACGGGCGCCGACGTGCTGGAGGAACTGGCCGCGCAAGGCCACGACCTGCCGGCGCGCGTGCTCGATTGGCGGCAGATCGCCAAGCTGAAAAGCACCTATAGCGATGCGCTGGCCGAGCAGATTCATCCCAAGACCGGCCGCGTCCATACCAGCTATGGCATGACCGGCGCGGCCACCGGCCGCCTGTCGTCGAACGACCCCAACCTGCAGAACATCCCGGTGCGCACCGAGGAAGGCCGCAAGATCCGCCGCGCCTTCATCGCGGAAAAGGGCTGCAAGTTGTTATCGGCCGACTATTCGCAGATCGAATTGCGCCTGCTCGCCCATGTCGCCGGCATCGATACGCTGAAAAAGGCCTTCCGCGACGGGCTCGATATTCACGCCATGACCGCGTCGGAAATGTTCGGCGTGCCGGTTAAGGGCATGGATCCGATGATCCGCCGCAAGGCGAAAGCCATCAATTTCGGCATCATCTACGGCATCAGCGCCTTCGGTCTCGCCAACCAACTCGGCATCCCGCAAGGCGAGGCCTCGACTTATATCAAGGCCTATTTCGAGCGCTATCCGGGCATCAAGGACTACATGGAGCGCACCAAGGAGATCGCGCGCAAGCAGGGGTTCGTCACGACGATCTTCGGCCGCAAAATCCATGTGCCCTGGATCAACGACAAGATTCCGGCGCGCCGCAGCTTCGCCGAGCGGGCCGCGATCAATGCGCCGCTGCAGGGCGCCGCCGCCGACATCATCAAGCGCGCCATGATTCGCGTGCCGGACGCGCTGAAGGGAGCCGGCCTGAAAGCCAAGATGCTGCTGCAGGTGCACGACGAACTGGTGTTCGAATTGCCCGAAGGCGAGGCGGACAAGACCGCCAAGATCGTGCGCGAGGTGATGGAGCGCGCGACACTACCGGCCCTCGAACTCGACGTGCCGTTGATCGTCGAGACCGGTGTCGGCGACGACTGGGCGGCGATCCACTAAAGTTCGGCCCGCTTAGCTCGCCTCTTCCTTCCAGCGCGACAGGTGGGCCGGCGCTGTGACGAGGTTGCCGTCGTCGTCCAGGAACATTTCTTCCTTGCGCACACCGGACGCGATCTCGGCTTCTTCCGCCGCGATTTTCTCGCGGTAAGCCGACATCTGCGCTTGATAGGCTTCGCGCGCGGCGCGCTGATGTTCGCGGTCGCGCCGCACCCGCCGCGCGAAGGCGATGAAGCCGACCGCGCCGACGAGGGCGATCGGCGCCACCAAGACGATCAGAATTTTGGAGAACAGACTGCGGTCGCGCCCGAGCATCAGCTTGCTCGTGCAGTCGTACTTCGCCTGCGAGGTCCGCAGCTCGTTGCAGGCCGCCAGCTGGCGTTCATAAGGCATGTAGAAGTTGGCGCCGTCGAGCGGCACGTCGGTCTTGCTGCTGTTGATTACATGAAGGGTGGCGCCGAGCAGCCAGCTGCCGCAGACCACGGCGAGCAGCCAGCGCAAAAGATCACGGCGCTCGAACGTGAAGAGATCAGACATCGATCACCTCTTTGGTGAAAGAGGCCCCCCAGGCGGCTTAATGGACGATGACAGCATAGCGGCCGAATGGTTAACGATTCGTAGCGAGATTTGCCGCTATTGGCCGTGGTCGTCCGTTAGGCGGCGACGGACCGGGGCAGTGCCGTAGCCGGCAAGGCGCGGCCGAGCAGATGGCCAGCGACGGCACTGAGCGCGGCCCAGAAGGCGGCCTGGGCGATCAGCGAAGCGACGGCGAAGCGCGCGGCCAATTCGGCAGGAAGAGCGCCGGATTCGGCAGCATGTTCCGGCGCGCCGATCAGATGCGGCAGGACGATCAAAGCCACGCCGACGGCGACCGCTGCAATGCGGAGCTTAATCGGCGCAAAGACGATCAGACCGAGGCCGGCGGCGGTGGCGAGCGCCGTGGCGATCCACCACAACTGGCGCCCCGCGAGATCGGCGGCGGCCATGCCGGGCAATTCGGGAGGCAGGCCGAGGGCGGGGGCGAAGGCGAAGGCGGCAAAGCCGCCGAGGCCCCACAGCAAACCGCGGCGCCAGTCGAGCTTGCGGCCGGCGAACACCATGCCAGCAACCAAAATGCAGCCATAGCCGACGCCGGCCAGGATGTTGGCCACCACGGTGTAGGCGATGCGTTCGAAGCCGTCGGCGGGCGACCAGGCTGCGGCGTCGTGGCTGTGCCCGGTTGTTGCGTGATCGTGCGCGGCGGCGGCGCTGTCATGCGTGTGGGCCGCTGGCGCAGCCTCGGCCTCCTCATACACTTCGGCGGCGAGGATCAGCGGCTCGACCTTCAGCTGCTGTACGGCGGTGAAGGCGAGGCCGGCGACGAGACCGGCGAGCAGACCGGCGGTCAGGATGCGGCGCAGAATGGCAATCACGATGCAGTCCCCTCAGGCGCGCTTAATGGCAGGGGAAGGTGAAGCTGTGCCGCGTGTCGTGCGCCGCATTGTGAATCGTTTCGGGCTGGGCGAAGCCGACGCCGAACAGCATGAAGCTGCCGAACAGCAACACGATGGCGCCGGCGGCGACGGCTTGCGTGCGGGCGACGCTCGCGGGCGCGGCGGCGGAAGTCAGGCGGGTTTCGGCGTCCATGGCGATGATCCTTGTAGCGGCCTGGGGCAACGGAATTGAAGTCGCGTCGGTTATACGCGAAGGCCAATTGTTATAGTATAACAATTTCTCCCTAGCGCGAAAATTGCGTCTAGAACAATAAGCCTTGGGTGACGCCAATGTCCCACAGGATAGACGCGCCGAGGAAGATCGTCAGCAGGCCGATGGCGGCAGTCAGGCCGGTGTAAAGGCTGCCGAGCTTGTGCGCCGTCAGGCGCAACGGCAGGCCGATGGCGAAGGACAGCACCATCATGCCGCCGATCGAGCCGATCCCGAACAGCGCGATATAGGCGATGCCGAGCCAGACCGACTCAATCGTGCCGAGGGTCAGGAGGACAAGCGCGGCGGAGCCGGCCATGCCATGGACGAGGCCGACGCAGAGGGCGCGCAGCGGCAGCATGCGCTTGTGCGTATGGGAATGCGGCACATGCCCATGCGGGGCCTTGGCCGCCTTGGAGTCATGCTCGTGCAGATGCAGATGCCGCTCGCTGCCATGCTGATGCGGATGGATATGCAGGCCCTGCTTCCACATGCGACGCACGACGTCGATGCCGAGCCCGACCAGCATGATGCCGACGGCGAATTCCAGCGCATGGGCCACGGTTTCGGGGATCGTCATGCCGAGCAGCAGGACCGCCGAGCCAAAGACGAACAGCGTGATGGTGTGGCCGAGCCCCCAGGCAATGCCGAAGCGCGCCGCTTCGGCCGGGCTGCTGCTGCGCGTCGCCAGGCTGGCGACGGCGGCGACATGGTCGGCCTCCATCGCGTGTTTCATGCCGAACAATAGGCCGAGCAAAAGAACGGAAATCACGAACAAAACTCCCTCACCGGCTTCAAAAGCGCCGGCCTCATCATAGATCTGCAAAAAGAAGGATCGCCCGGCAACCGGGCGGTGGAATATGCCGCCATCATAATTGCGGACGGAACTTGGTCAATCGATTCGTATGAACTTTCCACCAAAAATCATACGACTCGCGGCGGCCGCTCTAGCGCTGGGCAAAACGGCCTGCCGGCACTAGCCATTGGGCCGTCTGAACGCCGTTTTTTCGTCAAATTTCAGGGGCTTAATACCTCCTCGACAGTCCCAGCCCGGCCAACCGGGTTTTGCCAGAGGCCCCGAAACCATGCAAAATGATCCCTTCGGCGCGGTCGTCATCCCGACCCCGCCCGTTCATGCCCATAGCGAGCAGTCCATGCCCGACCAGACGACGAGCAAAGCCGGCGGCGCTCCCGCCCCCGCCAAAGCGCGGCGTACCATCGCCCTGGTGGACGACGATCAGAACATTCTGACCTCGGTCTCCATGTCGCTCGAAGCCGAAGGCTTCGAAGTGCGCACCTATACCGACGGCGAGCAGGCGCTCAAGGGCATCACCGACCGGCCGCCCGATGTCGCCATCCTCGACATCAAGATGCCACGCATGGACGGCATGGAATTGCTGACGCGGTTGCGCCGCCAGTCGCAGTTGCCGGTGATCTTCCTGACATCGAAGGACGACGAGTTGGATGAAGTGCTCGGCCTGCGCATGGGCGCCGACGATTACATCCGCAAGCCGTTCTCGCAGCGTCTGCTGATCGAGCGCATCCGCGCGTTAATGCGTCGCAAGGAATTGTCGGTCGAAGGCGCGGCGCCCGCCGCGCCGGGCGAGGGCGCCGTCGTGCGCGGCGATCTGCTGCTCGATCCGGCGCGTCACCTCTGTACCTGGCAGGGCAAGCCGGCGCAGCTCACCGTGACCGAGTTTCTCATTTTGCAGTCGCTCGCCATGCGGCCAGGCCATGTGAAGAACCGCGACCAGCTGATGGACGCGGCCTATGGCGAGCATGTCTATGTCGATGACCGCACCATCGACAGCCACATCAAGCGGCTGCGCCGCAAGCTCAAGGCGCTCGACAAGGAATTCAACCAGATCGAGACGCTCTACGGCCTCGGTTACCGTTACAAGGACAAGTAGCGGTTCATCGCGGGCCGTCTGAGTGATCGGCAGGCTCGCAAGCGGATAACGAATCGATTGGCGCGACAATTGCCACGACGATGGCCCGGCGACGATGCCGGGAATGGCGCAAGTAATCCGGGTGGCCTGCATGTCGGTCCGGATGAGGATTCTCGCGCGCGTCGCGCCGAAGATGTCACCGACGAGATCGAGCTTTCCTCCGCGTCCGAGCCGCCCCGCCCGGAGCATGACAGCCGCACCCGCCTCGGCCGTCCGCGCGGTCAACGCCGCCGCCGGCGTGGCCTGTCGCTCACGTGGCGCATTCTTTTCGTCAACGTGATGACGCTGGCCGCCTTGGCCGGCGGCTTGCTCTATCTCGACCGCTACCGCGAAAGCCTGATCGGCTCCGAACTCTGGTCGCTCACCGTGCAGGCGCAGATCGTCGCCGAGGCGCTCGGCGAAGCGGCGGTGACGTCCGATGTCGGCGAAGGCGGCGATTATCTCACCGCCATGGCGCGGCCCTTGGTGCGCCGTCTCGCCGGTCCGCTCGGCCTGCGCGTGCGCTTGTTCGCCGCCAATGGCGATTTGATCGCTGATTCGCTCTCAAGCTCCGTGATCGGCGGCCCCGTGACGGTGCAGCCGCTGGCGCCGCCGGCCACGAGCGCGCGCGGTCCGCTCGACCTGCTGCTCGACTTCTACGAATGGGCCATTGAGCTGATGCCCAACAAGGACAGCTATCCGCCCTACAGCGAATCCTCGCCGCCCGTCGCCGGCGATTTCGAGGAAGCCATCTACGCGCTGCGCGGCGAGCCGCGGGCCGAAGTGCATATCAACGCGCGCGACGATTTGGTTCTGTCCGCCGCCGCGCCGGTCAGCCGCTACAAACAGGTGCTCGGCGCTGTCGTCGTCACCAAGGATGGTTACGACATCGAAGACAGCCTACGCCGCGTCCGCCTCGATATCCTGCAAGTGCTTGCCATCGTCATGGCCATGTCGGTGATGGTCTCGCTCTATCTTGCCGGCACCATCGCGCGCCCGGTGCGCCGTCTCGCGGCGGCGGCCAAGCGCGTCGGCCATGGCCAGGGTCGCAAAGTCGCCATCCCGGATTTCTCGCGCCGCTCCGATGAAATCGGCGATCTCTCCGCCGCGTTGCGCGAGATGACCGACGCGTTATGGACGCGCATGGATGCCATCGAGCGCTTCGCCGCCGACGTCGCTCACGAAATCAAGAATCCGCTCACCTCGCTGCGTAGCGCCGTCGAAACGGTGGCGCGTATCGAGGATGCCGATCAGCGCCGTAAACTGATGGCGATCATCATGGATGACGTGAAGCGGCTCGACCGTCTGATCAGCGACATTTCCGACGCCTCGCGCCTGGACGCGGAGCTGTCGCGCGCCGAAAGCGAGCCGGTCGATCTTGCCGGCATTCTCGCGGCGCTCGCCGACATCCATGCGGCGACGGTGAATGATGGAGGCCCGCGCCTGATCTACGAGCCGGCGGTCGATGCAGCCAGCGATCTCTTCGTCGAGGGCATCGAAAGTCGTCTGGTTCAGGTGTTCCGCAATCTGCTCGGCAATGCGGTCTCGTTCAGCCCGCCGAACGGCGAGATCCGCCTGCGCGTCTGGCGCGACGGCCGCTGGATCAAGGCAACGGTCGAGGACCAGGGCCCCGGCATTCCCGAAGATAAGCGCAAGGCGATCTTCGATCGCTTTTATACCGAGCGACCCAAGGGCGAGAAGTTCGGCACCCATTCAGGTCTCGGCCTCAGCATTTCGCGCCAGATCGTCGAAGCCCATCGCGGCCGCATCTGGGCTGAGAACATCTACGACGCGCCGACCGCCGATTGCGGCGCCGTGCGCGGCGCGCGCTTCACCGTCGAATTGCCGGCGGCCACCAAAGCGCAGATCGGCAAGGCGGCCGGCAAGCCGACGCTTGGCGGCGCGGGCGATTGACGCCGATCATGGCGAGAAAGCCCCAACGGCGCGCTGCGCCGAATAAATCGAAACAGGGCGACACGATCCACGCCACCTGCATCGCTTTCGGTGCACGCGGCGTGCTGCTGCTCGGGCCCTCGGGCAGCGGCAAGTCGGACTTGGCGCTGCGTGCAGTCCTGCAGGAAGGCGCCAAGCTGGTCGCCGACGACCGGGTGCGGCTGACGCGCCGGGGCGAGGGGCTCGTCGCTGCGGCGCCGCCCGAGGCGCGGGCGGCCGGGCTGCTCGGCGCCATCGAAGCCTATGGGCTTGGGATTTTGCGCTTGCCGCCGGTCCGCCGCCGCGCCCAGGTATCGCTCTGCCTGGCGGTGGCCCTCGTGCCGCCTGGCGAAGTTGAGCGGCTGCCCGGCGATTGGCATGGCGCGGGCCTTGATAATTCCGAAAAATCCGAGGGATTTGAAAGGCTTGGTGTCGCTTTGCCGCTGCTGCGGCTGGCCCCTTTCGAGGTCTCGGCCGCTCTCAAGCTCCGTCTTGCGCTGCACAATCTTCGCCTTGCGGAGGGCGGGCGCTCGGGCTCTATTAAGCGCCTCGCATGACCGCCCGTTCCGCCTCATCCGCCGCGCGTAAGACCAAAGCGGCTTCCGCCAAACCGACCTCCCCCGCTCAGGCCTCGGCCACCGGCAGGGCGATGCTTGCCGGTGCTCGCGCGCGAGTCGTGTTCGTCACCGGCATGTCGGGCGCCGGACGCTCCTCGGCGCTGAAGGCGCTCGAAGACATCGGCTACGAGGCGGTCGACAATTTGCCGCTCTCGCTGATCGCCGGCCTGCTCGCTCCCAAGGGGTTCGCCGGCGTCTCGCGCAAGGCGGCCCGCAGCGCGCCGCCGCTCGCCATCGGCGTCGATATCCGCACGCGCGATTTCGGTGTCGCCTCGCTGCTTGAGACGCTCGACGCCCTGATGGCGCAGAGCGATCTCGACGCGCATCTCCTCTTTCTCGATGCCAGCGACGATGTGCTGCTGCGCCGCTATACCGAAACGCGCCGCCGCCATCCGCTCGCCATCGATCGTCCGGTGCGCGACGGCATCGCCCACGAGCGCCGCATGCTCGCCAAGCTGCGACTGCGTGCCGACCGTTTGATCGACACCAGCGATTTCGCACCGGGCGATCTGCGCCGCATCGTCGAAGGCCTCTATGGCCTCAACAAGCGCGGGCAGCTTGCCGTCTGCGTCACCTCGTTTTCCTATCGTCTGGGTGTGCCGCGCGAAGCCGACTTGGTGTTCGATGCGCGCTTCCTGCGCAATCCGCATTACGTGCCGGCGCTCAAGCCGCATAGCGGTTTGGACAAGGATGTCGGCGCCTACGTTGCGGCCGATGCCGGCTTTGACGAATTCTTCGACTCATTGACGCATCTTCTCGCCCTGCTGCTGCCGCGCTTCGCGCAAGAGGGCAAAAGCTACCTCACCATCGCCATTGGCTGCACCGGTGGTCGCCACCGCTCGGTCTATGTCACAGAGCGGTTGGCTGCTTGGCTGCGACGCCAACGCTTCGATGCATCGTCCGACGTGCTGACGGTGCACCGCGATATTCTCGGCGGCGGTTCGGGCGCCGAGCCGGCCTCGCGACCAAACAAGGTGCCACGCTCGCCGCAAGCACGCCGGGGCGCGGCGAAGACCACACGTGCCGGAAACGTCTATGCCGGGAAGACAAGGGGACGATGATGATTGGATTGGTGTTGGTGACCCATGGCCGATTGGCCGAGGAATTCGTTGCCGCGCTTGAGCATGTGGTGGGACCGCAGAAGGATGTTGCGGCCATCTCGATCGGGCCCGAGGACGATATGGAGCGTCGCCGCGCCGACATCGTCGCCGCCGTCGCCAGGGTCGACAGCGGCGCCGGCGTCGTCCTGATGACCGACATGTTCGGCGGCACGCCGTCGAACCTCGCCATTTCGGTGATGAGCGAATCGAGCGTCGAGGTGGTGGCCGGCGTCAACCTGCCGATGCTGATCAAGTTCGCCAGCGTGCGCGACGGCCTGCCGCTCGGTCAGGCCGTTACCGCCGTGCAGGAAGCGGGGCGCAAATACATCAACGTCGCCTCCAGTCTGCTCGCCGACGCACCGGCGGAACGCGAGAAGAGCCGGCGATGAGCGAAGCGCCGATTGTCCAGCAGGATGGCAAGCTGCAACGCAACGTCCAGGTGATCAACAAGCGCGGCTTGCATGCCCGCGCCGCGGCCAAGTTCGTCAAAACCGCCGGCGGCTTCGACGCCAATGTGCGCGTTTCGGCCAGCAAGTGCATGGCGGTGAACGATGGCAGCAGCGTGTCGGGCCGCTCGATCATGGGCCTGATGATGCTGGCCGCCGGACCCGGCAGCGAACTCTGCATCCAAGTCGATGGCCGCCAGGCGGCGGAGGCGTTGGCCGCGCTCAGCAGCTTGGTTGAAAACCGCTTCGACGAAGAGGAATAGAGCGGCACTCGTTCAAGCCGCAAAGCAGCCTTAGCCCGTTGAAAGCACGGGCTTTTATTAAGCCCTGTTGTATCTCTAAACCTTTATATATAAATATAAATCTTAGCTTATATATAACCTTTCGGCGCGATACTCGCGCCGTTGCGGTTTGACCGCAATCCGCCGGTCCTTTCTGTCCCGCCCCATTCCAGGAGCCTTTCGTGAGCATCCAAACCTCTTCCGCGACCGCCGCCGCCCTCGCCGGCGATTACAAAGTGGCCGATTTCAGCCTCGCCGACTGGGGCCGCCGCGAGCTGAACATTGCCGAAACCGAAATGCCCGGCCTGATGGCGCTGCGCGCCGAATACGGCGACAAGAAACCGCTTAAGGGCGCGCGCATCGCCGGCTCGCTGCACATGACGATCCAGACCGCCGTGCTGATCGAAACCTTGGCGCATCTCGGCGCCGACATTCGCTGGGCCTCGTGCAACATCTTCTCGACCCAGGACCATGCTGCCGCTGCCATCGCGGCCGCTGGCATCCCGGTCTTCGCCGTGAAGGGCGAAACCCTGGTCGATTATTGGGACTACACCCACCGGATCTTCGAATGGGCCGACGGCGGCGCGCCGAACATGATCCTCGACGACGGCGGCGACGCGACGCTGCTCGTCCATCTCGGCCTCAAGGCCGAGAGCGATCCCAAGGTGCTCGCCAATCCGGGCAACGAGGAAGAGGAAATCCTGTTCGCGGCGATCAAGCAGCGTTTGAAGGACAAGCCGGGCTTTTACAAGAAGCTCGCCGAGTCGATCCGCGGCGTGACCGAAGAGACCACGACCGGCGTGCATCGTCTCTATCAGATGGAGAAGGACGGCAAGCTGCTGTGGCCGGCCATCAACGTCAACGATTCGGTCACCAAGTCGAAGTTCGACAATCTCTATGGCTGCCGCGAAAGCCTGGTCGACGGCATCCGCCGCGCGACCGATGTCATGATGTCGGGCAAGGTCGCCGTGGTCGCCGGCTTCGGTGACGTCGGCAAGGGCTCTGCCGCTTCGCTGCGCAGCGCCGGTGCGCGCGTGCTCGTCACCGAAATCGATCCGATCTGCGCGTTGCAGGCGGCGATGGAAGGTTATGAAGTCGTCACGATGGAAGACGCCGCACCGAAGGGCGACATCTTCGTGACCGCGACGGGCAATCTCGACGTCATCACTGTCGATCACATGCGCCTGATGAAAGACCGCGCCATCGTCTGCAACATCGGCCACTTCGACAGCGAGATCCAAGTCGCCGGTCTGAAGAACCTGAAGTGGGAAGAAGTGAAGCCGCAGGTCGACGAGATCGAGTTCCCCGACGGCCATCGCATCATTCTTCTGGCGCAGGGCCGCCTGGTAAATCTCGGCTGCGGCACCGGTCACCCGAGCTTCGTGATGAGCGCGTCCTTTACCAATCAGACGTTGGCTCAGCTCGAGCTGTGGACCAATCCGACGAAGTACGACAAGAAGGTCTATACCCTTCCCAAGCATCTCGACGAAAAGGTCGCGGCGCTGCATCTCGCCAAGGTCGGCGCCAAGCTGACCAAACTGACGGCGAAACAGTCGGAATATCTCGGCATCCCGGCGACGGGCCCGTTCAAGCCCGACCAATACCGCTACTAAGCCCTGGGATTTAAGTTCTCCGGGCCGCTTGTTACCGCCCCGGCGCGCACTTAAACTGCGCGCCGGGGGAGCAGCATGGTTCGCGCCGCATCAGTTACATCGACAGCATCGTCCGCCTGCCCGCTCATCCGGCGGCAGCGGACTCCTTTGCGCGCGCTCGCCTCTTTGACCCTTGGTCTTCCCCTAATTCTGTCCGCCACGCCGGCAGCGGCGCAAAGCGCTGGCGATGGCATGAGTAATCTCGGCGCGCTGCTCGGCAGTGTTGCGCCCTGGGCCTTGCTCGCGCTCTGCGCTGGCGCGGTCATCGCCGAAGGCGTTGCTTGGAGCCGACAACGGCGCCGCGCCAGCGATTTGGCCAACGAAGCGGCCGGATTGCGCGTCGCGCTGGCCGCGCGCGACGACGCGCTCACCGTGGCGCCCGGTGCTCATGCCGGTTGGACGGCGACCGGCGAATGGATCGCCGGGCCGGAGCTGACCGGTGTCCTCGGCCTTTTCCTCGAAGACGGACCTTTAAGCTACGCGACGTTTCTGCGGCTGATCGCCGAAGCTGACCGCGAACGGTTGGCGCAGGCGGTCGAGCGTTTGCGTCAAGAGCGTGTCGGCTTCAGCCTGACGTTCCGCGTCAATGGCCGCACCTGCGAAGTCACCGGCAGTCCGGCGCCTGCCGGCGGCACCCTCGCCTCGGTGCTGTGGGTGCATGATGTCGACCAACGCGAGCAGGAGCGGGCGCGTCAGTCAGCCGGCATGGCGGCAGCCGAAGGTCAGGCACGGCTGTTCGCCAACCTGTTCGACGCGCTCGAGTCGCCGGTTTGGTTGCGCCGCGCCGATGGCGTTCTGCTCGCTTGCAACAAGGCTTATGCCAAGGCGGTCGAGGCGGAAACGCCGGACATCGCCATCGCCGCGCAGCACGAACTGGTCGGCGCGCGGGTCGAGTGGATCCGCGAATTGTCCGCCAGCGCCGCGAGCGAGGGGAAGCCGCGCAGCGGTCTGTTGCATGTCGTCATCGCCGGCGCGCGCCGCTTGTTGGAAATCACCGAGACGCCGATTTCTGGCGGCCATCTGGCCGGCTTCGCCATCGATCGCACGGCGGTCGAAGAGACCCGCGCCGAGCTGGCGCGTCACATTGCCGCCCATGCCGATGTGTTGGAAAAGCTCGGCACCGCCATCATCATCTACGGACCCGATCAGCGCGTCTTGTTCGCCAACTCCGCCTTCAGCCGCCTGTGGGGCCTGGAAGAAGACTGGGTCGCCAGCGCGCCGACCCATGGCGCGCTGCTCGAAGAGCTGCGCGTGCGGCGCCGCTTGCCGGAACAGGCCAATTTCCAGGCCTATAAGAAAGAACGCCTGGCGCTCTACACGTCGCTGATCGAGCCGCGCGAAGAATTGGTCTATCTGCCCGACGAGCGCGTGCTGCGTATGGTGATCTATCCGCATCCGCTTGGCGGTTTGCTCTACACGGTGGAGGACGTCACCGATCGCCTGACTCTCGAGCGTTCCTACAATACCTTGATCGCGGTGCAGCGCGAGACGCTCGACAATCTACATGCCGCAGTGGCGGTGTTCGGCGCCGATGGCCGCCTCAAGCTGCACAATAACGCTTTCACGCGCATGTGGCATTTGGCGCCGAATTTCCTGGCGAACGAACCGCGCGTCATCGACATCGTCGAGGCGGTCAAGGACCAGATGCCGTACAAGGGCGAGTGGGACGATTACAAAAAGCTGATGGCGTCCCGCACCACCGATCATGTCGCGCGCGTCGGCGTATTCCGCCGCAACGACAATTCCGTGCTCGATTACAACAGCGTGCCGCTGCCGGATGGCGCGACGATGTTCAGCTATCTCGACGTCACCGATAGCGCCAATGTCGAGATGGCGCTGCGCGAGCGCAACGAGGCGCTTGAAGCCGCCGACCATCTGAAATCGGAATTCATCACCAACGTGTCCTACGAGCTGCGCACGCCGCTCAATACCATCATCGGCTTCACCGAAATTCTGGCGAACCAATATTTCGGCGCCATGAACGACCGCCAGACCGAATATGCGAGCGGTATTCTCGAATCGTCGCGCCAACTGCTCGCCTTGATCGACGACATTCTCGATCTCGCCTTGATCGAAGCCGGGCGTCTTTCCCTCGACCTCAAGCCGGTGAACATCCATAGCGTGCTGTTCAGCGTCTTTACCCTGACACGTGACCGCGCGCGCAAGCAGGGCGCGACGCTCACTCTCGACTGCCCGGCGGGCATCGGCGTGGTGATGGCGGACGAGCGCCGCCTGCGCCAGGCGCTGTTCAACCTAGTGAGCAACGCCCTGAAATATATGGCGGGCGAGGGCGAGATCGTGCTCGGCGCGCGCTGGGAAGATAGCGAGTTGGTGTTGTCGGTGGCCGATTCGGGTAGCGGCATCTCGCAGGAGGATCAGGCCCGCGTGTTCGAGAAATTCGAGCGCGGCGGCAATGCGGCGCGCGCGCCGGGCCTCGGTATCGGTTTGTCGCTGGTCAAAAGCTTCATCGAGCTACACGGCGGCCGCATCGAACTCACATCGGCGCCCGGCCAGGGCACCACCGTCACTTGCCGCCTGCCGGCACAAGTGGTGCCCGAGATCGCCCAGCCAGAGCCGGCGGAAAAGCCCGCGGCGGAGTGATCGCGTTCGGCTTAGGCGCCGGGAACGCCACTGGTGGTCGAATATTCGAAATGCAGTTTCTCGCCGGGATGGACGACGCCATGGGCGCCGTGCGCCGCGAGCGCGCCCTCGGCGAAGCCCGACAGGATCAGCTTGAGCTTGCCGGGATAATGGGCGATGTCGCCGATGGCAAAGATGCCCGGCGTCGAGGTCTGGCAGGTCGACGGCTCGACGCCGATATGGTTGCGCTCGACATTGAGACCCCACTCGGCGATCGGCCCCAGATTCATGGCAAGACCGAAGAACGGCAGCAGCACGTCGGCCTCCAGCTTGCGTGGCTTGTCGTCGAGATCTTTGACGACGACGGCGCTGAGCTGGCCGTTGGCGCCTTCGAGCGCGGCGAGCTGATAGGGCACCACCAGCTCGATCTCGCCGGCTTCGGCGAGCGACTTCAGGCGCGCTGCCATTTCCGGCGCGGCGCGGAACTTGTCGCGCCGATGCACGACCATCACTTTGGCGGCGACGCCGGCCAGCGCGATCGCCCAATCGACGGCGGAATCGCCGCCGCCGGCGATCACCACGCGCTTGCCGCGCAATTCCTCGCGTCGTTTGACCATGTAGAAGACGCTCTTGCCTTCATAGGCGTCGAGATCTTCGAGCGGCGGGCGGTTGGGGCCGAAGGCGCCGCAGCCGCCGGCGACGATCACTGCCTTGGCCTGGATCGTCTCGCCGCCTGACAGGCCGAGGGAGAACCACTCGCCGGTCTTCTGCAGCGTCATCACCTGCTGGCCGAGGTGATAGACCGGCGCGAAGGGCGCGGCCTGCTCGGAGAGCTTGTCGATCAGATCGGCGGCGTCGATGGCCGGATGAGCAGGGATATCGTAGATCGGTTTTTCCGGGTAAAGCGCCGTGCATTGCCCGCCGACCATGTCGAGCGCGTCGATCACATGGCAGCGCATCTTCAGCATGCCGCATTCGAAGATGGCGAAGAGGCCGACGGGGCCAGCGCCGATAATGGCGACATCGGTCTGAACGGTCGTGGCAGTCACGGTGAAACGTCTCCTGGAAGGCGATAAAGCGGCCATAACATGGCCTTGGAGCCTGCCAAATACAACAAACTTGAGGCGCTGCGCCACCAGACGATCAGCGCCGGCTTGGCACTGCGAAACAGGCCTCATACCGCCATAGAGAGCCGAATTGCCGATCCTCGGAGGGACGGCTACAACACAGGCATGACGTTGCCGTCTCCCATGTCCGCCCCCAACGGGGGCCTGTCGTTCCGTCTGGCCGATCTTGCCGCCACGGCGGCCTTGGCGGACGCGCTCGCGCAGCGCGCCCGAGCCGGCGACGTGATCGCGCTGCATGGGACGCTGGGCGCCGGCAAGACCGCCTTCGCCCGCGCTTTCATCACCGCGCGCATGCCCGACGTGGGCGATGTGCCGAGCCCGACCTTCACGTTGGTGCAGACCTACGACATGGCCGATCCGGCCATCTGGCATTTCGATCTCTATCGCCTGGACAAGCCGGACGACGCGCTGGAGCTCGGCCTCGACGAGGCGTTCAACGACGCCATCTCGTTGATCGAATGGCCCGAGCGGCTGGGGCCCTATCTGCCGCGCCGCGCCCTGCATCTGCATTTGGAATTTGTTGGCCAAGGCAGCGGAGAGGGCGCCCGCATCGCCCATGTGACCGGCGCGGGCGACTGGCCGGCGCGATTGGAGACGCTGACATGACCGCCCCTTCTGCGACGATCGAAGGCGCAAACCGCGAGGCGATCATTACGGCCTTCCTCGCCAAATGCGGCTGGGCCGGCGCGGCGCGCCACAAGCTGCCGGGCGACGCCTCGTTCCGCCGCTACGAGCGGCTGAGCCTCGACGGGCGGCGCGCCATGCTGATGGATGCGCCGCCGCCGAAAGAGGATGTGCGGCCCTTCCTGCGCGTCGCGCGTCATCTGACCAAGCTCGGTCTCAGCGCGCCGCACATCTTCGAGGCCGACGAAGCGAACGGCCTGTTGCTGCTCGAAGACCTCGGCGACGACACCTTCACGCGTCTGCTCGCCAAGGGCGAGGACGAGACGGCGCTTTATGAATTGGCGGTCGATGCGCTGATCGGGCTGCATCATGTGCCGATCGACAAGGTGCTGCCGCTCAGCACGCCGCCCTATGACGAGGCCAAGCTGCTCGAAGAAGCGCGGCTGCTCACCGATTGGTTCCTCCCGGCGGTCAGCGGCGCGCCGGTCGCGGCAGCTGTGGTGGAGAGCTATGCCTCAGCCTGGCGCGGTGCCTTCAAAGTGCTGGACGGCCAACCCTACACGCTGGTGCTGCGTGACTATCATGTCGATAACTTGATGCGCTTGCCGAGCCGTAGCGGCATCGCGGCCTGCGGCCTGCTCGACTTCCAGGACGCCTTGGTCGGCCCCACGGCCTACGATCTCGTCTCCCTGCTCGAAGACGCGCGGCGCGATCTCGCGCCCGGCTTGGCGCAGGCGATGATGGCGCGCTATCTCGCCGCCTTTCCCAAGCTTGACCAGGACAAGTTCGCTGCCGCCGCCGCCGTGCTGGCGGCGCAGCGCAACGCCAAGATCGTCGGCATCTTTACGCGGTTGAGCCGGCGCGACGGCAAGCATCATTATCTCGGCCATGTGCCGCGCGTCTGGCGTCTGCTGAATAGCGATCTCGACCATCCGGCATTGGCAGAGGTGCGCGCCTGGTTCGACGCGCATGTGCCGGCTTCCTTGCGCCGCGCGCCGGAGGCGCCATGACGCATATTACACGGGGAATGGTGCTGGCGGCGGGCTTCGGCCTGCGCATGCGGCCTTTGACGCTGACGACTCCCAAGCCGCTGATCCCGGTCGCCGGGCGTTGCATGCTCGATCGCGCGCTTGACCATTTCGCCGCCGCCGGAGTCGAGACCGCGGTGGTCAACGCGCATTATCTCGCTCAGCGGATCGCCATGCATGTCGCCCTGCGCATGGGCAGCGGCGCCGACAAGCTTGGGATCCTGCTATCGCACGAAGCGACGATTCTCGACACCGGCGGCGGCGTCATGCAGGCCCTGCCGGATCTGCGGCCCGATCCCTTCTATGTCGCCAACGGCGACATCCTATGGCGCGACGGCGCCATGCCGGCCTTGCAACGCCTCGCCGCCGCTTGGGACGATGGCGCGATGGACGCGCTGCTGCTGGTGTACGATAGGGCCAGCGCGATCGGCTACGACGGGCCGGGCGACTTCGATTTCGCCGGACAGAAGCTGCGGCGGCGTGTTGGCGATAGTGCGCCATTCGTCTTCACCGGCGTGCAGATTCTGCATCCGCGCCTGTTCGCCGGCGCGCCGTCGGGTGCTTTCTCGCTGAACAGGCTCTACGACCAGGCCGCCGCCGCAGGCCGTTTGCACGGGCTTGTGCATGACGGCGACTGGTATCACATCGGCACGCCGGATGGTCTCGCACTGGCCGAGCAGCATTTGCGGAGCCGCCTGTCGTGACAGCGCCTGGAACGAAGGAGGGGGGCGTCGCCAATATTCCGGCCGGCGCGCCGTTCGTCGATTCGCTCGCTGCCGGCATCTGGCAGATGGTCGGCAAAGACGACCCCCTGGCGTTGACGCGCGTCACCGTGCTGTTGCCGACTCGCCGCGCGATCCGCAGTTTGCGCGAAGCCTTCCTGCGACTCGGCGGCGGCGTGCCCTTGCTGTTGCCGCGTCTGATGCCGCTCGGCGAGTTGGACGAAGAAGCGCTGCTGCTCGAAGAAAGCGCAGGCGAAGGGGCGATCGAACTGCCCCCCGCGATTCCGGGCCTGCGCCGGCAATTGCTGCTGGCGCGGCTGGTTCGTCAGCTCGGCGCGCAGAGCTTGCCTGAGGCGCCCGATGAAGCGCAATCGGCGCGACTCGCCGAAGCGCTGGCCAAGCTGCTCGACGAGATGCAGACCGAACGGGTCGATGTCGCCAAGCTCAAGAGCCTGGCGCCGGAATCCTTCGCGCGTCATTGGCAGCAGACCATCGAGTTTCTCGCCATTCTTACCGAACATTGGCCGCAGATTCTCGCGGCCGAAGGGGCGCTCGATCCTGCCGCGCGGCGCAACGCGACACTGGCCGCGCAGGCCGAGCTGTGGCGTGCCCATCCCCCGGAGGGACCGGTGATCGCCGCCGGTTCGACTGGCTCGATCCCCGCCACCGCCGATCTGCTCGCGGTCGTCGCCTCGCTGCCCCAGGGCCATGTCGTGCTGCCGGGGCTCGATCGCGACATGAGCGAGGCCTGCTGGCGCGCTCTGTCGTCCGAGGGGCCGCCGAGCCATCCGCAATTCGGCTTGGCGCGGTTGCTGGAACGCCTCGGGGTTGCGCGGGCGGAGGTGAGCGAGTGGCAGTCCCCGATCGCCGCCGCGACGCCGCCGGCACGCGCGGCCTTGCTCGCCCGCGCCCTCGATCCGGTGCCGGCCGATGGCGATCTGCCGCTGCGCGACTTGCCCGATCCTGGCGTAGCGCTCGCCGATGTCGTGCGTATCGAAGCGCCGGGCCCCTTGGAAGAAGCTGGCGCCATCGCGCTGATGCTGCGCGAAGCGGTCGATCGCGAAGGCCAACGCGCGGCGCTGATCACGCCCGATCGCGATCTGGCACGCCGCGTCGCCGCCGAACTGCGGCGCTGGGACATCGAGGTCGACGATTCGGCCGGCCAGCCGCTCGCCACCACGCCGGCCGGCGCCTTCGCGCGCCTAGCGCTCGCCATGCTCGGTGACGATCTGGCGCCCGCCGCGTTGCTCGCCGCACTCAAGCATCCGCTGGCCTCGGGTGGCGAAAAGACCGTGGCTTTTAGAGACAAGGCCCGCGCGCTGGAATTGGCGGCGCTGCGCGGCGTCCGCCCGGCGCCCGGCTTTGCCGGTTTGCGGACGACGCTCGCGGGTGGCAAGACCGAAGCCGCGTTGTTGCCCTGGCTCGAGAAGCTGGCCGCTGCTGCTGCGCCGCTGTGCGAGTCGCTTGCGGCCAAGGAGGTCGCTGTCGATGCTCTGCTGCGCGCTCATGTTGCCTGGCTCGAATATCTCGCGGCGGATGACGCGCTGTCCGGTGCCGCGCGCCTGTGGCGCGGCGACGACGGCGAAGCGCTCGCCGGCTTCATCGCCGAATTCGCCGAAGCGGCGCGCGATCTGCCGCCCATGGCGGGGCGCGCCTATCCCGCCTTGTTTGAGACTTTGCTTGCCGGCCGCGTCGTGCGGCCGCGCTACGGTGCCCATCCGCGCCTGTTCATCTGGGGGCCGCTCGAAGCCCGCCTGCAGCAGGCTGATCTCGTCATTCTCGGCGGCCTCAACGAAGGCGTTTGGCCGGCTGACCCCGGCGCCGATCCGTGGATGAGCCGGCCCATGCGCGAGGCGTTTGGGCTTCCTTCGCCCGAGCGGCGCATCGGCCTGGCCGCCCATGATGTGGCCCAGGCCTTCGCCGCGCCGCGCGTCGCGTTGACCCGCGCGCTGCGCGTCGACGGCACACCGACCGTGCCGGCGCGTTGGCTGCAGCGGCTCGACAATCTCCTGCTCGGCCTCGATGCGCGAAAGGCTCTGAAGGGTGGTGAACTATGGCTTGGCTGGCAGCAGATGCTCGATTCGCCGGCCGGCCCGCCGACGCCGACTCAGCGCCCGGCGCCGACGCCGCCGGTCGTGGCGCGGCCGCGCAAGCTCAGCGTGACGCAGGTCGAGACCTGGATGCGCGATCCTTATGGCGTCTATGCCAAGCATATCCTGCGCTTGAATGCGCTCGATCCGTTGGATGCCGATCCCGGCGCGGCGGATCGCGGCAGCTTCATTCATGAGGCGCTCGACCGCTTCGTCAAAAGCTGGCGCGCCGATGAAGCGCCCGAGGCCGCCTATGAACGCTTGCTGGCATTCGGCCAAGAGGCCTTCGCGCCGGCGCTCAGCAGCCCCGGCGTCTGGGCCTTCTGGTGGCCGCGCTTCGAGCGCATCGCGCGCTGGTTCGTGGATAACGAGACCGCGCGCCGCCGCGTCGCCACGCCGCTCGCCGTCGAGGGCTGGGGCGAACTGACTCTGCCGGGACCGGCGGGGCCCTTCACGCTCGTCGCCAAGGCCGACCGCATCGACTATCTGAACGACGGCCGCCTCGCCGTCATCGATTACAAGACAGGTGGCGTGCCGACCAAGGGTGATCTCGAACGCGGCTTGGCACCGCAGCTGCCGCTCGAAGCGATGATGGCGGCGCGCGGCGGCTTCAAGGACGTGCCGGCCGGCGATGTCGCCGAGATCGCCTTCTGGCGTCTGTCGGGCGGCCGCCCCGTCGCGGAGATCAAGGCCTATGACGCGCCGCAATTCGCCGCCGACGCTTACGACGGCCTGCTGCGTCTGATCGCTGCCTTCGATGATCCCGCCACGCCCTATCTCGCCCGCCCGCGCGCCGAACATGCGCCGCGCTTCAGCGACTATGAGCATCTTGCCCGCGTCAAGGAATGGTCCGCCTCGGGCGACGACGGCGGTGAGTCATGAGTGATCTTTCGCTCAATCTATTATCCGGCGCGACCGACGCCCCTGAAGACGCGCTGCGGCCCGACCGCACCGTCTGGGTGGCGGCTTCCGCCGGCGCCGGCAAAACGACGATTCTCACGCGCCGCGTGCTGAGCCTGCTGGTGCATGGTACGCCGCCAGGCCGCATCCTCTGTCTCACCTTCACCAAGGCGGCGGCGGCGGAGATGGCGCTGCGCGTGAATTTGCGTCTCGGCGCCTGGGCGGCATCGGACGACAAGACGCTGACGGGCGAGTTGCGCGATCTGTTGGGCCGCGCGCCTGCGCCCCAGGAAAAGCGCCGCGCCCGCGCCTTGTTCGGCGATGTGCTCGACGTGCCGGGCGGCATGAAGATCCAGACCATTCATGCCTTCTGCCAATCGCTGCTGCGCCGCTTCCCCATCGAGTCGGGTCTCGCGCCCCACTTCGAGGTGATGGACGAGCGCACGGCCGCCGAACTGATGCTCGGCGCACGCGACGATCTCTTGCGCGCGGCGCGTCTCGCGCCGAGCGGCCCAATCGGCGCGGCGTTGAGCGTGGTGACGGCGGCGACCGATGAAGAGTCCTTTTCCAAGCTGATGGCCGAATTGGCCAGCGCGCGTGGCCGTCTCAAGCGCCTGTTCGATGCCCGCGGCGGCGCGGTGGGCACGCTGACTGCCTTACGCGCGCGCCTGGGCTTGCGCGATGGCGAGACCGTCGACTCGATCAAACGCGCCGCCGTCTCCGATGCGGCGTTGCCGCTCGCCGAGCTCAAGGCCATGGTGCAGGCGTTCGCCACGGGCACCGAGGCGCAGAAGAAAAACAGCGGCAAGATCGACGGCTATCTTGTCGGCGCAGATGCGCGCCTCGCCGATTTCGACGGCTATTGCAGCATCTTCCTCACTGCCGAGGGCGCGCCGCGCAAGATGGCGGGCATCGTCGGCAAGACGCTGGCCGGCACGACGACGTTCGTCGAGACGCTGGACAACGAAGCGGCGCGGTTGATCGCTGTTTGCGGCCGCCTGCGTGCCGCCCGGCTCGCCGAACTGGGCGCGGCGCTGCTCACCCTGGCCGGCCATCTGCTTGCCGCCTACGAGCGGCACAAGTCGCGCCGTGCCACGCTCGATTACGACGATCTCATTCTCAAGACCCGCGATTTGCTGCAGGGCGAGGGCGAGCTGGCGGCGAGTGCCGCCGCCTGGGTGCTGTTCAAGCTCGATGGCGGCCTCGACCATATCCTGGTCGACGAGGCGCAGGACACCAGCCCCGAGCAATGGGACGTCGTCGCTTCGGTCGCCGAGGAATTCTTCGCCGGCGAGGGCGCGCGTGAACGGCCGCGCACGGTCTTCGTCGTTGGCGATCTCAAGCAGTCGATCTACAGCTTCCAGGGCGCCGACCCGGACGCCTTCTTGCGCATGCGTGGCCATTTCCAGGAGCGGGCGCGCCGCGCTGAGACTTGGCGCGAGACGGACCTGTTGATGTCTTACCGCTCGACCGATGCGGTGCTGCGCGCCGTCGACGCCGTGTTCGCGCGCGATCCCGCCCGCATCGGCGTTGCTGAGGGCGGTCAGACCGTGAAGCACAATCTCAAGCGCATTGGCCAGGCGGGCATCGTCGAGCTGTGGCCGGCGGTGACGCCGCGCGATGCGCCCTTGCTCACGCCCTGGGCTTCGCCGACCGAGACCGATGCCGGCGATTCGCCGCAGGCGCGTCTGGCCGCGGTGATCGCCGCGCGTATCGCCGCCTGGGTCGGCCATGAGAAGCTCGAAAGCTATGACCGCCCGGTGCGGGCCGGTGACGTCATGGTGTTGGTGCGCCGGCGCACCGGCTTCGTCAGTGAATTGGTGCGCGGCCTCAAGGCGCGCGGCGTGCCGGTGGCCGGCGTCGACCGCATGGTGCTGACCGAACAGCTCGCCGTCATGGACCTCATCGCCTTCGGCCAGTTCCTGCTGCTGCCGGACGACGACCTGACCCTGGCGACCGTGCTGAAAAGCCCGCTCGTTGGCCTGAATGAAGAGCAGCTCTATGAGATCGCCCATGGCCGCGCCCGCCTGAGCCTGTGGGATGCGCTGACCAAGCGCGCGTCTAAGGATGCGGCGGACGGCGCGTTCAAGACCGCCCACGCACTACTCGCGCGCTTCCTGGCGCTCGCTGATTACCTGCGGCCTTACGAGCTCTATAGCGAGCTTCTGGTGCGCGATGGCGGGCGCGGCAAATTGCTGGCGCGGCTCGGCATCGAGGCGGAAGACCCGATCGCTGAATTTCTCAATCGCGCCCTCGGTTACGAGCGCGAGGCCGCGCCGTCATTGCAGGGCTTCCTCCATTGGTTTTCAGCCGGCGATGCCGAGATCAAGCGCGATCTGGAACAGACCGTGCGCGACGAGGTGCGCATCATGACGGTACATGGCGCCAAGGGCTTGCAGGCGCCGATCGTCATCCTGCCTGACACCATGCAGGTGCCGACGCGCCATGATCCGTTGTTGTGGACGGCGCTCGACGAGCAGGACGACGATCCGGCCTTGCCGCGCCTGCCGTTGTGGCCGCCGCGCGTCGCGGACGACGATGCGGTCGCTGCCGCCGCGCGTGCTCGCGCAGCGCAGCGGCGCGACGAGGAATATCGCCGGCTCTTGTATGTCGCGCTGACGCGGGCCGAGGACCGGCTCTATGTTTGCGGCTGGCAGACGCGCAAAGCGCCGCCGCCGGGCTGCTGGTACAATTTGGTCAATGACGGCTTGCAGGCGCTCGCCGAAGAGGGGGCCGTGCAGGCGGCGCCGTTCGATTTCACCGCGTTGACGCCGGAAGGCTGGTCTGGCGTCGGCTTGCGCCTGGCGCATGTGCAGTCGAAGGCGCCCGATAAGGCGCGCGACGATCATGGCGCGCCGCCGCCGAAACTTGCGCCGCTTGAAGATTGGGCGCGCGTTCCGGCCAAGCCGGAGGAGCGTCCATCGCGGCCGCTGGCGCCGTCGAAGCCCGATCCGGCGAGCGAGGCGGAGCCCGCCATGCTGTCGCCCTTCGCCGCCGAAGATGACGGCGCGCGGTTCCAACGCGGTCTGCTGATCCATCGCCTGTTGCAGAGCTTGCCGGATGTCGCGCCGGACCAGCGCGCGCCGGCGGCGGCGCGTTATCTCGCGCGGCCGTTGTGGAACCTGAGCACGGCGCAGCAGAGCGCCATCGCCGGCGAAGCCTTGCGCGTGTTGACCGATGGGCGCTTCGCGGCCTTGTTCGGCGACGGCAGCCGCGCGGAAGTCTCCATCGCCGGCCAGGTCGGCGACATGACGATCAGCGGCCAGATCGATCGGCTCGTCGCCTTGGAGGGTCGCGTGCTGGTGGTCGATTACAAGAGCAACCGGCCGCCACCGACGCGCGTGGAAGATGTTCCCGCGATCTATCTGCGCCAGCTCGCCGCTTACCGGGCGCTGCTCGCGCAGATTTACGTCGGCCGCCGCATCGACTGCGTGCTGTTGTGGACCGACGGGCCGCTGTGGATGGAAATCCCGCCAGCCCTGCTCGACGCCGCCACGCCGGGCCATGGAACGGTCTGAAAGCCTTACGGGCGGCGGCTCTCCGGCGTACCCCGGTCACTTACCGGACGGTGCCTTGACGCCCTCGGGGGCGAGCCCTAGATTTAATCCAGCAGCCGGCGGTTCGCCCGGACTTTTCCCTCACGTTTCAAGGATTTATCATGGGTTTGAAGCAGGTCTCCGACGCCTCGTTCGAAGCGGATGTGCTGAAGGCCGATCAGCCCGTGCTGGTCGATTTCTGGGCCGAGTGGTGCGGCCCCTGCAAGCAGATCGCGCCGGCGCTCGAAGAGATCGCCAAGGACATGGAAGGTCAGGTGACGATCGCCAAGATCAACATCGACCAGAACGGCGGCACGCCGACGAAATACGGCGTGCGCGGCATTCCGACGCTGATGCTGTTCAAGAACGGCCAAGTCGCGGCGACCAAGGTCGGCGCCATGCCGAAGACGGCGCTGCAGGAATGGGTGAAGTCGGTGCTCTAAGCGCCGCTCACAGGAGATACAAAAAACCCCGCCAGCGATGGCGGGGTTTTTTATGACCCGTTCTCGCTGAGCACATGGCCCGCGAGATAGAGCGAGCCGCAGATCAGGATGCGGGTGGGGCGCTCCAAGCCGAGCGTGAGATCGAGCAGCGCCAGGGCGAGCGACGGCGCGGGCGGCGCGTCGAGGCCGGCGCGCTTCGCCGCCGCTGCCGTTTCCGCAGCGCTCAGCGTCGCCTCGGCGCCGGGGATCGAGACTGAGCGGGCGGCGGCGACATGCTGTGCCAGTGGCGCGAAGAAGCCCGCCGCATCCTTGGTGCGCAAGAGCCCGGCGACGATCATCAGGGATTTGTCAGACCAGCGCCGCGCCTGGGCGGCGAGCGCTTCGCCGGCTGACGGATTGTGGCCACCGTCGAGCCATAGCTCGACATGGGGCGGCAGGCGTTCGACCAAGGGGCCCTTGGTCAGGCGCTGCAGGCGCCCCGGCCATTCGGCGGCTTTTATGCCGTCGCGCAGCGCGCTCGACGGCAGGTCAATGCCGGCCAACTTGTCGAGCGCCGCGACGGCGGTGCCGGCGTTGATGATCTGATGCAGGCCGACGAGGTTGGGCAGCGGCAGCGCGATATTGCGGCCGCCGCTTTGCCAGATGAGGGTGCCGTCTTCGACCGTGGCGATCCATTCCTTGCCCCAGCGCGACAGCGGCGCGCCGATCTCCTCGGCGCGCGCTTCGATCACGGCGAGCGCTTCGGGCGCCTGCGGGCCGATCACAGCGGGCACGCCGGGCTTGAGGATACCGGCCTTCTCGAAGGCGATCTTCCCCAGCGTGTCGCCGAGATATTGCTCGTGATCCATCGACACCGGCGTGATGACGGTGGCGAGCGGCGCATCAATTACGTTGGTGGCGTCGAAGCGGCCGCCGAGCCCCACCTCGAGCAGCGTCACGTCGGCCGGCGTTTCGGCGAAGGCGAGATAGGCCGCCGCCGTGGTGATCTCGAAATAGGTGATGTTCTCGCCGTCGTTGGCACGCTCGCAACGCTCGAGGGTTTCGAGCAAGGCCTCTTCGCTGATGAGTGTGCCGGCGAGGCGCACGCGCTCATGGAAACGCACGAGATGCGGCGAGGTATAGACATGGACGCGCTTGCCGGCGGCTTCGAGCATGGCGCGCAGGAACGCCACCGTGGAGCCTTTGCCGTTGGTGCCGGCGACATGGATGATCGGCGGCATCTTGCGCTCCGGATGGCCGAGCTTGGCGAGCAGCCGCCGGGTGCGGTCTAGCGACAGGTCGATGATCTTGGGATGCAGGCGCTGCAGCCGTTCGAGAACGACGTCGCTGCGAGCCTGATCGGCCATTGCGATTAGCGCGCGACCATTAACGCGCAGGAGGCCGGGGACGACCTTTTCCGGCGGTGGGAATGGTCAGATCGCTTGGCAGCGACACGACATCGGCCGCCGGCGTGCGGTTGAGCAGCAGCGCGAGGATGCGGCTCAGGGTCTCGCGCAGGTCCTTGCGGTGCACCACCATGTCGACCATGCCATGCTCAAGCAGATATTCGGCGCGCTGGAAGCCGGGCGGCAGTTTTTCGCGGATGGTCTCTTCGATCACGCGGGCGCCGGCGAAGCCGATGATGGCGCCCGGCTCGGCCAGCGCGATGTCGCCGAGCATGGCGAAGCTGGCGGTGACACCGCCGGTGGTCGGGTCGGTCAGCACGACGATGTAGGGCAAGCCGGCGTCGCGCACCATCTCGACGGCGACGGTGGTGCGCGGCATCTGCATCAGCGAGAGCGCACCTTCCTGCATGCGGGCGCCGCCCGACGACGGGAAGACGATCAGCGGCGCTTCCTGCAGCACGGCGAGTTTGGCGGCGGCCACCAGGCCTTCGCCGACGCCCGAGCCCATCGAGCCGCCCATGAAGCGGAAGTCGAAGGCGGCCATCACGGCGGGAATGCCGCCGATCTTGCCGTGCGCCACGACGATGGCGTCTTTCAGGCCGGTCTTGTGTTGCGATTCCTTGAGGCGGTCGGAATATTTCTTCTGATCGCGGAATTTCAGCGGATCGATGACGGTGTCGGGCAGTTCGATGCGGGTGTATTTGCCGTCATCGAACAGCATGGCGAGGCGCTGATCGCCGCCGATGCGCATGTGATGGCCGCAATGAGTGCAGACATAGAGGTTCGCCGCGAGATCGCGATGGAACACCATCTGCTCGCAGGCCCGGCACTTCTGCCAGAGGTTGTCCGGCACGTCCTCTTTCTTGACGAGGGCGCGGATCTTCGGGCGGACGAAGTTGGTCAGCCAGTTCATCGCGGATTCTCCGGTGCTCATGCCACGCGTCCTTTCGTCGCACGGGCGTGTCTGACGCCCTCGGCGAGTTGGCCGACGAAGGCCAGCGCCTTCGCTGATGTGTCTTTGGCGGGCTTGCCGGCGCCGTCGAGGCTGCCGGCGATCACTTGCACCAAGGCGGTGCCGACCACGGCAGCGTCGGCGACGCGGGCGATGTCGGCGGCCATGGCGGGCGACTTGATACCGAATCCGACGGCGACCGGCAGGGGCGTTTTGGCGCGCAGGCGGGCGACAGCCGACGCGACGGCCGTGTTGTCGGCGCTGGCGGCGCCGGTGATGCCGGCGATCGAGACGTAATAGATGAAGCCCGAGGTATGTTCGAGCACGGCGGGCAGGCGCTTCTCATCGGTCGTCGGCGTCGCCAGTCGGATGAAATGCAGGCCGGCCTTGAGGGCGGGAATGCAGAACTCGTCGTCTTCCTCGGGCGGCAGATCAACGACGATCATGCCGTCGACGCCGGCGGCGAGCGCATCGGCGATGAATTTGTCGACGCCGTAGATATAGATCGGGTTGTAGTAGCCCATCAGCACGATCGGCGTCGCCGCGTCCGCCTTGCGGAATTCGCGCACCATGTCGAGGGTGCGGGTCATGCGGCCGCCGGCTTTGAGGGCGCGCAGGCCGGCGGCCTGGATCGCCGGGCCGTCGGCCATCGGATCGGTGAAGGGCATGCCGAGTTCGATGACGTCGGCGCCGGCGGCGGGCAGGCCCTTGAGGATGGCGAGCGCGGTGTCGAAGTCGGGATCGCAGGCCATGGTGAAGGTCACCAGGCCGGCGCGTCCCTCGGTCTTCAACGCGGCGAAGCGCGCCGCCATCCGGTCGCTCTTCACGCTCACAGCTTGACCCCGAGATAGCCGGCGACGGCGAACACATCCTTGTCGCCGCGGCCGCACATGTTCATGACCATGATGTGGTCCTTCGGCAGCTTGGGTGCCGCCTTGATGACGTAGCCGAGCGCGTGCGCCGGCTCGAGCGCCGGGATGATGCCTTCGAGCTTGCTACAGAGCTGTAGCGCTTCGAGTGCCTCGGCGTCGGTGGCGGACACGTAATTGACGCGGCCGACATCATGCAGCCAGGCGTGCTCGGGGCCGATGCCGGGATAGTCGAGGCCGGCGGAGATCGAATGGGCTTCGGTGATCTGGCCGTCGTCGTCCTGCAGCAGATAGGTGCGGTTGCCGTGCAGCACGCCGGGCGAGCCGGCGGTGATCGAGGCGGCATGCATGCCGGTCTCGACGCCCTTGCCGGCGGCCTCGACGGCGAACATCTGCACCGTCGGATCGTCGAGGAAGGGGAAGAGCAGGCCGATGGCGTTCGAGCCGCCACCGACGCAGGCGACAAGGCTGTCGGGCAGGCGGCCTTCGGCCTTCAAGATCTGGCCGCGCGCCTCGGTGCCGATGATGGATTGGAAATCGCGCACCATCATCGGATAGGGATGCGGGCCGGCAGCGGTGCCGATGAGATAGAAGGTGTCGGCGACATTGGTCACCCAGTCGCGCAGCGCCTCGTTCATCGCATCCTTCAGGGTGCGCGAGCCGGATTTCACCGGGATCACCTCGGCGCCGAGCAGCTTCATGCGGAACACGTTGGGCTGCTGCCGTTCGATATCGACTTCGCCCATGTAGACGACGCATTTGAGGCCGAACAGCGCGCAGACCGTCGCCGTCGCCACGCCATGCTGGCCGGCGCCGGTCTCGGCGATGATGCGCGTCTTGCCCATGCGGCGCGCGAGCAGGATCTGGCCGAGCGTGTTGTTGATCTTGTGCGAGCCGGTGTGATTCAGCTCGTCGCGCTTGAAGTAGATCTTGGCGCCGCCGAGATGTTTGGTCAGGCGGTCGGCATAGAACAGCGGGCTCGGATGGCCGGCGTAATGCTCGAGGTAGTAGGCGAGCTCGGCGCCATAGGCCGGGTCGGCTTTCGCCGCCGTGTAGGCCTTCTCCAATTCGAGGATGAGCGGCATCAGCGTTTCGGCGACATAGCGTCCGCCGAAAATACCGAAATGGCCGTGCTCGTCGGGACCGCCGCGATAGCTGTTGCGACCGTCAGGCAGCTTGGCTGCGGGACTCTGGGTAGCGCTCGGGGACTGGCTCATGGCTTCAGGTGGTAGCCCGTGCCCAGGGCCTTGGCAAGAGGGGGTTTTCGCTGGCCCGCCAAGGGTTTAAAGCGCCTTGGCGGCGGCCAGGAAGGCGGCGATCTTGGCCGGGTCCTTGAGGCCGGGATAGACCTCCACTCCGGAGGATACGTCGACCAGCCGGGCGCCGGTGGCGCGCACGGCTTCGCCGAGGTTTTCCGGGGTCAGGCCGCCCGACAGGAACCACGGGGTTTTCCAGCTGGTGCCGGCTAGCAGCGTCCAGTCGAAGCGGGCGGCGTTGCCGCCGGGCAGCGCGTTTGCCAAATCGGCTGACGGCTTGGCGTCGAACATCAGGTAGTCAGCTTGGCCTTCGAAGGCGCGCGCCCGCTCGATGTCCTCGGGGGCGCCGACCTTGATCGCCTTGATCACCGGCAGGCGGAAGGTGATGCGCAGCTCGTCGATGTTGCGCGGGCTTTCGCTGCCGTGGAACTGCAACACGTCGAGCGGCGTCTCGAGCATCACGCCATCGATCTCCATCGGATCGGCATCGACGAAAACGCCGACCTTCTTGATATGCGGCGGCACCAGCTTGGCGAGTTGGCCGGCGTCTTGCGGCGCGATGTAGCGCGGGCTCGGCGGATAAAAAATAAAGCCGATGAACTCGGCGCCACCTTGCACAGCCGCTTCGAGCGCGATCCTCGAATTGATGCCGCAGATTTTTGCCGCCACGGACATTAGCTAGCCATCTTCCCAAGCATTTCTTCCGCGATGGCGCGGGCGGCGTCGGCGGGATTGTCGGCGCCGGTGATCGGCCGGCCGACGACGAGATCGCTGGCGCCAGCCTGAATGGCGTCGAGTGGACCCATGACGCGCTTCTGGTCGCCGACATCGGCGCCTTTCGGGCGGATGCCGGGCACCACGAGGCGGAAGTCGGGGCCGCATAAAGCCCGTAAAATGGCCGCTTCATGGGCCGAACAGACGACGCCGTCGAGGCCGCAGGACTGCGTCAAGGCGGCGAGGCGCTTCACTTGGTCGGCAGCGGGCGGGGTCTGGCCGACGGCGGCAAGATCGGCATCGTCGAGACTGGTGAGCACGGTGACGGCAATCACCAGCGGGCGCGCGATGCCGCGCTTGGCGGCTTCCTCGTCGGCAGCCTCTTTGGCGGCGCGCAGCATGGCGGGTCCGCCGGCTGCATGGACGTTGAGCATGTAAGGCGCGACGGCGAGCGCCGCGCGCACGGCCGAGGCGACCGTGTTGGGAATGTCGTGAAACTTGAGATCGAGGAACAGCCGCGACGCGGGAGCCTTCGCCTTGACCTTGGCGACGCCGGCCGGCCCGTGCGCTGAGAAGAATTCGAGTCCGAGCTTCAAGCTGGCGCCGGCGGGGGCGATGGCGGCGGCGAGTTGCTCGGCGCGGGCCAGGTCTTGCGTGTCGATGGCGACGTAAAGACGCGTCGCCATAGAAGCGGCATCGGTCATCGTAAGAAATCCGTGATGGCGTTATTCGTAATTGGTGACGTTGAGACGGCGCATGGCCATCTCGGCGGAATCGGGGTCGCTATCGCCACCGCGCGCCATCGCCAGTTCGCGGCGCAGGCGGGCGTCCTCGGCCTCTAACTCGCGCAGGCGGCGGGCCAGCCGGCGCGCCTCGGCGCGATGGCGCAGGCTGTCGATCGAGGCGATCAGGCCGCCGACCAACAGGCCGAAGAACAGCGCAATGGTGACGGCGGCATAGAGCGGCATCTCGACGCTGTTGACCAGCGGCCACAGGCGCAAGGCGACGCTCTGCGGGTTGGACACGCCGAATGACATGGCGACGGCCAGCGCGGGGATGGCGACGATCCAGAACAGAAATTTCATGGCCGTGCTTATAGCGCGAATCGCCGGGAAAGGCGAAGCGGGGGGATGGCAGAGCAGCTCTGAAAGCAGAGCCGGGCGGGGAGCGGTCCGTCGAAGAACGGCGGCCTATTCGTTGTCGTCGCCGCCGGTGGGCTTCTCGCCGTTCAGCCGTTCGCGCAGTTGCTTGCCGGTTTTGAAGAACGGCACGGCCTTTTCGGCGACTTGCACGGCGCTGCCGGTGCGCGGATTGCGCCCGACGCGCGAATCGCGCTTTTTCACGGAAAAGGCGCCGAAACCGCGCAATTCCACGCGATCGCCACGCCCGAGAGCCGTGGTGATCTCATCGAAAATCGCAGTCACGATGCGCTCAACGTCGCGGTGGTACAGGTGCGGGTTAAGCTCGGCGAGACGCAAGATCAATTCGGACTTGGTCATTGGTCCCCTCGTTCATTCCCGGGCTTTTCGCCGGTTGATGGCCGGCCCCAGGCCTTACCGAAGGTCAGGGTGCCAAAGGGAAACCAGTCCGTCAAGTGTAAGCCGTTCAGAAAACAGCGCTTTTCCGGCTGCCTTGCCCAACATGCCGGGTAAATTGTCGCCCGGACGCTCCACTTTCAGCTCGCGGACGGGGGTGCTGCGGGGCACGCCGCGGGTCTCGGCCAGCCAATCGCGGGCCTCGGGCTCGCCGCCGATGGCGTCCACCAGCTTGTTTTCCACCGCCTGGCGCCCGGTATAGACCCGGCCGTCGCCGAGCTTCAGGGCGACGTCGTGGGGCAGATGGCGGCGGTCGGCGACCATGCCGACGAACATGTCGTACATGTCCATGACGACCTCGCGGGTGGCGGCGCGGCCGTCCGGCGTCAGCTTTTCGAACGGCGAGGGCGCGGCTTTGAGCGGCGCGCTCTTGATCGCCTCGGCTTCGATGCCGAGCTTGTCCATCAAGCCGGTGAATTCGGTGGTCTGCATGATGACGCCGATCGAGCCGGTGATCGTGCCGTTGCGCGCCAGGATGTAGTCGGCGCCGATCGCGGTCATATAGCCGCCGGACGCGGCGAGCGTGCCCATGGTGGCGACGACCGGCTTCTTGGCGGCGATGTCGCGCAGGCGCTGATAGAGATTCTCGCCGCCGACGACGGTGCCGCCGGGGCTGTCGATGTAAACGATCAGCGCCTTGACGTTGGGATCGTCCATCGCCGCTTTCAGCGCCTCGTCGCGGGCGCGGTCGTCCGAGATAATGCCTTCGACCGAAAGACGCGCGATATGGCTTTTCGCCCATGGCGCCTCGCCGCGCTTGCCGACGGCGATCAGCGCCACGGCGAGCAATGCCAGCACGGCGAGGATGCGCCACACCGTCAGGCGGCGCTTGAGGCGGCGGCGGTCGATCAGCGCGTCGGTGTCGAGCGACATGGCGGAAACCCCAGGATGGTTGATGGCGAAATTCTACGCTGGAATGGGAAACGCCGCACCGGTTTCCCGATGCGGCGTTTTCATAGTCGCGAAAGCTGCAAGACTTACTTCTTGTCGCTTTCCTTGGCGCGATTGAGCGCGGCGCCGAGGATGTCGCCCAGGCTCGCGCCCGAGTCCGACGAACCGTACTGCGCCATCGCCTGCTTCTCGTCGGCGATCTCATGCGCCTTGACCGACAGCGTCAGCTTGCGGCTGACGCGGTCCATCGTGAGCACCTGAGCGTCGAGCTTCTCGCCGACGGCGAAACGCTCGGGACGCTGACCGTCGCGCTCTTTGGCGAGGTCGGCCTTGCGGATGAAGCCCGGCGCGCCGCTTTCCAGCTCGACGTCGAGACCCTTGTCGCTGACGGCGGTGACCGTGCAGGTGACGATCTCGCCCTTCTTCAGCTCGGAGGTCTGGCCTTCGAACGGATCAGCGCCGAGCTGCTTGATGCCGAGCGAGATGCGCTCTTTCTCGGAGTCGATGTCGAGCACCTTCACCTTCACCATGTCGCCCTTCTTGTAGTCGGCGATGGCTTCGTCGCCGGCGCGCTTCCAGTCCAGGTCGGACAGGTGAACCATGCCGTCGATGTCGCCGGGCAGACCAACAAACAGGCCGAACTCGGTGATGTTGCGGATTTCGCCTTCGATCTCGGTGCCCGGCGGATACTTGTCGGCGAAGGTCGCCCACGGGTTATCCAGGCACTGCTTGAGGCCGAGCGAGATGCGGCGCTTCACCGGATCGACGTCGAGGATCTGAACTTCGACTTCCTGGCTGGTGGAGACGATCTTGCCCGGATGGACGTTCTTCTTGGTCCAGCTCATCTCGGAGACGTGGACGAGGGCTTCGACACCCGGCTCCAGCTCCACGAAGGCGCCGTAGTCGGTGATGTTGGTGACGCGACCGGTGAACTTCGTGCCGGTCGGGTACTTGGCGGCGATGCCGTCCCACGGATCGGCTTCGAGCTGCTTCATGCCGAGCGAGATGCGCTGCGTTTCCGGGTTGAAGCGGATGACCTGGACCTTCACGGTCTGGCCGATATGCAGAGCTTCCGTCGGGTGGTTGATGCGCTTCCACGAGATGTCGGTGATGTGGAGCAGGCCGTCCACGCCGCCGAGATCGATGAAGGCGCCGTAGTCGGTGATGTTCTTAACCACGCCTTCGAGGATCTGGCCTTCCTTGAGGTTGGCGACCAGTTCGGTGCGGGCTTCGGCGCGGCTCTCTTCGAGCACGGCGCGGCGCGAGACGACGATGTTGCCGCGCGCGCGATCCATCTTGAGGATCTGGAACGGCTGCGGGCTGCCCATCAGCGGGCCGACGTCGCGCACCGGGCGGATGTCGACCTGGCTGCCGGGCAGGAAGGCGACGGCGCCGGAAAGATCGACGGTGAAGCCGCCTTTGACGCGACCGAAGATCACGCCGTTGACGCGCTGCGCGTCCTTGAACGAACGCTCGAGCAGGGTCCAGGCTTCTTCGCGCTTGGCCTTCTCGCGCGAGAGCATCGCCTCGCCGTTGCGGTCTTCGTAGCGCTCGAGATAGACGTCGACCTTGTCGCCGACCTTCACGTCGGCCTTCATGCCGGGGGCGGCAAATTCCTTGAGTTCAACGCGACCGGCCGACTTGAGGCCGACGTCGATGACGGCGACGTCGTTTTCGATGGCGATGATGGTGCCCTGAAGCACCGAACCCTCGACGGGTTCGTTGGCGCGGAAGACTTCGTTCAGCAGGTCAGCGAAGATTTCGCCGGTCGAGTAATTCTCGATCGCGGTCTCGGTATATTGTCTAGCAGCCATTCGGTTGGTTCACTTTCTTGCCGACGGCAATCCGTTTGGAGGCCGGCGGCGGGGGCTCCCTCGTTCCGTTCCTATCCCGGCCGCACGGCCCCGCGATGCGGTGGCGATGTGCGGCGCGGTGCCGTTCATTGGAACGGCCGGACCGAGTACCAGGCTTACGCTTGGATTTTTCCGATCACGCGATCAGGCGATCAACGAACTGTGTTGATCCAGGATAGAGCGGCGGCGAACACTTGCTCCGCCGTCATGTCGCTCGTGTCCAGCAGGTGGGCATCGGGCGACGGGCGAAGCGGAGAGTTCGTCCGCTGGGTATCCAAGGCATCGCGCTCCAGGATGTCCCGCAGGACGGCGGCATATATAGCCCCAGTGCCCCGGCTCTGCAACTGGCCGACGCGCCGTTTGGCCCGTATTTCCGGGGCTGCCGTGATGAAGAACTTATGCTCGGCGTTGGGGCAGACGACGGTTCCGATGTCGCGCCCGTCGATCACGGCGCCGGCCTTGCCGCCCGGCGGCCGGGCGGCGAAGTCATGCTGAAAGGCCAGCAAAGCGGCGCGGACGGGACCCAGCGCCGAGACCTTAGAGGCCATTAGGCCGGTCGCTTCTGCGTACAGGTGGGGACTATTGAGGTCGGCAGCCCCCAGATGCTGCGCTGCCTCGGCGGCCTGCGCCTCGGTGGGAACGGTTAATCCGGCCCTCAGCAGTTTGGCGGCGACCGCCCGGTAGAGCCGACCGGTCTCCAGGTGGGCATAGTCGAAATGGGCCGCCAGCCGCTCGGATAGAGTGCCCTTGCCGGACGCCGCCGGGCCGTCGATGGCGATAATGACCGGTTTTGTCATCAAGCCGAGATTTTCGCGCCAAGGCCGGCCATCAGGGCCTCGAAGTCGGGGAAACTGGTGGCGATCGGGCCGCCGTCGTCCACCGTCACCGGCTTGTCAGCGGCGAGGCCGAGCACCAGGAAGGCCATGGCGATGCGGTGGTCGAGGCGGGTGGCGATGCGGCCGCCGCCGGGGATGGCGCCGCTGTTGCCATGGACGGTCAGCGTGTCGCCCTCGACCTCGGCTTTGACGCCGCAGGCGGCGAGGCCCTCGGCGATGGCGGTCAGGCGGTCGCTTTCTTTCACGCGCAGCTCGGCGAGACCGCGCATCACCGTGGTGCCGCTGGCGCAGGCGGCGGCGATGGCGAGGATAGGATATTCGTCGATCATCGACGGCGCGCGACCGGCCGGCACATCGACGCCCTTGAGCGGGCTGTGGCTGATGACGAGATCGGCGACCGGCTCGCCGGCTTCGTCGCGCACGTTGTCGTATTTGATGTCGGCGCCCATCTCCATCAGCGTGCGGTAGAGCCCGTCGCGCAGCGGATTGAGGCCGACATGGCGCAGCGTGACGCGCGAGCCCGGCACGATCAGCGCGGCGACAGCGGGAAAGGCGGCGGACGACGGGTCGCCGGCGACCCGCACTTCGCGCGCCATCAACTCGGGCTGACCGGTGAGCGCGATGCGGCGCGAACCGTCGGCTTGGTCTTCGACCGAGAGTTCGGCGCCGAAGTGCTGCAGCATCAGCTCGGAATGATCGCGCGTCGGCTCGGGCTCGATCACCGTCGTGGTGCCCGGCGCGCAGAGGCCGGCGAACAGAATCGCCGATTTCACCTGCGCTGACGGCACCGGCAGCCTGTAAGTGACGGGCATCGGATCGCGCGTGCCGATCACCGTCATCGGCAGTTTGCCGCCGTCGCGCGTGATGAAGCGCGCGCCGAAGCCTTCGAGCGGTTTGGTGACGCGCGCCATCGGGCGCGAGCGCAGCGAGGCGTCGCCGGTGAATTGCGCGGTGATGGGATGGCCGGCGACGAGGCCGGAGAGCAGCCGCGCGCCGGTGCCGGAATTCCCCATGTCGATGACGTCGTCGGGCTCCTTCAGCGCGCCGAGGCCGACGCCCTGCACATGCCAGACGCCATCCGCGTCGCGATGCACCGTCGCGCCGAGCGCGGTCATGGCCTTGGCGGTATTGAGCACGTCCTCGCCTTCGAGCAGGCCGTGGATCGTCGTTTCGCCGACGGCCACCGCGCCGATCATCAGCGCGCGATGCGAGATCGATTTGTCGCCCGGCACCCGTGCGCTGCCGGTCAGCGCGCCAGCCTTATGCGCCGTCAGGGGGCGGGGGGCGCTGACATGAGACGGCTTCGCGGTCTGAACGGGGGTCGCCATGAGAAATCGCTCTTTTATAAAACCGGCCGCCGAAAAGGCCGCGGAACTGCGTTTATGGGGCGTTTGGCGCCCCGTCGGGAGGCGGTTATCGCACGGCCCGGCAGCGCGCGAAAATTACTTTTGACAGCCAGCGGCGATCATGGCAATTGGCACCGCTGCTGCTGCCTTGGAGATTGAGGCCGGCGGTTTGTAAGGCTTACGGCGGCGTTTCGCGGCCGGGCTATCGAGCATGGTGGAGATCGAGCGCATGGTGAAGCCTGAGTTGGGCGTGAAACGCGTCTGCGGCAGTTGCGGCGCGAAGTTCTACGACCTCAACCGCGATCCCATTCTCTGCCCCAAGTGCGGCACCGTGTTTGACGTGCAGGCCGCTCTCAAGCCGCGCCGCGCCAAGGCCGTGGCCGAGGACAAGCCGGTGAAGCCCAAGAAGGTCGCCGCCGTGGTCGATCCCGACGAGGCGGATCTGCCCGAGGACGTGATCGACGCGGATGCCGACGATGATGAAGAGGAGGATGTCATCGAAGATACCTCCGAACTCGGCGAGGACGACGACGACGTGGCCGAGGTCATCGAGAAGGTCGACGACGAGGGCGACCGCTAAACACCCGCCATCGCCCCGCTCCGGCGCAAGCCGTTGGCGGGGCAGGGTTTTCCGAACATCGCCGGCACCCGTTTTTCCGCTGGACGGACGATAGGGGCCCCCCTATGTTCTCCGCCCATCGCGCAGCCGCCCGCCGATCCCGCTCGGCGAAACAAAACAAGGCGCTACGCACCCGCGTTTCGGGGCCATAGCTCAGCTGGGAGAGCGCTACAATGGCATTGTAGAGGTCAGCGGTTCGATCCCGCTTGGCTCCACCAAATCGACAGGCCCGGTCAGCAATGACCGGGCCTTTTCGTTTCGGCAGGTCGCGGCCGCTCAGACGCCGCGCGGCGCGATCGCGTTGGGGCCGGCGAGCCGGCCGCGGATCAGCGCGGCGTCCTCGGGTTTCATCACGCTGACCTCGGCCATCAGCCGTTCGAATTCCAGGAAGTCGCGCGTCGCCTTGCAATAGACCACGTCGATCACCGTGTCGGGCGAGCCGCGTTCGTTGGTGTAAGAGCTGAGCATACCGAGACGTAGGCCGGCTTGGGCGACGAAGCAGTAGCCTTTGTTTCCCGCCAGGGTGGCGACAGTCTTGTAGCCGAAGCTTTTATAAGCGCGCTTATGGTCGATCTTCGCCGGCGTCTCTTGCGACGCAACGCCCGACGACTTGAGGCGCGTCTCGACCAGAGCCTTGAACTTTTCGGCGTTGTCGATCGCGTCCGCGGTGGCGAGCGAGAAGAATCCGTCATCGACGCGCTGCGTCGCGATGATGCCGCTGCCGCTATTGTTCGGGCCGCGCAGACTGATCTCTTCGTTGATGCCGCGGTTGTCGCGAATGGTCCGTTCGACTTTGGCGATCATGCGCGGGTCGAGCCAAGCGCCGATGTTAAGATCGGTCTGGTCCGCTGTCAGTGCCTTGGGCTCGCTGAACGACATGATCCGCCCGCCCGCATCGCGCGGCCCATCGGTCACGCAAGCCGCGAGGCCCATCGCCGCACATAGGCTGGCCATTTTTAAAAAGGAAATCATGACAGTCTCAAGTCTGTCGTTCATCGCATCCCCCCGGAAATCGATCTCGCACGAATCTATTGATCTAACGTAGTTTTATTTAAAGTTTTCTGCGGCACAAGCGCATGAAATATCATTCAATACGAACAGTAAAACCTCTGTCATTCATTGAGGTTTTCATACGGTTTTAAAGAAGACTTGATAGTCTTCTTGCAAAGACGCGTCCGACGACACGCGTGGCACGCGATAATGCTTGGGGGATAGGATGGCCAGCATTACAGGCACGTCCGGCGCTGACGTTCTCACCGGAACGACGGGCGATGACATCATCGACGGTATGGCCGGCAATGACATTCTCGACGGCGGCCTCGGCGCCGATGTGCTCAATGGCGGCGCCGGCAAGGACACGCTCGACGGCGGCGCGGGTGCGGATGTCATGTCCGGCGGCGCTGACGGCGATACTTATTATGTCGATGACGCGGGCGATGTCGTCATCGAGGCGTATGAAGCGCCGAACAGCAATAACCCCAGCTACAATGCCGACAAGATTATCAGCTCGGTCAGCCTTGCCCTGCCCGACAATGTTGAGGTCATCACCTTGGCGGGCGGCGCGGATTTGAACGCGACGGCCAACAATGGCGGCAGCACGCTCAACGGCAATACCGGCAACAATATCCTGACCGGCGGCGCGGGCGCCGATCAGTTGGTCGGCGGCGCCGGCAACGACACGCTCTACGGCAATGGCGGCAACGACTCGCTGGATGGCGGCGCCGGGGCCGACACGATGGTGGGTGGCGCAGGCAGTGATATCTATGTCGTCGACAATATCGGCGATGTCGTCATCGAGGTGCCGAGCGATCCTTACTCCATGTTCAATAACGATATGGTCTATAGCAGCGTGTCCTTCGTGCTGCCGGACTATGTCGAGGCACTCAGCCTGACGGGAAGCGGCAATGCCGATGGAGCTGGCAACACGCTCAACAATGCCATTTACGGCAATGCCGGAGACAATGTCCTGCGCGGTGAAGCCGGCGACGACACGCTCGGCGGCGCTGCCGGTAGCTCGCGCTGGTGGACAGAAGGCGCGAACGGGGTCGACACATTGATCGGCGGACTCGGCGACGACAGGTATTTCTACGGTGCCGAGGATTCGATCGTTGAGGATGTCAATGCCGGTAACGATACAATCGTCGCCGCCACGAACATCGATCTGGCGAACTTCGCCAACTTCGAGAACATCACGCTTGAAGGCGCCATCGGAACCATTGTTCCAGGGCCGACGAATCTTATCGCCATCGGCAACGCGCTAGATAACATCCTCACCTCGCGCGACGGCAGCCACACGTTGATCGGCGGAGATGGCAACGACACTTACGATCTGCGTTCGCCTTACGTGACATACGACATCTCCAAAATTGTCGAAGAAGCCGACGAAGGTATCGACACGATCAAAGCCTTTTATCTGGCCAACGTGACCTTACCCGACAATGTCGATAATCTGTTCTTCAGCTCGAACAATGTCGCGCTCACCGGCACCGGCAACGATCTCGACAATACTTTCTCGCTCGATTACCGCATGAGCACCGGCACCCAATATGGGACTGGGTTCAATGTGCTGAAAACCTTCTCGGGCCTGGACGGCGACGACACTTACAAGATCGATTTTTTCCAAACAGGCATCGTGGTTGTCGAAAACGCTAACCAAGGTATCGATACGGTCGAGAGCGCGCGCAGCTACACGCTGATGGCGAACGTCGAAAACTTGATTCTACAAGACGAGGGCGTGGCCGCGCCGGGCCTATTCGATCACAATATCTCCGGTACCGGCAACGCGCTCGACAACAGGATTTCCGGCAACAGCTACGACAATGTCTTGGCCGGGCTCGGCGGCGACGACCTTCTCGCGGGCCGTGGCGGCGACGACACCCTCAGCGGCGGCAGCGGCAGTGACATCTTCCTGTTCGGCGGTCAGGCTGGGGCCGATATCATTCTCGATTTCGGCACCGGCGACGTCATCGCGTTGAACGGCTATTCCGGTATCAGCAGCTTTGTCGACGTCCAGGCGCATATGACAGCGTCCGGCGCCGATACGCTGATCACGCTCGGAACGGACAAGCAAGTCCTGGTGAAGAACTTCGCCGCAGCCGATTTTCACAGCAGCGACTTCTCCATCAACGCGGCTTGGGGCGGCGCCTTCTTCTCCGTATTCACGGAGAATCCAGAACTGGCCTGAGTTCTCGTTGAAACCTTCATCGACAGGGGCTCGGTTGGCGATCACCGGGCCTTTTTCGTTTCCGCTTAACACATCACCGGTCGCTCGCCCGGCACGACGTTGAGAGTCACGCGCTCAAGGCCATGCCCGGCGTTGCGCAAGGCGTCGACGCGCGTCGCTTGGCCGATGCGCTCGGCGGTCAGCCAGCGGTGCAAATCGTCCAATCCGCCGACCGGCTCGTTTTCGATGGCGACGATGACGTCGCCGAGTTTGAGGCCGGCGCGCGCCGCCGGACTGCCCTCTTCCAATGCGGCGACGCGCACGCCGCCTTCCTTGACGAGCTCCAGCGAGCGCGCGACGCGGCGCGGCAGCTGGATGTTCTGGCCGGCCACGCCGAGATGGCCGCGCCGCACCTTGCCGTGGCGCAGGATCTCGCCGAGCACGAAGCGCGCCGTGTTGCTGGCGATGGCGAAGCACAGTCCCTGCGCGCCGCGGATCACAGCGGTGTTGATGCCGACTACCGTGCCGTCCGCCGTCACCAGCGGGCCGCCCGAGTTGCCGGGGTTGAGTGCCGCGTCGGTCTGCAACACGTCGTCGATCAGCCGGCCCGCTTGGGCGCGCAAGGAGCGGCCGAGCGCGCTAACGACGCCGGCGGTCACCGTGCATTCGAAGCCGAGCGGATTGCCGATGGCGATGACCAGTTGGCCAACGCGCAAGGCCTGCGAATCGCCGAGCGGCGCCCAGCCGGCGCCTTTCAAGTCGCCATGGATGCGCAGCACCGCCAGATCGGTGTCGGGATCGTCGCCGACCAGATAGGCCGGCAGCACGCGCCCGTCATACAGCGTGGCGGTGATGCGCGTCGCGCCGCTCGCCACATGGCTGTTGGTCAGCACGAAGCCGTCGGGCGTGAAGATGACGCCCGAGCCGCTGCCCGCCACGACGTCGGGAATACCCTGAGGCGCGTTATCGTTGGCGCGTGCCGGATGCGGCTTGCTGACTTGCAGATGGACGACGGCGGGCGCGGTGCGCGCGACGGCGCCGATCACCGCCTGGGAATAGGCATCGAGCAGCGCGCCGTCGCCCGCGCCATTGTGTGCGGGCGCCGCGCCGGCAGTCTCGGTCGCCTGGCCGTACTCATCGGACGATAGGGCGGCGGAGAGGAATTGGGCTTGCGGCAAATGGGTCAAGGAGTGCCTCCGAATAGGCGTCCCGCGAACTGATTTTGGGCGGGGCTGGCTGCGTATATGGGAAGGACAAAGCCGCTGCGCGAGAGCGGTTTCCGGCGAGTGACAGTTGTTTTCGCACTCTGGTTTGGCCCCCCTGGCCCCCCTTGTTCCGCCGCGCGCCGTTTCCTACATATGGACAGGACGGTGCCGGGAAACGGGCCGTCGGGCCGCAAGGCCGAACCCGAGGCGCCCAAAGGCGCGCGGGGACCGGCCGCCGGTTCATATGTGATCTCGCTCATGCTGAGGAGTCGCCGATGCCTCGCCTCTCTTTGTTCAATAGCCCCCTCGTGCTCGGGTTCGACCATTTCGAGCGTGTGCTCGATCGCGTGTCGCGCAGCGCCACCGACGGCTACCCGCCGTACAATGTCGAGGAAACCGGCGCCAACCAGCTGCGCATCACCTTGGCGGTCGCCGGCTTCACGCTCGATGAACTCTCGGTCGGCGTCGAAGACAACGAGCTTGTCGTACGCGGCAAACAGGTCGACGACGAGAATCGCGTCTATCTCCATCGCGGTATCGCCGCGCGGCAGTTCCAGCGGCGCTTCGTGCTCGCCGAAGGCATCGAAGTGGTGGGTGCGGCGCTCGCCAATGGCCTGCTCAGCGTCGAGCTCGTCCGCCCGGAGATCGAGGCGCGCTCGCGCAGCGTCGAGATCCGCAATGGCGAAACCCGCGGCCAAAATGGCGCCGCCGACCATGGCGCGATCCCGGTGGATCAGGCGCCCCGCAAAGCTTGATGGGCACGGGATAATCCGGGGATTCCCTCGCGGAATCACCGGGCTGATGAACTTAACCGGCCGTAAGTCGTTCACTTAATGGCCAGATGTCGCTTTAAGGCCCGCTTAAGCAATGCGGGGTACCGTACAGAGGCATCCAGGAAGGAGGCAGTTATGAATACCGCCGCACACACTCTGCCGATCATGTCCGATCACGATCTGGCCTCGCTTGGGCTTCAGGAAGTGGCTTATGTGAAACCCGTGAAAGTCGAAGGCGCCAGCGTCTTCGGCGTGTACGCGGCCGACGGCACCGAAATCGCCATCCTCGCCGATCGTGACGTCGCCATGGCGGCGATCCGCCAGCACGATCTCGCTCCAGTCAGCGTGCACTAACTCACGCCTGCGCGCGGCCTCGCGCGCGGCGGCTGAACCGAACGCCTGAAATATAGCGGGCGCGCCCTCCAATCGAGGACGCGCCCGCTTTGTATTTACGAAGTGCTCGTTAGGCGGCGTGACTGGTCGACGTGTCCGTCAGCAGCGAGAAGATCGCATCGCCGGTGTCAGAGCCGCGCAGCTTCTCGCACATCTCGCGATCGCGCAGCAGGCGCGACACGCGCGCCAGCGCCTTGAGATGATCGGCGCCGGCCGATTCGGGGGCCAGCAGCAGGAAGATGAGATCGACAGGCTGCTCGTCGACCGATTCGAAATCGATCGGCGTTTCCAGCCGCGCGAACACGCCGTAGAGATGCTTGAGGCCCGGCAGCTTGCCGTGCGGGATGGCGACGCCGGCGCCGACGCCGGTGGTCCCCAGCCGCTCGCGCTCAAGCAGCACTTCGAAGATGGCTCGTTCCTGCTCGCCGGTCAGGCCGGCGGCGAAACGGGCAAGCTCTTGCAGCGCTTGCTTCTTGCTGGTCGCCCGCAAGTTGGCAATCACGCTTTTCGGTGTAATCAAGTCGACGATCTCCATGGCCGCCCCTGGCGCTCGTTAATCTTCGACCTCGTCATCGGCGTCATCGACGCCGGCGACGTCCTTCGCGCCTTCGGCGCGATGGTGGTCGCGCAGCTTGCGCTTGTGGCGCCGGAGCTGCTTGGCCGTACGTTCCAGGGCGAGGTCGAAAGCGGCGTAGGGGGCATCCGCTTCGCCATGGCCTTGGAATTGGATTTCGTGTCCGGCATTCACGTTGATGTCAGCACGAAACAAATGCGCCTCGCGGGAAAAGACGACTTTTCCCTCGATGGCGTTGCCGAAATATTTTTCGACGGATACGGCCATATGCTCTTCGACATGGCTGCGCAAGGCGTCGCCGATGTCGATGTGCTGGCCCGAAACGGATATTTGCATGGTCCCCGCGATGAAAGTCTGAACTGACTGTGGCCGCTCTCGCCGACGCTCTGAGAGGGGCGAGAATGAGAGGGGATTTGAAAGTGCGCGCACCTTAAAACCGCCCCCCTATCAAGTCAACGAAAAGCCGTCCGGCGCGTTCCGGATATAGGTCTAAGTGATTATAAAGACGAGGTTTTTTCGCGTCGGCGCTGGACCGAGGAGGGAATCCGCATGGCCTCGCGGTACTTCGCGACGGTGCGCCGGGCAATGTCGATTCCCTGGCCGTTGAGAATCTCGACGATGCGGTCGTCGGACAGCACCTCGGCCGGCTGCTCGGCGTCGATCAATTCCTTGATGCGCGAGCGCACGGCTTCGGCCGAATGGGCGTCGCCGCCGCCGACCGAATTGGCGATCGCCGAGGTGAAGAAATACTTCATTTCGTAGATGCCGCGCGGCGTCGCCATGTACTTGTTGGTCGTGACGCGGCTGACCGTGCTTTCGTGCATGTCGATCACGGCGGCGATGTCGCGCAGAGTCAGCGGGCGCAGATGCTGCACGCCATGCTGGAAGAAGGCCTCCTGGCGGCGGACGATCTCGCTCGCCACCTTCAGGATCGTGGTCGCGCGCTGATGCAGCGAGCGGACCAGCCAGTTGGCCGACTGCAGGCGGTCGGCGATGTAGTCCTTGTCCTGCTTGGAGCGGACGTCCTTGGTGACCTTGGCGTAGTAGGTCTGGTTGACCAGCACGCGCGGCAGGGTTTCGGCGTTGAGTTCGACCTGCCAGCCGCCCTTGGGATGCGGCTTGACCAGCACATCGGGGGTTACCGGCTGCGCCACTTGCGCGTCGAAGGCGAGACCGGGCTTCGGATCGAGGGCGCGGATCTCCTCGATCATCTGCACCAGGTCTTCGTTATCGACGGCGCAAATTTTGCGCAGCGCCACGAGGTCGCGCTTGGCCAGCAAGTCGAGATTGTCGAGTAGCGCCTGGATCGCCGGATCGAGCCGGTTGCGCTCGCGCAATTGCAAGGCGAGGCATTCGGAGAGCGAGCGGGCAAACACGCCGGGCGGATCGAAGGTCTGCAGTTTAACGAGGGTGCGTTCGACCAGGCCGATGTCGCAGCCGAGCCGATCCGCCAGTTCGGCGAGCTCGCCAGTGAGATAGCCGGCCTCGTCGAGCATTTCGATGAGATCGATGCCGATCAGCCGGTCGGCCGGATCGTCGAGCTCGATGTTGATCTGCGCCAGAAGATGGTCGCGCAGGCTGACGTCTTTCGACAGCGTATGCTCGAGGTTGTATTCGGCTTCCTCGAAATCGCCGCCACGGCTACCGCTGCCGCTGCCGCCGCTCCAATTGGCGAAGGCTTCCGGATCGCCCGCCGCGCCGTCCTCGCTCCAGACATTGCCGAAATCGGTGTCGAGCGGGCTTTCGCCCTCGCTCGGCATCGAATCGTTGCCGGCCATGTCGGCGCTGTCGCGCACGTCGGGTGCTTCGCCGACGTCGTCGCCGGTCTTCGCTTCGCCCTCGGCGCCTTCGGGGCGCGTGTCGCGCGCGATTTCCTCGCGTTCGGATTCCTCGCGCTCGAGCAGCGGGTTCTGCTCAAGCTCCTGCTCGACATAGGCCGAGAGTTCGAGATTGGAGAGCTGGAGCAGCTTGATCGCTTGCTGCAGCTGGGGCGTCATGACGAGCGATGTCGTCTGCCGCATGGTTAGTTTGGGGCCCATCGCCATGGCGGCGCCTAAAGGCTAAACCGTTCCCCGAGATAAACCCGGCGCACGTCTTCGTGCGCCACGATCTCCGAGGGAGCCCCTTCCATCAGCACGCGCCCGTCGTGCAGGATGTAAGCGCGATCGACGATGTCGAGCGTTTCGCGGACGTTGTGATCGGTGATCAGCACGCCGATGCCACGGTCTTTCAGATGCAGCACCAGATCGCGGATGTCGCCGATGGCGATCGGATCGATGCCGGCGAGCGGTTCGTCGAGCAGCATGAATTGCGGACGTGAGGCGAGCGCGCGGGCGATCTCGACGCGGCGGCGTTCGCCGCCCGACAGGGCCAGCGCTGGCGTGCGCGCGAGATGACTGATCGAGAATTCGGCGAGCAGCTCTTCGAGCTCGGCTTCGCGCTTGTCGGCGGCCGGTTCGACCGCTTCAAGCACGGCGCGGATGTTGTTGGCCACCGTCATGCCGCGGAAGATCGAGGCTTCTTGCGGCAGATAGCCGATCCCCATACGGGCGCGGCGGTACATCGGCAGATCGGTGATGTCGGCGCCGTCGAGCGTGATGGTGCCGTACTCGGCCGGGATGAGTCCGGTCATGATGTAAAAGCAGGTCGTCTTGCCGGCGCCGTTGGGGCCCAAGAGGCCGACCACTTCGCCGCGTTGGACGTGAATGGTGACGTCGCGCAGCACCGGGCGCTTCTTGAAACGCTTGCCGAGGTTGTGCGCCGACAGGCCCTGGTTGTCGCGCACCAGCTGCGGACCGCTGCCGGGCGCGGCGGCGGGGGGTGCGGCATGGAGGGAGGCGGGCGCGGCCATCGGCGGTTCAGTTCCGCTTCGGCGCGGCGGGCGCAGAGGAGGCCGGGGCCTCTTCGCGTTTTTCGGGCACAAGCAGGGCGCGGACCGGTCCGCTGGCGCGGCCCGGCTGGTTGATCATTCGGCTGATCCCCGTGCGCATGTTCACTTCCGCCGCGTCTCCATTCAATTGGTTCTGGCCGCGCGTAATTTTAACCGATCCGGTCAGCGTCGCGATACCCGAATCCTCGAAGTAAACCCCGCGCTCGCCGCGCGCCACTTCTTCGGGCGTCGTGATCACGACGTTGCCGACGGCATCCATGCGCTCCAAGCGTGAATCACCTTGCGTTTGCCGACCGCTGCGCGTCGTTGTGGCGCTGTTGTTGGTCGCCACGCGAGTTGGTGTAGCGGCAGGCTTGGCAGCCGTCTGGCCGTTCGCCTGCTGTTGGCTATTCGATGGCTTAAACGTCGCGGTCAGCGTATCGGCGCGGATGCGGCGACCGTCTTCCGTGACAGTAAGCGCGTCGCCGCGCGCGATGGCGAGGTTTTTCTTGTCCCAATATTCCAGGCGGTCGCGCGCCGTGATGGTTTCGCGCGGCGTCACCAGCTTCAAGTTGTTGCCGGTCATGATCAGCGCGCCGTCGTCGATGGTGTAGACGGCATGCTGGCCATAGGCGGTTTCTTCGGTCGAGACGATGCGCACGTTGCCGTCCGCTTCGATCTTCCAGACTTCCGAACCGCCGCTGGCCGCTCCGGCCACTGCCGCCTTGCGGTAGTGCGCCGTCAGCGTGTCGGCATAGACCGTGGTGGTGCCCTTGATCGCCTTGGCGTTGCCGCGTGCGATGTAGGTGTTGTCGTTTTGGCGCCATTCGATGCCGTTGTCGGCATAGACCTCGAGCGGCACGTCGTCGTTGCTGCCGCCGCCGAGGCCGAGGCCCTGGGCAAAACTCTGGGGCGCGTAGGCCTGCGTCGCGGCGAGGAGAGCCAAGAGAGCGAGGATGAACATCTTCGCGCGGGTCATGGCCGGCGCTCCGCCGTGTTGGCCGACGGCTTCTTGGTGGACGGCTGCGGCGAACTGTCGCCTTCGGAATAGAGCACGACCTTCGATTTACCGGTGAAGATAATAGTCTTTCCCTTGTCGAGCAGGCGGAAGCCTTCGCCCTCGGCGTCGCCGAACGGGCCGTGGCCGGTAATGCGTTCGTTGCCTTCGGCGGTGCCCTTGGTGAGGTCGACGCGCGCCGTCGGGCTGTTGAATTCGTAGCCCGAGTCGTGGAACAGGTTCACCCCGCCGAAGAGATCCAGCAGTTGAGTCTTCTGGCCGTAATTGCCTTCCGGCGCCTCGATGGCGATCCAGGTGCCGTCGGAGAGCGTCATGTCGGCCTTCGGCTTTTCCAATTCGATATCGTCGGCCTTGGGCGAATCTTGATTGGCGACCTCGGCCGCGACCTCGGCCGTCACTTCGTAGGGCAGTTGGTTTTGGTCAAGCCCGGTGTAGCGCGGGTTGATCATGCGCAGACGTTCGGCATCGCCGATCTTCAATTCGGAAAAGCCCAGGTTGAATCCGCTATCGCGCGGCTGCAACTGCGGCCAGATGAACACGGCGGCGATCAGCGCCACGGCGACGGTCGGCAGCAGCAGTTTGGCGAGGGTCACGAAGCGCGAATAGCTGCCGCGCGGCGTGTCGCGCAGGCGACGGCGCGCGCGATGTACGCGGCGCGCAGTCTCGCCGATGCTGCCCGCAGGCAGATCGTCGTCGGAGCTGTTGCTGGCGTCGTTCACGGTCATGCGAGCCCGGAACGCAGGCAATCGTGAATATGGAGGATGCCGACGGTCTTGCCTTTGTCGACCACGAAAAGCGTGGTGATGCTGCGCGCGTTCATGACGCCGAGCGCTTCGTCGGCGAGCGCCTGCGGACGGATCGTCACGGGGGCGGCGGTCATCATCTCGCCGGCTGTCTTGGTGAGCAGTTTCGGCGACATGTTGCGGCGCAAGTCGCCGTCGGTGACGACGCCGAGCAGCTTGTTCTTCGCATCGACGACGCCGACGCAGCCGAAATGCTTGGCGGTCATCTCGATCAGCGCCTTGTCCATCGTCATCTTGCCGGGCACCAGCGGCAGCTCGCTACCGATGTGCATGATGTCGGAGACCTTGAGCAGCTTACGGCCCAGGCGTCCGCCGGGATGGCGCATCTGGAATTCATCGGCGGTAAAGCCGCGGCGCTCCATCAGCGCGACCGCGATGGCATCACCGAGTGCCAGCGTCATGGTCGTCGAGGTGGTCGGCGCCAAGCCCATCGGGCAGGCCTCGGCGGCGGCCGGCAGCACGAGCGCGACGTCGGCGTTATCGGCGAGCGAGCTCGGCTTGCGGCCGGTGATGGCAATCAGCGGAATGCGAAAGCGACGCGTATGGGCGACGAGATCGGTGAGTTCCGCGGTCTCGCCGGAATTGGACAGCGCCAGCACGACATCGCCGCGCGTAATCATGCCGAGATCGCCGTGGCTGGCTTCGCCGGGATGGACGAAGAAGGCCGGCGTGCCGGTTGAGGCAAGCGTCGCCGCGATCTTGTGCGCGACATGGCCGCTCTTGCCCATGCCGGAAACGACGACGCGGCCTTGGCAGGCCATCATCAGGTCGAGGGCGCGCGAGAAGTCGGCGTCGAGGGTGCGGGCCAGCGCCGCGATGCCTTCGGCCTCAAGATTGAAGACCCGTTGGGCGGCGGCCATGTCGCCAGCATGCCTGGAGCCCTGCTCCGGAGCGACACGGAGCGCTTTGCGTGATTTCATGGAGATGACCTTGGCGCCCCGGTCCTTGCTGGGCGTCTCTTTGGGCGCGCGGGGTTTGGCCGTCCGAGCTTTCATGTCGTCTCGCCGAAGCGGTCGAAGGGGGGCGTAAGCCGGCGGGGCGGGCGCCCCGGCTGGCCAGCTATATGTGTTTACTCCCTTCGCCCCGATCAATCAAAGAATTGCGGCGCGGAAAAGGCGCTAAATCGGCGGAATCCCTCAGCTTTTACAGCCGCGGACGGGGTGGGCGGGCCTTAATGGGCGAAGATGTCGTCGTCGGCCCAGCCGCCGATGTCGAGGGTGGCGCGCGCCGGCAGGAAGCGGAAACAGGCTTCGGCCAGCTCCATACGGCCTTCCCGCAGCAGCATGGCGTCGAGCTTGGCCTTGATGGCGTGCAGGTACAGCACATCCGAGGCGGCGTAATCGAGCTGCTCGGGGGTCAGTTTGGCGGCGCCCCAGTCGGAGCTTTGCTGCTGCTTGGACAGATCGGTGCCGGTCAATTCGCGGCACAGATCCTTCAGCGAATGGCGGTCGGTGAAGGTGCGCACCAGGCGCGAGGCGATCTTGGTGCAATAGACCGGCGTGCAGTCGACGCCGAGGTAATATTTGATCGCCGCGACATCGAAGCGCGCGAAATGGAAAATCTTCGTGACGTTCGGATTGGCCATCAAAGCCGCCAAATTCGGCGCTTTATAGGGCCGTTCGGCGATCGGACCGGGAAACTGCACGAGATGACAGTTGCCGTCGCCGGCCGACAGTTGCACGAGGCAGAGCCGGTCGCGCAAGTGGCGCAGGCCCATGGTCTCGCTATCGACGGCAACGCTCGAGCCGAAGTCGAGCCCGTCGGGCAGATCGTTCTGATGGAGAAAATTGGCCAAAGCAGTCCGTCCTTATGTCGCGCCGCGTGCGGCGAGAGAGTGGTGCCCAGGAGAAGACTCGAACTTCCACGAGCTTGCGCCCGCTAGCACCTGAAGCTAGTGCGTCTACCAATTCCGCCACCTGGGCACACAGGCTCGGACACGCGGCGGCAGGTAGGGTCCGCCGCGAGCCGGTTTGGATAGACGGCGGCGGCGCGAAAGTCAACCGGCGCCTGAGAAAGCGGGCTCTCAATGCCGGTTGGCCAAAGGGCGCTCCGAATCGGCAAAATGCCGCCAGCGGCAAGGGCTTGCCCCCGGCGCAGTTGACGCCTTTCGCGCTAGCGAATATTCACCCACAGACAGTCTATAGTCGCTTCATGGCGCCCGCCCGGGCGCCCGAGTCAATCGGTCAGAGGGTCAAGTCATGGCGATCAAGCGCGTCACGGTGTTCGGCGGGTCCGGCTTTATCGGCCGTCACTTGGTGCAGCGCCTGGCGCGCGCTGGCGTGCGCGTTACCGTCGCGGTGCGCTCGCCGCGCCAAGCCGATTTCCTGCGTCCGCGCGGCGACGTCGGCCAGATCGCCCCGGTCGCCGCCGACATCCTCGATGAGGCGGCGGTCGCCGCCGCCGTGGCCGGCGCCGACGGCGTCGTCAATCTCGTCGGCATTCTCTATGCGCGCGGCCGTTATGGCTTCGATGCCGTCCACGCCGAAGGCGCTGAGATCATCGCCAAGGCTGCCGCCGCCGCCGGCGTGCAGCGCCTGGTGCATCTGTCGGCCATCGGCGCCGATGCCGAGTCGCCCTCGGCCTATGCGCGCTCGAAAGCGGCCGGCGAGGCCGCCGTGCGCGCCGCCTTCCCGCAGGCGACTATCCTGCGCCCGAGCGTGCTGTTTGGGCCGGAAGACGATTTCTTCAACTGCTTCGCCGCCATGGCGCGCATGTCGCCGGCCCTACCGCTGTTCGGCGGCGGCGAGACGAAGTTCCAGCCGGTCTATGTCGGCGACGTTGCCGACGCTATCGTGAAAAGCCTGACCGAGCCGAGCGCTGCGGGCCGCACCTTCGAACTGGGCGGGCCGACCGTCTACACGTTCGAGGAACTGATGCGTTTGGTGCTGAGCGAGACGGGCCGCGAAGCGGCGCTGATCAAATTGCCGTTCTTTGCCGCCGACGTGATCGGCACCTTCGCGCCGCTGTTTCCGCTCGGCGCGCCGTTGCTGACGCGCGATCAAGCCAAGCTGCTGCGCATCGATAATGTCGTGCATGACGGCGCTGCGGGCTTTGCCCAACTGGGCATCCTGCCGACGGCGGCGGAAGCGATTTTGCCGAGTTATCTGGCGCGGTTCCGTAGGGGCGGCGGCGTTTACGCCAGCTAACGATATAGGCCCGTTTTACGGGACCATTTGGCGCTGAGGCGCCTACGGCACCATATGCGGGCCGCCGAAGCCGTAGACCCAAATCAGCAGGCCGACGCCGAGCGCCACGCGATAGATGACGAACGGCGTGAAGTTCGCTGTCCGCAGCCAATTCATCAAGAAGGCCACCGTCGCCAGCGAGGCGAGAAACGCACCGCCGGCCGCGAGCGCGGCGTCGTGCAGATGCGCGCCGCCGTCGGCGCCCTTGGAAATTTCATAGACGCCGAGCAGGCCGGCGCCGAGCGTGACCGGCAATGAGACGAGGAACGAGAAGCGCGCCGCGTCGCGCCGCTCGAATCCCATGGCGCGGCCGGCGGTCATGGTGATGCCGGAGCGGCTGGTGCCGGGAATCAGCGCGATGCACTGGGCGAGGCCGACGATCAGCGCGGCTTGCCAAGTCATGTGCTCGATGCGCTTGAGGCGCACACCCCAACGGTCGGCCACGTAAAGCAGGATGCCGAAGATCGTCGCCGTCCAGCCGATGATGGCGACGCTGCGCAGCGCCGTCTCGGCATAGTCCTTGATCAAGAGGCCGGCGATCACCGCCGGGATGGTGGCGATGATGACGAAACCGGCGAGCTTGGCGCCGGGGGTCACTTTGCCGCGCAACAGGTTCAAGAGGCCGACAATCATCGCCAGCACGTCGCGCCAGAAGTAGAGGGCGATGGCGCAGAAGGTGCCGAGATGGAGCGAGGCATCGACCATGAGGCCCTGGTCGGGCCAGCCGGTGATCACCGGAACGAGAATGAGATGGGCGGAGGAACTAATGGGCAGGAGTTCGGTCAGACCCTGCAGGAGGGCGAGAACAATAATGTTGAGGACGGTCACGTTCGCTCCCTGACTTGCCCAGGGAGGCCGCGTGGGACGCCCTAGAGCCTTGAATCTGCGCCGAATCTTGGCCCGGATCGGCTTATAGCACTCTGCCTGGACGGCACGAATCATAAAATTAGGCCCACCGCGTGACCAATCTATGCCGGGCCACCCGGCGCTAGAGGCGGGAAATTGCTGAATAAATTGCTTTGCAGGGGCAGATAGGTCACCTATATTGACCTTCTTTGGAGATTCTCCTCGCCTGGCTAGGGAAACTGGCTTAAGAGGGGCAAAAGCCGCGGCCGGAGAATATTTCGGCCTGCGGAAGGTCTCTTCAGGGAAGAGCCGAGCGATGCCGCGCCCAGGATGGGGCGGATCTAACGAAGACACCCAGGGAGGGCGCGTCGGGCAAGGGCCCGCCGGCGGCTTCCGTTTTGCTTGCGCCAGTCACTGCGTTCGTCGGCCCGGGATCGGTCCCGGGACGCCCGTGCGAGGTCCGGCGGCAGGCGTCACGAATTCGGGCACCGCCCGCGCAACGAGCGAGAGAGACCGCGTCATGTCGCAGCACATGCTGAAGTTCGTCAAAATCGGCAACCACATGCCCGACAAGCGCGTGGCCGCCGAGCGCAAACGCGACTTCGACGAAATCTACGGCGAGTTCGCTGACGAGGCGGCCGCGACGCAGGCGAGCCGCTGCTCGCAATGCGGCGTGCCGTTCTGCCAGGTTCATTGCCCGGTCAACAACAACATCCCCGATTGGCTGAAGCTGACGGCTGAGGGGCGCCTGGAAGAGGCCTACGAAGTCTCCTCGGCGACCAACAATTTCCCGGAGATTTGCGGCCGCATCTGCCCGCAGGATCGTCTGTGCGAAGGCAACTGCGTGCTCGAGCAGTCGGGCCATTCGACCGTCACCATCGGCTCGATCGAGAAATACATCACCGACACAGCCTTCGAGCAGGGCTGGGTCAAGCCGGTGAAACCCAAGCGCGAGCGCGGCCAGTCCGTCGCCATCATCGGCGCCGGCCCCGGCGGCATGGCGGCTGCGATGCAGCTGCGCGCCAAGGGCTACAGCGTCCATATCTACGACCGCTACGATCGTGTCGGCGGCCTGATGATTTACGGCATCCCCAGCTTCAAGCTGGAAAAAGAAGTCGTCGAGCGCCGCGCCGAGCTGATGAAGCAGTCGGGCATCGAACTGCATCTCGGTTTCGAAGTGGGCCGCGACGCCTCGCTCGACGCGCTGCGCAAGAAGCATGACGCGCTCTTGATCGCCACCGGCGTTTACAAGGCGCGCGACGCCGCCATGCCCGGCGCCGGCCTCTCGAACATTTTCCCGGCGATGGATTACCTGACGGCCTCGAACCGCAAAGGTCTCGGCGACAAGGTTCCCGCCTTCGAGGACGGCACGCTCGATGCCGCCGGCAAGGACGTCGTCGTCATCGGCGGCGGCGACACCGCCATGGATTGCGTGCGCACCGCCGTGCGCCAGGGCGCCAAGTCGGTGAAGTGCCTCTATCGCCGTGACCGCGCCAACATGCCGGGCTCGCAGCGCGAGGTGAAGCATGCCGAGGAAGAGGGCGTCGAGTTCGTCTGGCTCGCCCAGCCCGAGGCTTATCTGGGCGATGGCAAGGTGAGCGGCGTGCGCGCCAGCCGCATCCATCTCGGCGTGCCCGACGCGACGGGCCGCCAGACGCCGCAGGTGCTGCCCGGCTCGCATTTCAACGTGAAGGCCGACATGGTGATCAAGGCCCTCGGCTTCGATCCCGAGGACCTGCCGACGATGTTCGGCACGCCCGATCTCGGCGTCACCCGCTGGGGCACCTTGAAGGTGAACTACCGCACCATGATGACCAATCTCGACGGCGTGTTCGCCGCCGGCGACATCGTGCGCGGCGCCTCGCTCGTCGTCTGGGCGATCCGCGATGGCCGCGACGCCGCCGAATGCATGCACAATTATCTCGCCGCCAAGGTCGAAGCGCGCACCGCGCCGGCCATGGCGTCCGCGTCGTAAGGGGAGGACAGCGCATGTCCGACAAGATGAATGAAGGCCAGCAGTTCCTGAACGAATGGACGGCCAATGCCGCCCATCTGCAAGAGCATGGCATGTACGATCCGGCCAACGAGCATGACGCCTGTGGCGTCGGCCTGATCGCCTCGCTTGACGGCAAGCCGCGCCGCGACGTGGTCGAGGCCGGCATCGCCGCGCTGAAGGCCGTGTGGCACCGCGGTGCGGTCGACGCCGACGGCAAGACTGGCGACGGCGCCGGCATCCATGTCCAGATTCCGCAGGACTTCTTCAAGGAGCATATCGCGCGCACCGGCCATGAGCCGAAGCCCGGCCGCCTGGCCATCGGCATGGTCTTTCTGCCGCGCAATGACTTCGGCGCGCAGGAGCGTTGCCGCTGCATCGTCGAGACGGAGATTCTCCGCTTCGGCTACTCGATCTACGGCTGGCGCCAGGTGCCGGTGAACACCGCCGTCATCGGCGAGAAGGCCAACGCGACTCGCCCCGAGATTGAACAGATCATGGTCGCCTCGAACCCCGGCACCGGCGCCGAGCAGTTCGAGCTCGACCTCTACATCATCCGCCGCCGCATCGAGCGCGCGGCGCTGGCCGAGCATATCAACGACTTCTACATCTGCTCGTTCAGCTGCCGTTCGGTCATCTACAAGGGCCTGTTCCTCGCCGAAGTGATCGACGAGTTCTATCCCGACTTGCTCGATCCGCGCTTCGTGTCGAACTTCGCCATCTTCCATCAGCGCTATTCGACCAACACCTTCCCCAACTGGCGCTTGGCCCAGCCGTTCCGCATGCTCGCCCACAACGGCGAGATCAACACCCTGCGCGGCAACGTCAACTGGATGAAGAGCCATGAGCCGCGCATGGTCGCCGGCGCTTTCGGCGAATATGGCGACGATCTCAAGCCGGTCGTGCAGGCCGGCGGTTCGGATTCGGCGGCGCTCGACAATGTGTTCGAAGTGATGGTGCGCGGCGGTCGCTCGGCGCCGATGGCGAAGAGCATGCTGATTCCCGACTCCTGGTCGCACAAGACCGAGATGCCCCAGGCTCATAAGGACTTCTTCAGCTACTGCAATTGCGTCATGGAGCCGTGGGACGGCCCGGCCGCCATCGCCGCGACCGACGGTCGCTGGGTCGTCGCCGGCATGGACCGCAACGGCCTGCGTCCCTTGCGCTACACCTTTACCAGCGACGGCCTGCTGATCGTCGGCTCGGAATCGGGCATGGTACCGGTGTCTGAAGCCAACATCATCGAGAAGGGCCGCGTCGGCCCCGGCGAGATGATTGGCCTCGACCTCGCCGAAGCGAAGTTCTATTCCGATGTCGAGTTGAAGGACATGATGGCCTCGCGCCATCCCTACGGCGACTGGGTGAACAACATCACGCCGCTCGACAGCCTGATCAAGTCGCACGGCGATACCAAACCCGAGTTCACGCGCGACGAATTGCGCGCCCGTCAGCTCGCCGCCGGTCTGTCGCTCGAAGATTTGGAACTCATCCTTCATCCGATGGCGGAGGACGGCAAGGAAGCCGTCGGTTCGATGGGCGACGACACGCCGCTGGCAGTGCTGTCGAAGCGTTATCGCGGCCTGCACCATTACTTCCGCCAGAACTTCAGCCAGGTCACCAATCCGCCCATCGATAGCTTGCGCGAGCAATACCAGATGAGTCTGAAAACTCGCCTGGGCAACCTCGGCAACATTCTCGATGAGGATTCGAGCCAGACCAAGCTGCTGCAGCTCGAATCGCCGATCCTCGGCAACGCCGAGTTCGCCGCCATGCGCGCCTACATGGGCAAGGATGTCGTCGAGATCGATTGCACCTTCCCGGTCGACGGCGGCGACAATGCGCTGCGCGATTCGATCGCGCGCATCCAGCGCGAGGCCGAAGACGCCATTCGCGGCGGTTGCGTCCATGTCATCCTCAGCGACAAGGGTGTCAGCGACAGCCGCGTCGCTATCCCGATGATCCTGGCGGCCGGCGGCGTGCACACGCATCTCGTGCGCCAGCAGCTGCGCACGTTCACCTCGCTCAACGTGCGCTCGGGCGAATGCCTCGACGTGCATTACGCCGGCGTGCTGATCGGCGTCGGCGCGACCACTGTGAATGCCTATCTCGCCGAAGAAGGCATCGCCGACCGCCATCGCCGCGGCTTGTTCCCGGGCCTCACCCTCGAAGAGTGCGTGAAGCACTACAAGAAGGCGATGGACCAGGGCCTGATGAAAATCATGTCGAAGATGGGCATCTCGGTGCTGTCGTCCTATCGCGGCGGCTACAACTTCGAGGCCCTCGGCCTGTCGCGCTCGCTGGTGGCGGATTTCTTCCCGGGCATGACTTCGCGCATTTCCGGCCTCGGCATGTCGGGCATTCAGCGCAAAGCGCTGGAAACCCACAGCCACGCCTTCGCCGATGACCAGACGGCGCTGCCGGTCGGCGGCTTCTACGTGTTCCGCAAGTCGGGCGAAAGCCACGCGCTCGAAGGCCCGGCGATCCATATGCTGCAGCAGGCGGTGGCCACCGATTCCTACGCCACCTACAAGAAGTTCTCCGAGTCCGTGCGCAATCCGGACCGTCCGATCGCGCTGCGCGATCTGTTGGATTTCAAGCAGGGCTTGAAAGGCGTGCCGCTCGATTCGGTGCAGTCGATCACCGAGATTCGCAAGCGTCTGGTCGCCCCCGGTATCTCGCTTGGTGCCCTGAGCCCCGAAGCGCATGAGACCCTGTCGATCGCCATGAACCGCATCGGCGCCAAGTCCGACTCGGGCGAGGGCGGCGAGGATCCGGCGCGCTACAAGCTCAAGCCGAACGGCGACAACGCCTCGTCGGCGATCAAGCAGGTGGCATCGGGCCGCTTCGGCGTCACCGCCGAATATCTGACGAACTGCCGCGAATTGGAGATCAAGGTCGCCCAGGGCGCCAAGCCCGGCGAAGGCGGCCAGCTGCCCGGCATCAAAGTCAGCAGCATGATCGCCAAGCTGCGGCACGCGACGCCCGGCATCACGCTGATCTCGCCGCCGCCGCATCACGACATCTACTCGATCGAAGATCTCGCCCAGCTCATCTATGACCTGAAGCAGATCAACCCCGAGGCCAAGGTGACGGTGAAGCTCGTCGCCCAGACCGGCATCGGCACGATCGCGGCCGGCGTCGCGAAAGCGAAGGCCGATGTGATCCTGGTCTCAGGCCATTCCGGCGGCACCGGGGCTTCCCCGCAAAGCTCGATCAAGCATGCCGGCCTGCCGTGGGAAATGGGCCTGTCGGAAGTCAATCAGGTGCTGACGCTCAACCGTCTGCGCCATCGGATCAAGCTGCGTGTCGACGGCGGCTTCAAGACGGGCCGCGACGTCGTCGTCGCCGCCATGCTCGGCGCCGAGGAATTCGGCCTCGGCACCATCTCGCTGGTCGCCACCGGCTGTATCATGGTGCGTCAGTGCCATGCCAACACCTGCCCGGTCGGCGTCTGCACCCAGGACGAGGCGTTGCGCGCCAAATACACCGGCACGCCCGAGAAAGTCGTCAACCTGTTCAGCTTCGTCGCCGAGGAAGTGCGCGAGATTCTCGCCTCGCTTGGCGCCAAATCGATCGAGGAGATCATCGGCCGCACCGATCTCTTGACCCAGGTCAGCCGCGGCTCGGCCCATCTCGACGATTTGGATTTGAACCCGATCTTGGCGCAGGCCGATCCGGGCGGTTATGCGCGTTACTCCACTATGGGCGAGCATGAGCGCAACGAAGTGCCGGAAACGCTCGACGCACAGATGATCGTCGACGCCAAGCCGGCGCTCGAAGGCGGCGAGAAGATGCAGCTCGCCTACAACGTGCGCAACACGCAGCGCGCCATCGGCACCAAGCTGTCGTCGAAGATCACGCGGCGCTTCGGCATGACCGGCTTGGCGCCAGGCCAAGTCACCGTGCGCCTACGCGGCACCGCCGGCCAGTCGCTCGGCGCCTTCGCCGTGCAGGGCCTCAAGATCGAGGTGTTCGGCGACGCCAACGACTATGTCGGCAAGGGCCTGTCGGGCGGCATCATCGTGGTGCGTCCGCTGTCGTCTTCGTCGCTGGTCAGCAACCGCAACACTATCATCGGCAACACGGTGCTCTATGGCGCGACGGCGGGCCGCTTGTTCGCTGCCGGCCAGGCCGGCGAGCGCTTCGCCGTGCGCAACTCGGGTGCCGAGACGGTGGTCGAAGGCTGCGGCTCGAACGGTTGCGAATATATGACCGGCGGCACCGCAGTGATCCTCGGCGCCGTCGGCCATAACTTCGGCGCCGGCATGACCGGCGGCATGGCCTTCGTCTACGACGAGAACGAAAGCTTCATGCAGCGCGTCAACAAAGAGACATTGACGATCACGCGCGTCCCTCCCGGCCAGTGGTCGAACAAGCTGCGGGCCCTGGTCGAGGAGCATGTGCAGAACACCCAGTCGCGCTTCGCCGAGCGTCTGCTCAACGATTGGGATCGGCAGATAGATAAGTTCTGGCATGTCGTCCCCAACGAGCTGGCCGCTCTCTTGGCCCGCCAAGAGGCTGACGTCGCCGCGCAACGCGCTTAAGGGCAATCGACTCACGCACTTCACGGTTCTGTAACCCACAGAATCGTGAAGATGCGCGGTTGGCCGGCTGCGCCAATGGCTTGGCCAAGTCTGCCTTTGCCCTTAGACTTCGCCGGCTCGCGACCGTTGCCAGAAAGGCGGCGGCGGGAGTGGGGCGAGAACAAGGGGACGATCTCATGCGACGGGCAACGACGGCGCTTTACCGCTGTGCCGCGATTCTGTTCGCCGCCAGTCTCGCCGCGTCCGCTGCCGCCCAAGACGCTCCCGACGGCACCTTCATCGGCGATGTGCCCTATGTGGCGACGCCGCAAGACGTGGTCGAGAGGATGCTCGACCTCGCCAAGGTCGGCGCGGGCGATTACGTCATCGACCTCGGCTCGGGCGACGGCCGTCTGGTGGTGACGGCGGCGCAGCGCGGCGCCCAAGGCTTCGGCGTCGATCTCGATCCCAAGCGCATCGCCGAATCGATCGAGAACGCCAAGAAGGCCGGCGTGTCCGAGCGCGCGCAATTTTTCCAGCGCGACCTGTTCGAGACCGACTTCAGCCGCGCCACCGTGCTGACCATGTATCTATTGCCCGACATCAATATCGCGCTGCGTCCGAAGGTACTGGGACTCAAGCCCGGCACGCGCGTCGTCAGCCATGATTTTCATATGGGCGATTGGGAGCCCGATCAGCGAATCCGCATGATCTCGAAGCTCACCCATTACGAGAGCAACGCCTATCTTTGGATCGTGCCGGCGCAAGCCGCAGGCGGCTGGCAGGCAGAGGGCGCCGATCCCATCAGGTTTGAGATCAGCCAGACCTTTCAGCAGATCAAGCTGCAGGCGCGCAGCGCGTCAGGGTCGCTCAACGCCGAAGACGCGCGTCTGACCGGCGACCGCATTACGTTCAAAGCTGGCGTGCCGGGCGGACCGCTGCGCGCGTACGAAGGCCGTATCGACGGCGACGCCATCAGCGGCGTGATTCGCGACGGCGCCAAGGAAACTCCGTGGCGCGCGCGGCGCGCGGCGACGAAATAACCACAAGGCCCAGCGAACCCTCTCACCCCTTCTCATCCCCGCATAGGCGAGTTTCTGCATGACCCAGAATTCTTCCGCGCAGCCGGTGCAGTCGCTGTCGCAGTTCGACGCGATCGCCATGATCGTCGGCATCGTCATCGGTATCGGCATCTTTACCTTTCCGGCGCTGGTGGCGATGAACGCCGCGAGCGAGACCGATGTGCTGCTGCTCTGGGCCGGCGGCGGTTTGATCTCGCTGATCGGTGCGCTTTGTTATGCCGAGCTGTGCAGCGCCTATCCCAGCGCCGGCGGCGAATATCACTTCATCACCAAGGCGTTCGGCCGCGACGTCGGTTTCATCTTCGCTTGGGCGCGGCTCGGCGTGATTCAAACCGGCGCCATCGCGCTCGTCTGCTTCATCCTCGGCGACTACGCGACCCGTCTCTACAGTCTCGGCACCTACAGTTCGGCGGTTTATGCCGGTGTTTCCGTCATCGTGCTGACCGCCGCCAACCTACTCGGCGCAAAACCGGGCAAGATGCTGCAGAATCTGCTGGCCAGCGGCATCATCATCATTCTCGCCTCCGCTATTCTCGGCGGCTTGATCAACGGATTGACGGGCTCCACGGCCGTGGCGCCTTCCGCTGGTGGCGGCGTCAGCACGGCCATCGGCACGGCGATGATCTTCATTCTGCTGACCTACGGCGGCTGGAACGAAGCGGCTTATCTGTCGGCGGAAGTGAAGAATCCCGGCCGCAACATGGTTCGCGTCATGGTCGCCAGCCTGTTGCTGATCACGCTGATCTACGTCCTGATCAATGTCGCATACTTGCGTGTGCTCGGCCTTGAGGGCATGCGCCAGGGCACCACCATCGGTGCCGAACTGATGCAGCGCGAATTTGGCACGGCCGGCGCGCTGGTGCTGACCGGCGCCGTCATCTTCGCAGCGCTGTCGACCGCCAACGCGACGATCTTCACCGGTGCGCGGACCAATTATGCGCTCGGTCAGAATTTTGCGCCGCTCGCTGCCCTTGGTCGGTGGGATGAGCAGCGCGACACGCCGCGCAATGCCCTTGTGGTGCAGGGCGTCATCGCGCTGGTGCTGGTGGTGGTCGGTGCGGTCACGCTGGACGGCGTCAAGGCGATGGTCAATTACGTCACGCCGGTGTTCTGGTTTTTCATGCTGCTCACCGCACTCTCGCTGTTCGTGCTGCGGTTTCGCGATCCGGGCGCGCCGCGCCCGTTCCGCGTACCGCTGTATCCGGTGACGCCGGCGATCTTCGTTCTCACTTGCGGCTTTATGCTGCATTCGGGCGTCGATTTTGCCCTCATGACCTATGCCGGTCTGCCATCGCTGCTCGGTCTCGGCATTGTGCTGCTCGGCGTGCCGCTGCTCGTTTGGGGCCGTGTGCGGGCAAAAGTTGGGTCCTGAAAACCGCAAAATTTGACTGTCCGGCGCACTTGGCCGGAACCGGCTCCTCCTGTAGATTGCCGCCCATGCGCCGCCTCTATCATCTCTGGCTTTCGCCATTCAGCCGTAAAGTTCGTATCGTCCTGGCCGAGAAGGGTCTGGAGTTCGAGATGAAGGTCGAGAAAACCTGGGAGCGCCGCCCCGAGTTTCTCGGCATGAATCCGGCGGGCCAGGTGCCGGTCCTGGTCGAGGACGACGGCACCACCATCGTCGACAGCGGCGTCATCTGCGAATATCTCGAAGAGGTGCATCCGTCGGAGAAGGGCAAGTCGCTCTATGGGCCGACGCCCGCGGCGCGCGCCGAAGTCCGCCGCCTAGTCGCTTGGTTCGATCTCAAATTCCAGCGCGAGGTGACGGTCAATCTCGTCGGTGAGAAAATCCAGAAGCGATTCTTGGGGCTCGGCCAGCCCGATTCGAGCGCGATCCGCGCCGGTCATGCCAATATCCACATGCATCTCGATTACATCGCTTATCTCACCGAGCGGCGCAGCTGGCTCGCCGGCGAAGATTTCTCGCTGGCGGATATTGCCGCGGCGGCGCATCTCTCTTGCCTCGATTATGTCGGCGACGTGCCGTGGGACGATCATCCGGAAGCGCGCGTCTGGTATGCGCGCATCAAGTCGCGCAAGACCTTCCGGCCGATCCTCGCCGACCATATTCCCGGCGTGCCGCCGCCGAAACATTACGCTGACCCGGATTTCTAGGGCCGACTTTAGAATGTTCGCGCGCGCGTTTCGGAGCGCAGCGCTTTTCCCGTAAGGACCGTCATGACCGATACGAAACTTCCGCCCGCGCACCCGGACGCGCTCGAAGGCCCGCATGGCCTCGTCTGCCAAGCCTATTTGAACGGCGATATGCATCTTGGGCTGAAATATCTCGAACTGAATAAACGCAGCTCGCCGGTCTTCAGCTGGTTCACGAACCTCATTCCCTACGCATTTCTGATCATTATCGTGGGCAACTACACCTACGAGTACGGTTACATCGGCTTCTCGGCCAGTCTGATCGGTACCGGCGCGCTGATGTTCTTCTTCATGCCGCGCTGGCTCGCCAAGAAGGTGCGCGTGCGCGCTCTGGCCATGGCGCTCGGCAGCGAAGCCGGGTGGGACAAGCTGTGGGCCGCGGGCGGCATTGGCTTGCGACTGGCCAAGGATCCGAGCATTGGCGCCGATTCGCCGGGCGATGACTGGCGCGTCTTCGCCAACACCTATCTCAAGGATTAACGGCGCAATCTCGAGTTCCCGATTGGGGGACCGCGCGCCATAGTTTCGCCGCCTTCGCCGTCCTATGATCGGTCCCCCATTGACCGACCTATGACCGGAGGTCTTGCCATGCGCGTCTTTTCCACCACCTCGCTGCGTTCCCTGCTGGCCGCCGGCCCGGCTGTCATCCCGGTGCTTGGCGCGCTCTTGAGCGCGGTCACCGCCATCGGTCAGGCGCAGGCGCAAGCGGCGGACCTGCCACGCGACGAAATCGTGCTGCAGCTCTCCGCCGAAGACTGGGTCGAGACCAAGACGGCGCGCGTCGTCGCCGCGGCGGACGTCGCGATCGCCGGCGAGAACCGCGCCAGCGTGCGTGACCGCATGCTCGATGCCTTGAAGAAATTGTCGCCCGAGGCCGATTGGCGCTTGAGCCAATTCGCGCGCAGCCAGGATTCGGCCGGCCTCGAGCGCTGGCGCGTCACCGCCGAAGCGCGCTTGCCGGAAAAGTCCCTCGGCGGCCTCGATGATCGCGCCAAATCCTTGAGCCAGCCCGGTCTACAGTTGCGCATCGCGGCGACGCAATTCATGCCGACATTGGACGAGCGCGAAGCGACGTTGGCGAAACTGCGCGCGGCCCTCTACGCCAAGGCCAAGGCGGAAGCCGAGCAGGCGGCCAAGACTTGGCCGGATCGCGCCTATCGCGTCGCACGGGTCGATTTCCAGCAAATCGGGATACCGATGGCACGTCTGGCGGCGCAAGAAGCGATGCCGATGGCGGCGGGGGGCGGCGCGTCCTTCGCGCCGGGCGACGATCTTGCCGTGGCCCAGAAACTGACGCTGCAAGCGACGGTCACGCTGGCGCCGAGTAAATAAACGTCCTGCCAATAAGCGTTAGGGCTTTTTCGCGGGCGCTTTGGTCGGCGCCGGCGATGCCGGCGTTTGGCCCAGAGTTTTCAGGCGTTTTGCCGCTTCCTGGGCCTGGATGGTTTTCGGCGCGCTCTTGATGAGCGCCTGATAATCCTCGCGTGCGCCGCCGAGGTCCTTGCGGGCTTCGCGGATTTGCGCCCGTTCGAACAGGGCTTCCGGGCTGCGCTGCGACAGCGACACGGCGCGGTTGACATCGTCCAGCGCGAGATCGAACGAGCCGACATGACGATAGGCAGCGGCGCGATAGAGCCACGCCTCCGGACGGTTGGCGTCGCTATCGATGGCGGCGTTGAGATCGTCGATCGCCTCGAAGAAATGGCCGGAATCATCGCGCGCCACGGCGCGGTCGATCAAAAGATCGGCATTGCCCGGCTTGATCGCCAAGGCGCGATCGAACGCGCCGATGGCACGCTCGTTGAGGCCGGCGAGATAATAGGCTTGCCCTGCTTGGCCGTAGAGGTCGGCCTTGAACGGCAGAATTTCCTCCATGGCATCAGCCGCCAAATCCTCGAAGATCTTGCCGGCCTGAATATATTGTTCCTTTTGCGCCAGCGCGACGCCGAGGCAATGGCGCGCGGCAAAATTCGCGCCCTTTTCCCACCAGGCTTTGGCGCGAGTAATGGCGGCGTCGGGATCCTTCGCTGCCAGCTTCAAACACTCGTTGTAGTCAGAGTTGTGCTGGTCGAAGGTGACTTGCGCCTTGGCAGGCACGGCGAACAGCAGGCCGGCCAGGAGGCTGGCAAGGATGGTCGGGGCGAAGTGGATATGAGTGCTCATGGCGTCAAGATGGGCATGCCGGCGGCGCTTGTCTAGCTTCGGATTCTGGCTTCTTATGCGGCCATGATCGCATCCGATAAACGTCTGTTCTGCTTCGGCCTCGGCACCTCGGCGCTCGCGCTTGCCGGCGGGCTCAAAGCCGAGGGTTGGCGCATCGCCGGCACCTGCCGCAGTGGCGAGAAAGCCGCGGCGCTGGCCGCCCGCGCCATCGACACTTATCGCTTCGATGGCGAAGCGCCGATGGCGAACCCTGGCGCGGCGCTGGCCGGCGCGACGCATCTCTTGATCTCCGCGCCGCCGGGCGCAGATGGCGATCCCGTGCTGCGCTGGCATGCGGCGGACATAGCCGGCCTCGCGTCCTTGCAATGGCTCGGCTATCTCTCGACCACCGGCGTCTATGGCGACCGCCAAGGGGACTGGGTCGATGAGGAATCGCCGCTGGAGCCGAGCGGCGAACGCGGCCATCGCCGCGTCGCGGCCGAGACAGGCTGGCTCGATCTCTGGCGGCGGCATGGAGTGCCGGTGCAACTCTTTCGCCTCGCCGGCATCTACGGACCGGACAGCAACGCGCTCGCCACGGTTCGCGCCGGGCGGGGACAACGCGTCGATAAGCCGGGCCAGGTATTCTCGCGCATTCATGTGGACGACATCGCGCAAGTGCTACGCGCGTCGATGGCGAAACCCAATCCCGGCGCGGCCTACAATGTGTGTGACGACAATCCGGCGGCGCCCGAAGAGGTGATCCGCTATGCCTGCGAATTGCTCGGGCTGACGCCGCCGCCTTTGGTGCCGTTCGAGACTGCGCAGCTTTCACCCATGGCGCGCAGCTTCTATGACGACAACAAGCGGGTGCGCAACGACCGCATCAAAGGCGAGCTTGGCGTCGCTCTGAAATATCCCGATTACAAGGCGGGATTGCAGGCGATCTTGCAGGGCGAGAGATAAAAGCCCGCTCGTGCGCCCCGCGAGCTAGAAGCCCGCTCTTGCGCTCAACGCGACGACGGCTTCGCGGATCTGCGCCAAGTCCTGCTCGCGCGACAGGCGGTGATCACCGTCCTTGATCAGCGTGATGGTGACATCGCCGCTCGTCAGCTTGTCGGCGATGCGCAGGCTAAGGCCGTAGGGCACGTCGCCGTCCTTCATGCCGTGCAACAGATGCGCCGGACACTCGAGGGCGATGGGGCCGCCGAGCAATTGCAGCTTGCGGCCATCCTCGATCAATTTGCGCGAGATCATGTAGGGTTGGTCGCTATAGGCCGAAGGTTGGGCGAACATGCCGTCGCGCATCAGCGTTTCGCGGTCGGCGAAGCTGAGCTCGTTCCACACCAGTTCCTCGGTGAAATCCGGCGCCGCGGCGATGCCGACGATGCCGACGACACGCTCATGCCGGGCGAGCGCCGCGTGCAGCATGATCCAGCCGCCCATCGAGGAGCCGACCAGCAGCAGCGGCCCGGCCGTCGCCGCGTCGATGACGTCGAGGGCGTCGTCGAGCCAGTCCTGCAGGCCGGTTTCGGCGAAAACCCCTTCGGATTGGCCATGCGCCCGGTAATCGAACCGCAGCATGGCCTGGCCGCGCGCCTGGCAGAAATCCGACAGGTCCTGGACCTTCTTGCCGCTCATGTCGGACATGAAGCCGGAAAAGAACACCACGGTCGGCCCGCGCCCCGGATCGGCACGATAGGCAAGGGTGGGGCGGCCGGCGCGGGCGAGGGATGCGGGCTTCTGTTGCAACGGCATGACCTTTCAGGCAATTACTGACGGATGACCTTCGAAAGCCGGCCTCCCGGCGCCACTGCTAGCACCGAATCCCCTTTGCGCGAAAGCCGTCCCACCATCTTGCAAGTCTTGCCGGCGCTGGGCAGCCCGTCGGGCGCGGCCGGCGGGGTCGAGCGCGGCACGGTCGATCTCGCCAAGGCATTGGTTGCCGCTGGGTGGAACGCCATCGTCGCCTCCGAAGGCGGGCCGCTGTCGCGCGAGCTCGACCGCGTTGGGGCCAAGCATGTCGTTCTGCCGCTGGCCTCGAAAAACCCCGTCGTTATGGCCAAGAATGTCGGCCGCCTGCGCGCGCTGATCGCCGCCGAAGGCGTCGATATCGTCCATGCCCGGTCGCGCGCCCCGGCGTGGAGCGCCGAACGCGCCGCGCGCCAGGAAGGCGTGCATTTCGTCACCACCTTCCACGGCACCTACGGTGCCGCATCGCCCTTCAAGCGGTTCTACAACGCTGTGATGACGCGCGGCGAGCGCGTGATCGCCATCTCGAACTTCATCGCCGATCATATGCGCGAGATCTACAAGGTCGACGAGGCGCGCATCCGCGTGATCCACCGTGGCGTCGAGATCGCCCATTTCGACCCGACGCGCGTCAGCCAGGAGCGCGTCATCCAGCTCGCCGCCGCCTGGCGCCTGCCGGACGACCGGCGCATCATCATGCTGCCGGCGCGCCTGTCGCGCTGGAAGGGCCAGGGGTTGCTGCTCGACGCGATAGCGCTGCTCAAGCGGCGCGATCTGTTCGCGCTGTTGGTCGGCGTCGGCTCGGGCAGCGAATCTTTGCGCGAGGAATTGGAAGCCCAGATCGTCCGCCTCGGTCTTGGCGACAGCGTGCGCTTGATCGACGATTGCCGCGACATGCCGGCCGCCTACATGCTGGCCGATGTGGTCGTCGCGCCCTCGACGCAGCCGGAGGCCTTCGGCCGCACGGTCACCGAAGCGCAGGCGATGGGCCGCCCCGTCGTCGCCGCCGACCACGGCGGCGCCCGCGAGACGGTGATGCCCGGCGTCACCGGCTGGCTTGCCGCGCCGGGCGATGCCGCCGATTGGGCGGCGGCCATCGATCATGCGGTGTCGTTGAGCCCGGCCGAGCGCGAAGACATCTCGCAGGCTGCCATCGCCAATGTGCGCGCCCATTTCACCAACGAAGTGATGTGCGCGCAAACGCTCGACGTCTATCGCGAGCTGGTGGGCTGACATGCCGGCGGATACGCGCGAGCGCATCCTCGTCATCAAGCTCGGCGCCCTCGGCGATTTCGTCCTCGCCACCGGGCCCTTCAAGGCGATCCGCCGAGCCCATCCGAACGCGCATCTCACGCTGCTGACAATTCCGTCGCTCGCCGGCTTGGGCCGCGCGATGGGGTGGTTTGACGAGGTGTGGACCGATGCGCGGCCGTCATTCTGGAATGTCGGCGGCTGGTGGTCGCTGTCGCGCAAGTTGAACGGGGCGCAGTTCTCGCGCGTCTACGATCTGCAGACCTCCGACCGTTCGAGCTTTTATTTCCGCCTGATGTCGCCGCCGTTCGGCAAGGCGCCGCAATGGTCGGGCATCGCCAAGGGCGCATCACACCCGCATGCCAATCCGCGCCGCGACTTCCTGCATACGGTCGAGCGGCAGAAAGAGCAGCTTGCGGCCATCGGCATTGCCGACGTGCCGCCGCCCGATCTCTCCTGGGCCAGCGCCGAGCTGGCGCGGTTCGAGTTGCCGCCATCCTACGCGTTGCTGGTGCCAGGCGGCTCGGCGCACCGGCCGGAGAAGCGTTGGCCGGCGACCCATTACGCCGAATTGGCCCGTCGTCTCAGCGCGATCGGCACGACGCCCCTGTTGATCGGCGCGACTGCCGAGCGCGCCGAATTGGCGGCGATCGCCGCCGCTGCGCCTGGTGCGCGCGACTTGTGCGGCCAGACGTCCTTCACGGAGATCATCGCCCTGGCGCGCGGCGCGCGCCTCGCGGTCGGCAACGACACTGGCCCGATGCATCTGATCGCCGCCGCCGGCTGTCCGACGGTGGTTCTGTTCTCGCACGCGTCGGATCCGGCGCTCTGCGCCCCGCGTTCGCCAGGTGGCGACAGCGTCGCCGTACTGCGCCGGCCCGACCTCGCCGGGCTGATGCCCGACGAGGTGTTGGCGAGTTTGCCCGCCTCCGTTTGATCGTAAACGTTTAGCTCAACGCTTCTTCCTTGCGGTCCATGAAAGTCTGATCGATCTCGGGCAGTGGCTCGCCTTCGATGGTGGCCTCGAAGGCGCGCAGGCGTTTGTAGATCGACAGCAGCTCGACGATCGTCGTCCATGACGTGACGAGATACTGGAATGACGTGCGCACCTGCTGGAAGGCGTTGAGAATCTGATTCATCGCACCGAGCGTGATCTTGCCGGCGACGATGGTGGGCGCCAGCACGATGTAGGGAAAGATATTGTCGGTCTGCAGATAGAAAATGCGGGCGACGTTGAAATACATGTAGTTGAAATACAGCCGGAAATAATTGGTGCGCACGTTGGCGAACAGCTGGCGCACGGTCGGCGGCTGGGCGCGCGCGGCATCATCCTCGCCATAGACCAATTCCTTGCGATAAGCGGCCTCGACGCGCTGATTGCGAAATTCCAGACCCGGCAGCTTGATGCCGACCAAGGCGAGGAAGGTCGTGCCGAAGATCGACCACAGGATGGCGACGACGACCAGCGCGTAGGGTACATGACCGACGAACGGCAGCTCGGTGATGTTGGTGGAGAGCGCCAGCAACACCGGCAGGAAGGCGACCAAGGTGAGGACGGCTTCGACGAGATTGATGCCGAGCCCTTCCATGGTCGTCGAGAAGCGCATTGTGTCTTCCTGCACGCGCTGCGACGCGCCTTCGATTTTGCGCAGGCTGTCCCAATGGCTCATGTAGTAATTGTTCATCGCCGTGCGCCAGCGGAAGATCCAATGGCTGACGAAGAAGCGCGTGAAGACGCCGACGGTGACGGCGACGAAGGCGATGCCGGCGAAGTCGATCAGTTCGCTGTAGAACTGGCCGATCTCGACGGGCGCCGATTTCGACAGCGCCGCCTGGATTAGATTGTAGAACGGCCCATACCAGGTGTTGATGGCGACGCTGACTTGCACCTGGAAGTAGCTGGTGAAGAGAATCAGCGCGGTGCCGAGGATCGACCAATTGGCCCAGGGATGCGGTTCGATCGCGCGCCAGGCGGCGGCGAACAGGCCGACGCATAGGGCGTAGTAAATGTAGAACCATAGGAACGGCTTCGACCAGAACACCGCCGCGCCGACGATGGGCTCGGCGTCCTCGGTGGCCGGCGGCAGGCCGATGTAGGCACCGAGATCCTCGCCGAGGGCGTACCAGAAGGCGACGGCGGCCGCCGTCCACAGCAGCATCGACCAGAGCAGCAGCTTGGGCCGGGGAAAGAACGAGACGAACAAGATGGCGATCCTTTCGGGTGCGGGTCATCGGGCGATGCCCGTCGAACGGCGGATGGTGACGCCAGAACGGCCGCTTTGACAGGGGGATCGCGCCTGTTACACTTCCTGCCAGAATATGGCATGAAGTGATAACACCAATGGCCCGCGCCGAACGCCTGCTCGATTTGCTGCAAACCCTGCGGCGCTACAGCCAGCCGGTGAGCGGCCAGAGCCTGGCTGACGAGTTGGGCGTCAGCATCCGCACCCTCTATCGCGACATCGCGACGCTGCAGGGGCAGGGCGCCGACATCGAGGGCGAGCCGGGCATCGGATACATCCTGCGGCCGGGCTTCATGCTGCCGCCGCTGATGTTTTCCGAGGAAGAAATAGAAGCCTTGGTGCTCGGCTCGCGCTGGGTCGCCGAACGGGCGGACGACCGCTTGGGCGCGGCGGCGCGCAATGCGCTGTCCAAGATCGCTGCGGTGCTGCCGGCGGATCTGCGCGACAGCCTCGATGCTTCGACACTGCTGATCGGTCCCGGCGAACGCATCGTCGCCGACGCCATCGATCTCGCCGTGATCCGGCGGGCGATCCGCGCCGAGCGCAAACTCGCCATCGCTTATCGCGACAAGGGCGGCGCCGAGTCGGAGCGCGTCATCTGGCCCTTCGCGCTCGGCTATTTCGACCGCGTGCGGATCGCGGTGGCCTGGTGCGAGCTGCGCCAGGATTTTCGCCACTTTCGCACCGATCAGATCGTCCGAGCCGACATTATCGACACGCGCTATCCACGCCGCCGCCCGGCCTTGCTGAAGGACTGGCGCGCCGCCCAGGGCATCGCGCCGCCGCGCTGATCGCTCCTGCCAGAAACTGACAGGGGTGCCGCTTAGGCTGTCTCCCTACCCCAAGCAGGAGAACAGCCGTGGCCCAGCCGAATTTCATCATTCTTTACGTCGATCAGCCTGAGGCGAGCGCCGAATTCTATCGGCGGTTGTTGGACTGCGCGCCGGTCGAGGCGTCGCCGACCTTCGCGCTGTTCGTGCTGCCGTCCGGCCTCAAGCTCGGCCTGTGGTCGCGCCATACAGTCGAGCCGGCGGCGAACGGCGTCGGCGGCAGCGAGCTGGTGTTCCCGGTGGCGAGCGACGCCGCCGTCGACGAGGCTTGCGCCGATTGGCGGACGCGCGGTCTGACGATCCTGCAGCCGCCGACGACCATGGACTTCGGGCGCACCTTCGTCGCCCTCGATCCCGACGGCCACTGCCTGCGCGTCTATGCCGTGGCGGAGGCGCCGCAATGAGCGCGCATTGGATCGCCGTCGCCGCCGCCGAGCATGTGGCGCGCGGCCGCGCCGGTGGCTTCATGCAGGTCTGCCACGGCAAGGCTGCGCCCTTGCGGCGCATCCAGCCGGGCGACGGCGTCGTCTATTATTCGCCGACGCAGAGTTTCGGGGGCAAAGACCGGCTGCAGGCCTTTACCGCCATCGGCAGCGTTCGCGCCGGCGCGCCCTATCAGGCCGACATGGGCAACGGCTTTTGCCCGATGCGCCGCGATGTGGCGTGGGCCCAGGCGGAGGATGCGGCGATCCGTCCCTTGCTGGATCGGCTCGCCTGCACGGCGGGCAAATCCCACTGGGGCGCCGCGTTCCGCTTCGGCCTGTTGGCGGTCAGCGCGGAGGATTTCGCCGTCATCGCGCGGGCCATGCGGGCCGATCTGTAAGCGCCCTGGCGTTCCTTGACAGGCGGCGCGAGGCGGATAGAGTGCGGGCCCGTATTTCGCGGTTTTTCGCACTTTTTCGAGCGTTTTCATGGTCGCTATCACGCTGCCCGACGGCAAATCCCTGAGCTTCGACGGTCCGGTCACCCCGGGCGACGTCGCGGCCAAGATCGGACCTGGCCTGGCCAAGGCGGCGCTCGCCGCCAAGGTCAACGGCAAGCTGTGGGATCTGACGCGCCCGGTGACCGAGGATTCGCAGCTCTCGATCATCACCGCGCGCGATCCGGAAGGCATCGAGGTGATGCGCCACGACGCCGCCCATGTGATGGCGCAGGCGGTGCAGGAGCTTTATCCCGGCACGCAGATCACCTTCGGCCCCTCGACCGAGGACGGCTTCTATTACGACTTCGTGCGCGACGAGCCCTTCACGCCTGACGACTTCGAGAAGATCGAAGCGCGCATGCGCGACATCGTCGGGCGCGATCTGCTGATCCTGCGCGAGGAATGGGCGCCGGAGAAAGCCGTCGCCTATTTCACCGACCATGGCGAGACCTACAAGGCTGAATGGGTGAGCGAGATCGCCAAGCGCGGCGAGCCGATCTCGATCTATCGCCAGGGCGATTGGCTCGACCTCTGCATGGGCCCGCATCTGCCCTCGACCGGCAAGTTGCCGACCGCCTTCAAGGTGATGAAGGTGGCGGGCGCCTATTGGCGCGGCGACGCCAAGAACAAGATGCTCCAGCGCATCTACGGCACGGTGTGGCCCGACGACAAGCAGCTCAAAGCGCATCTCACGATGATCGAAGAGGCCGAGAAGCGGGATCACCGCCGCCTTGGCCGCGAGATGGATCTCTTCCACATCCAGGAAGAGGCCGTCGGCAGCGTGTTCTGGCATCCCAACGGCTGGACGATCTATCGCGCCGTCGAGGACTACATGCGCGCGCGCCTGAAAACGCACGGCTATGTCGAGGTCAAGACGCCGCAGCTGGTGGCGCGCAGCCTGTGGGAAGCCTCGGGCCATTGGGAGAAGTTCGGCAAGAACATGTTCATGGCGACGACCGGCGAAGAAGACGTCGCGCTCGCCATCAAGCCGATGAACTGCCCCTGCCATGTGCAAGTTTTCCGCCAGGGCCTCAAGAGCTATCGCGACCTGCCGCTGCGCATGGCCGAGTTCGGCGCCTGCCACCGCTACGAGCCGTCGGGCGCTTTGCACGGCATCATGCGCGTGCGCGCCTTCACGCAAGACGACGCGCATATCTTCTGCACCGAAGACCAGATCACCGCGGAGACGGTCGCCTTCTGCGACATGCTGAAAGCCGTCTACAAGGATTTCGGCTTCGTCGACGTGCGCGTGAAATTCTCCGACCGGCCGCCGGTGCGTGCCGGCGAGGACGCCACCTGGGACAAGGCCGAGGGTGCGCTGCTCGACGCCGCCAAGGAAGCCGGCCTCGAGACGACGCTCAATCCGGGCGAGGGCGCGTTCTATGGCCCCAAACTGGAATTCGTGCTGCGCGACGCCATCGGCCGCGATTGGCAATGCGGCACATTGCAGGTCGACTTCGTGCTGCCCGAGCGGCTCGACGCCGCTTATGTCGCCGAGGACGGTACGAAGAAGCGCCCGGTCATGCTGCACCGCGCGATCTTCGGTTCGTTCGAACGCTTCATCGGCATTTTGATCGAGCAATATGCCGGCAAGTTCCCCCTGTGGCTGGCGCCGCAGCAGGTCGTCGTCACCACGATCACCAACGATGCCGACGATTACGCCCGCGAGGTTGTCGCTTTGTTGGCAGCCCAGGGCCTGCGGGTTTCGGCCGATCTGCGCGCTGAAAAGATCGGCTACAAGGTGCGCGAGCACTCATTGGCCAAGGTCCCCGTCATTCTGGCGGTCGGCAAACGCGAGGCGGATGAGCGCAAAGTGGCGATTCGCCGGCTCGGCAGCACCGACCAAGAAGTCCTTGCGCTGGATGAGGCGGCGGCTAGACTGCGCGCAGAAGCCCAGGTGCCGAGCCCTTGATCGGCATTTGATCGTCCCATGACAGAGGAATGCCGACCGTCCAGACAGATTTCCCGCCTGCACGGCCGGGGATCGAGTCGGGCGGTTTCGTTTTTTCGGGGATGCTCTTCCCGCCGGCCTTTCGTTTTGTCACCCGCGTTCCCATATTCTTCATGAGCCGCCGTTCGCGGCGCCTTTAAACTGAAACAGGAGACTGTTACATCGCTCGTCCGCCTTTCGACGCCCCCGCCAAGTCCGCCAACGACGGCCCGCGCGTCAATGAACAAATCCGCACGCTGAATGTCCGTCTCGTCGATGAAAACGGCGAGATGATCGGCGTAGTCTCCACCTCCGAAGCCATCGAACGCGCTATGGCCGCTGGGCTCGACCTCATCGAAGTGTCGCCCAATGCCGAGCCGCCGGTCTGCAAGATCCTCGATTACGGCAAGTTCAAGTACGAGGAGCAGAAGCGCAAAAACGAAGCGCGCAAGAAGCAGAAGGTCATCGAGGTCAAAGAGATCAAGATGCGCCCGACGATCGACGATCACGATTACGACGTCAAAATGCGCGCCGTGCACCGCTTCCTCGACGAAGGCGACAAGGTGAAGCTGACCGTCCGCTTCCGCGGCCGCGAAATGCTCCACCAGGAGCTCGGCATGGTCGTTTTGGACCGCGTGCGGGCCGAATTGGGCGAGAAGGCCAAGGTCGAGCAGTTTCCCAAGCTCGAAGGCCGCCAGATCACCATGGTTCTGGTCAACAAGTGACGAATCGTCGCCGCCGGCGGGCCGTTAGCCCGCCGGACGGCGATTTTGATTCCGCCAAATCCGCTAACCCACTGAAAATAAAGTAAAAATTTCGGTCGAGGGGTCGCTTGGGCGGCCTTGCAATCGTTTGGCCTTGCCGGTATAAACCTCGCCTCGGCCGGACGGGCCGTTTACCCCGTCATCGTGGAAACATGGGCTTATCCCCATCTGCGGCCCGCATCGGCGGGCCGTTTCGCGTCGGCCCGACAGGTTTTATTAGGATCACGATTATGCCGAAGATGAAGACCAAAAGCGGCGCCAAGAAGCGCTTCAAGATCACTGGCACCGGCAAGGTCTTGATGGCGCATGCCAACAAGCGCCACGGCCTGCGCAAGCGCAGCCAGAAGATGAAGCGCACCGCGCGCGGCACCAAGGCGCTGGCCCCGGGTGACGCGAATTTGGTCACCCAATTCTTCATGCCCTACGCTTAAGGAGACAGACCCATGGCTCGTACCAAACGTGGCGTCACGTCTCACGCCCGCCACAAAAAAGTTCTCGCGATGGCCACTGGCTATCGCGATCGCAACAGCAGCAACTTCCGCATCGCGATCGAGAAGGTCGAGAAGGGCCTGCAGTATGCGTACCGCGATCGCCGCAACAAGAAGCGCGTCTTCCGCGCTCTCTGGATCACCCGCATCAACGCCGCCGCGCGCATGAACGGCCTGACCTATGGCGAGCTGATGAACGGCCTGAAGAAGGGCGGCATCGATCTCGACCGCAAGGTCCTGTCCGACATGGCGATCACTGCGCCCGAGTCGTTTACCGAGCTGGTCAACCAAGCGCGGGCAGCCCTCGTTAAGGCGGCCTAAAGCCTCACTCGGCTTTCAGGCATCCGACTGTATCGAAGGGGCCGTCCTGCGGGGCGGCCCCTTTTGTTTTGACCCATCCCTTTACCGACCGAGTATCTCCCGGACATGAGCAACGATCTCGACGACGTCCGCGCCAGTCTCACCGCCGCGCTGAAAGAGGCGACGACCCTCGACGCGCTGGAAGCCGTGCGCGTCGACGCGCTGGGCCGCAAGGGCCGCATCACTGGATTGATGAAGGACATGACGGCGCTGGCGCCCGAAGAGCGCAAGGCGCGCGGCCAGGCCGTCAATATCCTGAAAGACGAAATCGCCGTGGCGCTCGACGCCCGCAAGGCGACGTTGGAAGCGGCGGCGCTCGACGCCAAGCTTGCTGCCGAACGGATCGACGTGACGGCGACGGCGCGGCCCGAGCAGGCCGGCGCGCTGCATCCGATCAGCCAGACGATGGACGAGCTCTGCGCCATCTTCGCCGAGATGGGCTTCACGCTGGCCGAAGGGCCGGATATCGAAGACGACTTCCACAATTTCACGGCGCTCAATATTCCGCCCGAGCATCCGGCGCGCCAGATGCACGACACCTTCTATCTGCCCGAGGCGGCCGACGGCACGCGCAAGGTGCTGCGCACGCACACCTCGCCGGTGCAGATCCGCACCATGATGTCGAAGAAGCCGCCGCACCGCATCATCGCCATGGGCCGCACCTATCGTAACGATTCGGACATGACGC
>CANJIM010000003.1 GCA_947474495.1 Rhodospirillaceae bacterium
ATAGAATTCGCCGATCGAGTCGTCGCCTTCGAGCAGCACGCTGGGATATTTCCAGGTGATCGCCGAACCGGTTTCAACCTGGGTCCAGGAGATTTTCGAGCGCGCGCCGCGGCAGGCGCCGCGCTTGGTGACGAAGTTGTAGATGCCGCCCTTGCCATCCTTGTCGCCGGGATACCAGTTCTGCACGGTGGCGTATTTGATCTCGGCGCCTTCCAGCGCGACGAGTTCGACCACGGCGGCATGGAGCTGATTCTCGTCGCGCATCGGCGCGGTGCAGCCTTCGAGATAACTGACGTAGCTGTTCTCGTCGGCGATGATCAGCGTGCGTTCGAACTGGCCGGTGTTGGAGGCGTTGATGCGGAAATAGGTCGACAGCTCCATCGGGCAGCGCACGCCCTTGGGGATGTAGACGAAGGAGCCGTCGGAAAACACGGCCGAATTGAGCGTGGCGTAGAAGTTGTCGGCCACCGGCACGACGCTGCCGAGATATTTGCGCACCAGGTCTGGATGCTCGCGCACCGCTTCGGACATGGAACAGAAGATGATGCCGAGCTCGCCGAGCTTCGCCTTGTAGGTGGTGGCGACCGAGATCGAATCGAACACGGCGTCGACGGCGATGCCCGAGAGCGCTTCCTGCTCCTTCAGCGGGATGCCGAGCTTCTCGTAGACCTTGAGCAGTTCGGGATCGACTTCGTCGAGGCTCTTCGGGCCCTCTTTAACCTTGGGCGCCGAGTAGTAATAGAGATCCTGAAAATCGATCTTGGGAAATTCGACCTTCGCCCAATGAGGCTCGCGGTTCTCCAGCGTCAACCAATAGCGATAAGCGGAGAGGCGCCACTCCAGCATCCAGCTCGGCTCTTCTTTTTTGGCCGAGATGTAGCGGATGGTGTCTTCGCTCAGGCCTTTCGGCGGACGGTCGTCGTCGATGTCGCTGACGAAGCCGTATTTATATTCGCTGGCGACGCGGACGGCTTCGACGGTGTCTTGGGAAACGGCCATGACGAACTCCTAGGCCACGGTCTCGGTCGTCTTGCTAATCGCAGCAGGACGCGAGCGCGGGGGAAACTGCATCGGGGCATTGAGGTCAGCGAGCGTGACGCCTTCGAGGGCGTTGCTGATGGCGTTATTGATCGTCGCCCAACCGGCGCGCGACGAGCAGAGCGTCTCGACGCCGCAGCTGCCGGGATGCTCGAGGCAGCTGGTGATAGCGATGGGGCCGTCAATCGCGGCGATGATCTTGGCGACGGTGATGGCGCGGGCCGGCTGGGCCAGCGTATAGCCGCCCTTGGCGCCGCGCGCCGAGGTGAGCAGGCCGCCGCGCGTCAAAGTGGCGAGCAGCTTGCTGACGGTCGGTGTCGGCACGCCGGTGCCTTGCGCGAGATCGACCGCGTTATGGACGGCGTCGGGCGCCGTGGCCATGCGGCTCATCAACAGCACGGCGTAATCGGCGAGGCGGCTCAGGCGGATCATGGGCGGACCTGCTGGGCTAGGAGGCCGGGAATGGCGCGAAACAGCCATTTGCGAGCCGTTTGCAACATACCGGACTAAATTAGTCTGGTATGGAGTAAATCGGCCTTCGGGGGTCCAAAGTCAAGCGATGAGTCGCCGCAAAAACCATGGTGGCGACAAGGGCTTAGGTGCTTCATTCGGGGAACGCCAGGCGGCGCCAGCACGTCCAGCGCTGCAACGACGTCAAGCCGTCAGGCGGCCCCGTCCGCCATCGACGCCGATCACCTGGCCGGTGATCCAGCCGGCTTCCGGCGACAGGAGAAAGGCGGCCAGGGCGGCGGCATCTTCGGCGCGGCCGAGGCGCTTCATCGGATGCAGCTTGGCGATGCCCTTGGCGAGACTCTCGTTGGCGGTCAGCGGTTCGGCCATCTTGGTGTCGAGCAGGCTCGGCGCGATGCAATTGACGCGGACCTTGGGCGCGAGCTCGGCGGCGACCGACAGGGTCAGGCCTTCGACGGCGGCTTTCACCGTGCCGATCACCGCATGGCCGGAAAAGCCGAGACCGGCGGCGACGCTGGAGAACAGCACGGCCGCGCCCTCGGCGGCGGCGAGGGCGGGGGCAGCCTCGCGCAGGGCGATCATCGCCGCGACCACATTCAGGCGATAGGCGGTGAGCATGTCGTCGCTGCTGCTGCGGGCGAGCGGTTTGACGATGATGGAGCCGACGCAGAAGGCGAGGCCGCTTATGGCCGGGCCGGCATCTTTGATGACCTGGGCGATGCTGGCTTCGTCCAGCGCGTCGAAAGACGAGGATGTGGCGCCAGTTTCGTCGGCGAGCGTGGCGAGAGCCTCGCGATCGCGCGCCGCGAGATGCAAGTCTTGGCCGCGTGCCGCGAGCTTGGCGGCCAGGGCACGACCAACGCCACCGGTGGCACCGAAGATGACGATGGGGGCGGGCATGGCTTGAGCCTTCATGTGAGAGATCGGCTGGGGGCCATCAAGGACTGTCTTCCGGGGGAGGAGATGACAGCGGGGGGAGACGGCCGCCCAGCCTGAAACTGTCTACGCAGGGCGGGCGAGAGAGGATCAATGGCCGATCGTCTCATTGGCAATTGCCATAAAAAAAGGGCGCAGTCCGGTGACCGCGCCCTTTGATCTAGTGGATATGCCGGGGATTAGCCCAGGGTCGGATCGAGCACGATCTTGCCGGCGCCGGGATCGCTTTCGATCATCTGATGGGCTTTGGCGGCCTGCGAGAGCGGAAGGATGTGGGCGATCTTCACCTTGATCTTGCCGTCGGCGGCGGCCTGGTAGCATTTCGGCCGGTCGGCCGGATCGTGGCCCGGCATGCCGATGATCGTGATTTTATTGTCGTAGAGATGGAAGAAATCGATCATCGCGTTGGGACCGCCGTGCGCGCCGGCCGTGACCATGCGGCCATTCATGCCGAGGCAGTGGAAGGCTTTGGGCAGCACGTCGGGGTTGGCGATGTTGTCATAGAGTACGTTGACGCCCTTGCCGCCGGTGATCTTCTTGGTCTCGGCGACGAGATCCTGCGTCGAGCTGTCGAGCGCATAGTCGGCACCGACGGTGAGGCCGTAGTCGGCACGCGCGCGCGAGCCGGCGACGGCGATGACTTTCGCGCCGATGACGTTCTTGGCGATCTGGATGCCGATGGAGCCGAGATTGCCGCTGGCGCCCATGATCATGACCCATTCGCCGGCCTGCAGCTTCGCCACGTTGACGAGCAGGTTCCAGGCCGTCGGGCAATGGCGGCCGATGACGGCGGCCTCGCGCAGATCGAGGTTCATCGGCAGTTTGTCTCCGGTGGCGGCGGGCACGCAGATCATCTCGGCGAAGCCGCCGGGCCGCTTGATGCCCATCATGCCGGTCGGGCCGTCATAGCCGTAGGCGTCGAAGTCGGCTTGTTCGGGCACGTCGTCGAGCGGCATGCGGCCGGCGGCGGCCATATGGTCACCGACCTTCCAGCGCGTCACGTTCTTGCCGACCTTATCGATAATGCCGGCGCAATCGACGCCGGGAATCAGCGGCAGGGTGATGCCGCGATGGGTCTGTTTGCCCTGGCGCACCATCACGTCGAGCGTGACGTTGACGGTTGCCGCGTGAATCTTGATGCGGACTTCGTTGTCGCGCGGCTGCGGATCGGGGACGTCCTCGTATTTCAGAACGTCGGGCGGACCGTATTCGTGGATGACGATGGCTTTCACGCGCGCAGCCTCATGCAGAAGTGAGATATGGAAACGGCCGGAGCGTCGCAGCTCCGGCCGCCGCTATGGTAGCGATCAGGCTTTGATCGGCTTCTTCGACGGCACGAAGCTGGTCTCCAGCGTGCCGAGGTTGCCGACCGTGGTGGTGATCTTGTCGCCGGCTTTCAGGTAGGTGCCCTTGCCCTTGCCGACGCCGGCGGGCGTGCCGGTGGTGATCACGTCGCCGGGCTGCAGCGTCAAATGGTCGGAGAGATAGCTGATCTGCTCCTCGATGTTGTAATGCATCGCGCCCGAGTTGCCGTTCTGCTTCAGCTCGCCGTTGACCCACAGCTGGATCTTCAGATCGTAGGGGTTTTTCACCAGCTCCTTGGGCGTCATCCACGGGCCGGTGGGGCAGGAGCCGTCGAAGTTCTTGCGGCGGAAGCGGTCGCCGCGGAACTGCTTTTGCACCGGGGTGATGGCGTCGGCGCGGCTCGGGCCGCGGATCGACATGTCGTTCAGCACCATGTAGCCGGCGATGTAGTCGAGCGCCTTTTCCTTCGACACGTTGAAGCAGGGCTTGCCGATGACGATGGCGAGCTCGGCTTCCCAGTCGATCTGGGTCGAGGTATGCGGCAGCGGAATCTCCGCGCCATGGCCGACGACGGTCTGGGCCGGCGTCTTCTGGAAGAAGACCGGCGGCATGATCGACTTGTCGGGCATGGTGTTGCTGCCCATCTCGGCATGATGGTCGGCATAGTTGGCGGCGATGCAGAACACCGTCGACGGGTAGAGGATCGGCGCCAGCAGCTTGACGCGCTTGAGCGGCTTCACCGCTTTGGCGTAGGGGCTGGCCTTGCCGGGAGCGGTCTTGGCGTGATCGGCGGCGAGCTTGGCGAGCGCGGTCTTGGCCTTGGGCCAGACCTTAAGGATGTCGAGCGTCGAGCCGACCTCGAAGCCGAGCTTCTTTTTGGCGCGGCGCTGATAAATCGGCGCGGCGATGGTCAGGTCGATGACGTCGTCGCCGACCTTGATGCCGGGAATGACTTTGCCCTTGGGGCCAGCGAAATTAAGCAAACGATAGTCGATCACGATTCCTCCTGCAGATTGAGTCTGTTGTGTTTATCCGTGAAAAAGCCCGGCGGTCCGCCGGGCCTCATGCCTGTGTGTTACGTCCCCGTCTTGTCGCTTAGTAAGGCTTGTCGCCTTGAATCACGCAGCGGCGCAGCAGCCGGCGTTCCTTGTCGCTGAAGTCGGTGCGCGCATGCAGCGTGCAGCGGTTGTCCCACAGCAGCAGATCGCCGACCCGCCACTTGTGCTCGTAGATGAATTTCGGCTGCTCGATATGGTCGAACAGGCGGTCGAGCAGCGCGGCGCTTTCGGCCTCATCCATACCCTCGACCGACCATGTCATCAGGCGGTTGACGAACAGCGCCTTACGACCGCTGTCGGGATGGGTGCGCACCATGGGGTGCGTGTAATGCGGATGCTCATCGAAGTTCGGATTGTTGCCTTCGCGGCTGGTCGAGCCGTATTGGAAGACATTGACCGCCTTGCGGTCATTGATCTTCGCCTTCACGTCGGCGGGCAGGCTGTCGTAGGCGTCGTACATGTTGAGAAAATGCGTGTCGCCGCCGATGCTCGGAATTTCAATGGCGTAGAGAAACGTGCCCTTGGCCGGTTTCTCGATGTAGCACATGTCCGAATGGAACTGCATCTCGCCGTCGGGCAGCGAGCCGATTGGCTTGCCGTTCTCGCGAATGTTGGAGACCAGCATGATCTCGGGATGTTTGACCGCCGTTTCGGCGCGCATCGAGGCGGGACGTGGCCGCCCTTGCAGGGCCCCGAAGCGTTGGGCGAAGCGCACCTGGTCGTCTTCGCTGAGGACCTGATCGCGAAACAGAATGACGAGATATTCGCGCCAGGCATCGGCGATGACGGCGAAGGTCGCATCGTCGATCGGCCGGGTCAGATCGACGCCATGAATTTCCGCGCCGAGCGCCGGCGACAGCGGACGCACCTCGACACCGCGCGCAGGCGCGGCAGACAGGCGGCTGACGGATGTGGACGACGACACGGACGACAAAACAGGCTCCCCGCGCTCTCTTTTGTTTTTGGCGCGGGTGTATTGTAGGCCGTCATTTTGGTGACGCCAAGCGATCCCGCGCCAACAAAAACGCCGCGCTCAAAGGCGCGGCGTATTGATTGTCGAAACGCTCGGATCTGTTGCGGCGGACTGTGCAAATGAACGGGGCGTCCGCCGCGACAGGCTTATTCCGCCTGTTCGGCCTTGCGCGCGGGGCGCATCAGAAAGGCCGGTATGTTGTCGCCGAAGCTGACGACTTGCGGCTCGTTCGGCTCGTTGCGCGGCCGGCGCTCGCGGTTCTCATTGCGGCCCTCATTGCGATTCGGGGGGCGATCCTGCGAACGGTCTGGTTGCGGACGTTCGTTGCGGTCCGAGCGGCCCTGGCGATTGCCGCCTTCGGGCGGCCGGTCGGAGGCGGACCGATCCTGCGCGGGGCGGTCGGCATTGCGCTGATCGCGCGGGCGGCGTTCGCGCCGTTCGCGGTTGTCGCTGCGCGGCTGGCGCGGCGCTTCGGCGCGTTCGGCGGCAGCCTGCCGCAGCGCCGATTCGTCGGGCTGGGCGTCGGGCGCATTGGAGGTAACTGGGGATGTGACCGGGGCGGGGGCCGGCGCAGCATCGGCGATCGGGGCGATAGGGGTTTCGGCGACGGTCGCAGCGATTTGGGGCGCGGCGATTTGCGGCGCGGCGACCTGCTCCTGCGGCGGACGTTCGCTGCGATTGCGTTCGCCGCCACGACCGCCACGATTGCGATCGTTGCCGCGGCCCTTCGGGGCGGGGCCTCGGCTCGGACCACCGCGGCCACGGCCACGGCGGCTGCCCGCTTCGGCGGCGGCTTCGGCGAATTCCTCGTCGGAGATGCCGTCGACGCCGGGAATCTTGTGCATCGGAATGTCGCCGCCGTTGGTCATCTTGGCGATGGCCTCAACGAACTTGCCGTCGTCCGGCGTGACCAGCATGAAGGTGCGGCCGCTGCGACCGGCGCGGCCGGTGCGGCCGATGCGGTGAACGTAGTCCTCGGCATGGATCGGCACGTCATAGTTGAACACATGCGACAGGCCGACGACGTCGATGCCGCGACCGGCAACGTCGGTTGCGACCAGCAGTTGAATGTCACCGTTCTTGAAGGCGGCGAGCGTCTCGGTGCGGACCGCCTGCGCCATGTCGCCGTGCATACCGGCGACGGAGAAGCCATGGCGCTTGAGCGACTTGACGAGAATATCGACGTCGACCTTGCGGTTCGAGAAGATCAGCGCGTTGGTCACGGTCTCCGAGCGGATCAGGGCGCGCAGCATTTCGCGCTTGATGTAGTCGTCGCTGGCGCAGCGCACTTGGAACTGCTCGACAGTCGCGGCGGTGGTGGCGGGCGGCGCCACGGTGACGGACTTCGGATTGATCAGGAAAGCGTCGGCCAGGCGACGGACTTCCGGCGGGAAGGTCGCCGAGAAGAACAAGGTCTGGCGGATCTTCGGCAGGAAGCCGACGATGCGCTCGACGTCGGGGATGAAACCCATGTCGAGCATGCGGTCGGCTTCGTCGATGACGAGAATCTTCACGTCGTTGAGCAGGATTCGGCCGCGCTCGAAATGGTCGAGCAGGCGGCCGGGCGTGGCGATCAGCACGTCGACGCCGCGGTCGAGCTTGGCTTCCTGGGGCGCGAAGGATTCGCCGCCGATCAGCAGGGCCATCGTCAGCTTGTGATGCTTGCCGTAGGTCTCGAAACTCTTGGCGACCTGCGCCGCGAGTTCGCGCGTCGGCGCGAGCACGAGCGAGCGCGGCATACGCGCCTTGGCGCGGCCGGAGGCCAGAATGTCGATCATCGGCAGGGTGAATGAGGCGGTCTTGCCGGTGCCCGTCTGGGCGCAACCCAGAACATCGCGGCCCATCAGCACCAGGGGAATCGCCTGGGCCTGGATGGGGGTGGGCTCTGTGTAACCGGCGTCCGTTACGGCTTGGAGGACTTCCGGGCCGAGCCCGAGATCTTCAAAACTCATCGTGTAAAAAATCGTCCTTGGTTCAGGAATGTGAAAAGACGCCCTAGAAATGGGGTTTTATTGGGAAAAGTCAATTTTTCCCGGTGTCCCAGCGCTGAAAAAGCGCGGTTTTCCGCCGGGCGTGGCGGATTTAACCCGATGAATCAAGCATCCCCGGTTCGGCTGCCGAGAGAATGGTCGGCAGTTGAACCGGAATGTTTGTGGGCGGAACGGATGCGCCGCTCAGCAGAGCGGGCCGCGGCAGCCGTCTTTCTGCGGGTCGTTCTTCTGCACGGTCGGGAACAATTCGCGTGTCATCTGCTGGACGAGGGTTGTGACGCCTTCGCGCGGCACGCCTTGCGGCCCGCCGTCGACCCAGCCTTCGACCCAACTGTTGGCCTTGTCGTAGCGGCAGAACGCGGCGAGGACGCGTAGCTGCGCCGCCGGTCCAGTTTGGCCGTTGACGGCTTGCGGATTGTTGCAGAGCTCGTTGGGCTGCATGGTGCGTGGGCCATTGAACAGCCAAACCACTTCATAGTCGGGGTGGGCGTTCGTGCTCTTGGCCGTCGTGTAATTGGTCTTTGGGCCGCGCGGCATCGCCGCCATGTTGCTGGTGACCAATTGATCCATGTCGCTCTGGCTCATCGCGAAGGGATTGCCGCGCACGATGACCTGCGTGTCGCGGCCGTCGGCGACGCGGAAAAAATCACCGTAGTCATAAGTGAAATATTGTTCGGAGAGAGTGCGGGGCGAGCCGCTGGCGCAAGCGGTCACGACTCCGGCGAGCAGTAACCCAGAGAGGTGACGCCAAGAGATATGACGCATGGAGGGCCTCCTGATCTATTGCGACGTGGAGCCGTCGCATCCCGATAGGCTACGCTTCCTGGCCCACGACGGTTTTCACTTTGGTGTGAAATCATGCCGCCGGTTTCATACCAGTGCCTATTCCCGGTCGATGTCGCCAAGTTCCAAATCGCGGCTCGGGAACAGCTTTTGACCCACGGCCGAAAGCAAGGCGTTGAAGCGACCGTCGCCAGGCGCTTTCACGCCGGGCGCGTAGCCGTCGATCTCCGTCAAGACATCTTTTTCGCGGCAGAAGACGGCGAGCACGTGAGTCTCGCTCGCGGCGTCGCGCGCCGCAAACGTAGGCGGCTGCAACGGCTCGCGGCACAGGGCGCTACCGCTAATGCTGGCTGCCGGCGCGAACATGGCGACGATCTTGAATTCGCGGTTAAAGTTTTGCGGCGCGAGCGATAGGCGCGTGCCGGATCCGACGCCCGTCTGCAAGCCGGCCACGGTCGCCTTCTGCAAGGCCTCGCGTTCGGCGGCCGGGCTGTTGTCGATGACCACGACACGCATCTCGCGGCCACCGCCGGCATAGTCGAGATCGCCGATTTTATAGAGGAACGTCGGGCCGCCGACAGTGCGCACCGTCAGGCTGTCGCAGCCGGCGAGAACGAGCAGGGCGGCAGCAGTAGCGGCAAGGCGTTTCATAGATCGAGTTCCCTTACGCTTGGGGCGTATTCCTGGATAAAGGCAAGGCGCAGTTCGGGCTTGCGGCCCATCAGGCTTTCGACGCGCTCCTCGGTCAAGTCGCGCTCGGATTCGGGAATGGTGATGCGCAGCAGGATGCGCTTGCTCTGATCCATCGTCGTCTCGCGCAGTTGCATCGGCGGCATTTCGCCGAGACCCTTGAAGCGGCTGATGTCGATCTTGCCGCGACCTTTGAAGGTCGTCTTGAGCAGCTCCTCCTTGTGGGCGTCGTCGCGCGCATAGACCGTCGTGCCGCCTTGCGTGATGCGGTAGAGCGGCGGCTGCGCAAGATAAAGATGGCCGTGATCGATCAGGCCGCGCATCTCGCGATAGAAGAAGGTGATGAGCAAGGAGGCGATATGCGCGCCGTCGACATCGGCGTCCGTCATGATGATGACGCGTTCGTAGCGCAATTTGGAGACGTCGAACCGGCTGCCGACGCCGCAGCCGAGCGCCAGCGCGAGATCGGCGATTTCCTGGTTGCCCTGCAGCTTGTCGGTCGAAGCCGAGGCGACGTTGAGAATCTTGCCGCGCAGCGGCAGGATCGCCTGAGTCTCGCGGTTGCGCGCGGACTTGGCCGAACCGCCGGCCGAGTCGCCTTCGACGAGGAAAATCTCGGTGCCGTCGGCAGCGTTGCGCGAGCAGTCGGCAAGCTTGCCGGGCAGGCGCAGCCGGCGCGTCGCCGTCTTGCGGTTGAATTCTTTGGCCTTCTTCTCGCGCAGCCGTTCTTCGGCGCGATCGATGATGGCATTGAGCAGATCGTTCGCCGTCGTCGGATCGCCCGACAGCCAATGGTCGAAATGGTCCTTGATGGTGCTCTCGACCATCTTGGCGGCCTCGACGCTGGCGAGCTTTTCCTTGGTCTGGCCTTGGAACTGCGGATTGCGCATGAACAGCGACAGCAGCACGCAGGCGCCGTCCATCACATCGTCCGAGGTGATCTGCGTGGCGCGGCGGTTGCCGGCGAGTTCGCCGTAAGCTTTGAGCGCGCGGGTCAGGCCGGTGCGCATGCCGGCCTCATGGGTGCCGCCCATCGGGGTTGGCACCGTGTTGCAGTAGGACGAATTGATCCCTTCGCCTTCGGCGACCCAATTGACGGCCCATTCGATCTTGCCGCCGGTATCGCTGCCCAACGTGACGTTGCCGGTGAACGGCTTGGTGATCAGCGTCTCGCGGCCTTCGAGATGGCTGGCGAGGAAGTCGGCGAGGCCGCCGGGGAAGTGAATGGTCTCCTCGGTCGGCACATTGTCCTTCGGACTGATCAGCGACGGATCACATTTCCAGCGAATCTCGACGCCGCGGAACAGATAGGCCTTGGAGCGCGCCATGCGGTAGAGCCGCGCCGGGCTGAAGTCATGCTTGTCGGTGAAGATCTCGGGATCGGGATGGAAGGTGATCGACGTGCCGCTCTTTTTCGGCGTGGCGCCAACTTGCTTCAGCGGCCCCTTGGGCACGCCGCGCGAATAGCTCTGCTTGTAGAGCGTCTTGTCGCGCGTGACTTCGACGTCGAGCCGATCGGACAGCGCGTTGACCACCGAAACGCCGACACCGTGCAGACCGCCCGAGGTCTCATAGACTTTGTTGGAGAACTTGCCGCCCGAATGCAGCGTGGTGAGGATGACCTCGAGCGCCGACTTGTTCTTGAACTTGGGGTGCGGATCGACCGGGATGCCGCGGCCGTTGTCGCGCACCGTCACCACATTGTCGGGCCCGAGCTCGAGCTCGATATGGTCGGCGTGGCCGGCGACGGCCTCGTCCATCGAGTTGTCGAGCACTTCGGCGACCAGGTGGTGCATGGCGGCGGAATCGGTGCCGCCGATATACATGCCGGGGCGGTGGCGCACCGGTTCAAGGCCTTCGAGGACTTCGATGTCCTTGGCGGAGTAGCTGTTCTTGTCGGCGCTGCTTTTGGCGCCAGGGGCGGATTTCGCGGAAGACTTATTGAACAGATCGGCCATGCATACCCACGCTGAAAAACGCGCCCGGACGGGCCGACGGGGCCCAGGGGCGGGCTTTATATAAAGGCCGCCCCCGCAGCCGCGCAAGCAGGATGCTGTGGTCCTGGGGCCTGATATTCCCAACATTTGGTGATTAGCCGTCGCTTTGAGCGTAATCACGGGCATGACAAGCCGTCCGGGCGTCCCATACACTCATGCCATGAACAAGTTGGCCGGGGGGATCATGCGGCGATTGATGGCGATCTGGGGCGCGGCGGCCGCGCTGGCGGCGGCGAGTCCGGTTTTGGCGGACGATGGCGTGCAACTCGGCGCGACCTATCGCGGCATGGTTCAGCTGAAGACTTACGGTTCGCCGCAAGTGCCGTTGCCGCCGGGCGATTGGAAGCTGGTCGCGCTCGGCGATTCCAATAACAACACAAACAACATTCGTGTGTTGAAGGGGCACTTCATCCAGACGGCGGGTCGCGACGGCAAGGAGATGCGCGGCCGCGTATCTTTCACCGTGACCACTTCGCCGGTGCGCGGTGATTGGACGCTGCCGGCTATTTGCAGCCGCACCGATTTCCTTGCCAACTATTCCAAGCCTGCATTGGCGAAAGGCTTTGATTGCGCATGGGTCACGGCCTATGGGCTCGTGCGTCCGAATAGAGCGACCGACGAACTCAACCAATTTTACGATTATGTCGACCAGAACAAGATCAAGAAGCCTGCAACCGTCGTCGGTGTCAGTTATTACCTTTCCGACGGCCCGACTTACTTGGCGCTGGACTATGCCTTCAATCCCGATTTGGAGGGTGTGCCGACAGCCGGGACCAGTCTGTGGCATCCCGATCGCTACAAAGAAGTTCCCAAACGCGTCAGTTATGTCGAAGTCTTGAAAACCTGGGCGCAGGAATGGCGGAGCAACGTCGCGCAGGCCTACAAAGGAAAATTGCCGGTGTCGTTCACTGCGCCGGAGATTTTTCTGGCCATGGCCAAGACCGCGCTGCCCGCTAACGGGAAAATCGACAGCGCGTTGGCGCAGGTGGCCGAACTCGGCAAGATCTATCGCGACGTTCTCCCACTCAATGTTAAGGGGGCTCCGCAGGTACCGTTGCCGCCGGGAGATTGGAAGTTGGTTGTCCTCGGCGAAGGGCAGAGCGATAAGGAAAAAATTCGCCTCATTCGCGGCTATTTGACCCAGACCAAAGGCGATACGATTGCGGCGCGCGTTTACTTCAACGTGCCCGATGGGCAGTCCTCGATCGGTTGGGCGCCGTCCGATAATTGTACGCGTAAGGATCCCATTGCAGATTTTTCGACCAATCGCGGCGGCTCAGGCAAGCCTTACGATTGCACTGTAATCACGGCTTATCCGATGGCGCGGCCGAAAAACGGAATGCCGCAGCTCATGCAGTTCCATGACTACCTAGATGTTAACGGCATCAAACGCCCGGTGGCGATGATCACTGTCGGTTACGGCCTGTCGAACGGCAAAAATTCGTGACAGCCGAATATGCCTTCAATCCAGAATTAGAAGGCGTGCGCGCTGAAACGACTGCCGCCTGGCAGCCGGATCGGTACGCTGACGATTCACGCCGTGGTGCTTACATAGCAAAAATGAAAAGCTGGGCGGAGGCGTGGCACACCAAAGTCGATGCGGGGTTCAGAGCTAGTTTGCCAAGGACGGCCGCCGTCAACTGACCGCCAAGTTTAATGAAAAAGGGCCGCTCCATTGGAGCGGCCCTTTCCGTTTTAGCGACCGTGATCGTTAGCGCGCGACGTAGGTCTCGCGGTAGTAGACGGCATGGCGCGTGCCGATGCAGGCGCCGATGGTCGCCATGATGGCGCCGAGCAACAAGGCGGCGAAAGCCCAGAAGGCTCCCATCGCCGTGGCGCGCGCCGTGGCATCGGCGATTTCACGCGCCTTCTGCTCGGCATCGGCCATCGCCTGCTTGATCTGCGCTTCAGCCTGGTCGATGCGCTGACCGGCTTCCTGCTCGGAAATACCGGCCGACTTGGCGACGAGAGCGTTCAAGCGCTCGCGCGAGTTCTCCGGCCAGCTGCCATTCACCAGGCGGGAGCGCACCAGGCCGGCGACTTCGTTGGCGACCTGTTCGTTCGAGAGATTGTCGACGTTGGTGCCGCCGAGGGTGCGGCGAACCGGATCGAGCAACTGCGTCGCATCGAATTGGCTGGCCGCGCCACCCGCTGCCGCGCCGGCCGCCATGGCGGTGCCGCCGACAGCGGCGCCGGCGCCGCGCACGGCGACGCTGGCGATGCTCGCCAGGCTGCTGGCGGCGATCGCGGTGCCGAGGAGGAGGGCGAGCGCCCAGACGGTCAGGCCATGGAGAATACCGTCTTCATTGCTGCTGGTGCCGGAGAGGCGCGCGGCGACATAACCGCCGATACCCATGGCAAGCAACGAAGCGAAAGTCGCCCAAATGCCGCCGGCGAGGCCCAGCGTGCTGGCGTCGGGCGTGCTGCGTTCCAAAGTGTCGATGGTGGTGGCGCCGACCGCGATGCCGAGGACGGAGAGCAGCGCGCCGACGGCAATGGCGACGATGGCGCCGGCGATGACGGCGCCCCAAGAGACGCGACGGAGCAGCGCCGGAGCGGCGACATCCGCCGGAGTGGTGACGATGGTGGCCATGGTTTTATCCCCTTGAGTGAAGCCGAAAATCTCAAGGACAACGCAGGCCTCGGTGATTTGTTCCTACTTCGTGCAGATGCTGTGCGAAATAGCCGGGAACTCAAAAGCAGTCTGATAACGAAAAAGGGCGGCCCGAAGGCCGCCCTTTTCCCACTCACCCCACCAACGAAGGGTTCTACAGGCGGTGTTAGCCGCTGTAGTACATCTGGTACTCGATCGGATGCGGCGTGTGCTCGAAGTTGTAAACGTCTTCCCACTTGAGCTCGATGTAGGCCTTGATCTGCTCTTCGGTGAAGACATCGCCCTTGGTCAGGAACGCATGGTCCTTCTCGAGGCTCTCGAGCGCCTCGCGGAGCGAGCCGCACACCTGCGGGACGTTCTTGAGTTCCTCGGGCGGCAGGTCATACAGGTTCTTGTCCATCGGGTCGCCCGGATGGATTTTGTTCTGAATGCCGTCGAGGCCGGCCATCAGCATCGCCGAGAAGGCGAGGTACGGGTTGGCCAGCGGATCGGGGAAGCGCACTTCGACGCGCTTCGCCTTGGGGCTCGTCGCGAACGGAATGCGGCAAGACGCCGAGCGGTTGCGCGCCGAGTAGGCGAGCAGCACGGGGGCTTCGAAGCCCGGGATCAGGCGCTTGTAGCTGTTGGTCGTCGGGTTCGTGAAGGCGTTGATGGCCTTCGCGTGCTTGATGATGCCGCCGATGTAGTACAGCGCGGTCTCGGAGAGATCGGCATAGCCCGAACCGGCGAACAGCGGCTTGCCGGCCTTCCAGATCGACTGGTGGACGTGCATGCCCGAACCGTTATCGCCCTTGATCGGCTTCGGCATGAAGGTCGCCGTCTTGCCGTAGCTGTGGGCGACGTTCTTGACCACGTACTTGTAGATCATCATGTGGTCGGCGCCGGTGACGAGCGTGTTGAACTTGCAACCCAGTTCGTTCTGCGCGGTGGCGACTTCATGGTGATGCTTTTCGACGTCGAGGCCCATTTCGAGCATCGTCGAGAGCATCTCGGCGCGGATGTCGCTGTGCGAATCAACCGGCGGGACCGGGAAGTAGCCGCCCTTGACGCCCGGACGGTGGCCCGGATTGCCTTCGGGAACGGCGCGATTGCTGGCCCACGGGCCTTCCATCGAGTCGACCGAGTAGGACACGTCGTTCATCGAGACGTTGAAGCGCACGTCGTCGAAAATGAAGAACTCGGCTTCGGGGCCGACGAACACGGTGTCGCCGATGCCCGAGGACTTCACGTAGGCTTCTGCCTTCTTGGCGATCGAACGCGGATCGCGCGAGTAGGGCAGGCCGGTCGACGGCTCGAGAATGTCGCAGAAAATAATGAGCGACGGCTGCGCGGCGAACGGATCGATCACGGCGGTGGACAGATCGAGCTTCAGGGTCATGTCCGACTCCTGAATGCCCTTCCAGCCGGCGATCGACGAGCCGTCGAACATGAAGCCTTCGGCGAGGGTGTCCTCGTCGATGGTTTTCACATGCTGGGCAGTGTGGTGCCACTGGCCGCGCGGGTCGGTGAAGCGGAGATCGACATACTTAATGTCGTGCTCCTTGATCATGGCCAAAATGGTTTTTGCGTCGGACATCGTCGATGATCCTGTCGTTGGTGGTTACGGGGTGGTGCTAAGGGTTAACGCGGGGTGGTGAAGCGACGGTCTCGAGCCGCACCGCCGGTCTCGCGACCGGCAAGCGGCGATTCACATCAAATCGCGTCCGGGCCTTTTTCGCCCGTGCGGATGCGGATGACTTCCTCGACATTTGAGACGAAAATCTTGCCGTCGCCGATACGGCCGGTGCGAGCCGCCGCCGTGATGGCTTCGATGGCGCGCTCGACCAGAGCGTCGTCCATGACGATCTCGATTTTCACCTTGGGCAAAAAGTCGACGACATATTCGGCGCCGCGATAGAGCTCGGTATGACCTTTTTGGCGACCGAAACCCTTCGTCTCGGTCACGGTCATGCCCTGCAGGCCGATCTCATGCAGCGCTTCTTTCACTTCGTCGAGCTTGAAAGGCTTAATGATGGCTTCGATTTTCTTCATGACGGGCAAGAAACTCAGGCAGGGGATTGGAGGCCGGTCCCGGCGTTGCGCGCGGGACCATTTGACGCCTTACCTAGCACGGCCCATGCCAAATTCCCTAGGATGGCAAAACCCTAGAAATCGGCGTTAATTCAATAAGTTGTGGATAACTCATTGGATCAATTGATTAATTTATAGGCTTTATGGCGTCTTTTTGCGCTGCGAGTTTGAATAATTAATAGGCAAGCTTGACAGAGGCCATAAAGGACCATTCCGCGGCTGTGGAAAGAAGGCCCAAAGCCCCTTGGTTCCGCCTCGAGGCTTTCCGAGAGCGCGACGCCCCGTCAGGGATGGCGCATGGCGGATCGCTTGACGGGGTGGGGGGAGCCATCTAAACAAGCGCCCTTGCTCTGTGGCGGGTGTAGCTCAGTTGGTTAGAGCGCCAGATTGTGGATCTGGATGTCGCCGGTTCAATTCCGGTCACTCGCCCCATTCCCCTTATTCTGATATGCTATGTTTCAGCGCCTCCTATAACGGGAATGGGTGGCTGCTAATGGTATTCTGAACTGTCGCGTTTTTGCGTTCTCCACTAGCCTCTCCATCGCTTGAGGCAAGGGATGGACGTCGTGACGGCCACTTCCGACTTGCCCGATCTTTCGTCATGCCCCCATCGTTACGCCAAGGAGAAACTGCATGAACCCGCCCGCTTCCAATCTGAAGACCGTGCCCCAGGACGTCGGCAGCGCCGCGCTCGAGGTGCTGTTGTCGCGCCGCAGCAATGCCAGCCTGTCGCTGCCCGTGCCGTCGCAAGACGAATTGAATGTGATTTTCGACACGGCGATGCGCGCCGCCGACCATGACCGCATGCGTCCGTGGAGCTTCCATGTCCTGCGCGGTCCGGCGATCGAAAAGCTGTGGACCCTCTATGAAGCCGCGATGAAGCGCCGCGACCCGAACGTCGATCCGGCCAAGCTCCAGGGCGGTAAGATCAAGTTGATGAAGGCGCCGATGATCATCGCCGTCGGCTGCAAGATTCAGCCGGGCATGATCATGGAGATCGAGCAGCTCTTCTCGTCCGCCGCCGGCGCCATGAACATCATGAACGCCATCCATGCGCTCGGCTACGCCGGCAAGTGGGTGACCGGCGAGAACATGTACGATCCGGAAGTGAACAAGGCCTTCGGCTACACCGCGCCGGATCGCCTCGTCGGCATCATCTATGTCGGCACCGCGACCGCCGAGGCGCCGGCCATGCCGACGCCGAACTACCAGGACTTCGTCAAGGAATGGACCGGCCCCGTCGCCTAAGCGATCAGGCCGCGTCGATCCCAAAACGGGCAGCTTCGGCTGCCCGTTTTTTTTATGCGCGTTCGAAGCCGCGCTAATTCAAGCGCGGCCGCTTGAGATGTTGGGCGCGGTCCGACGAGGGCACGCTGATATCGAGTTCGCGGTCCTTGCGCTGGACGCGGAACGGCACCTCGACGCCGGCGGGGCCGAGCGCCCAGATGCGGCGGTACATATCGGCCAAGCTGCGCGGCCGGGTGCCGCCGATGCCGAGAATGGCATCGCCGACGCGCAGGCCCGATCGCTTGGCCGGGCCATTGTCGCTCATGCCGGCGATCACCAGCCTGTCCTCGGTTTCTGCCGTCCAGATGCCGAGCCAGGGGCGGGCGGGCCGGTCGACGCGGCCGAGCTTCATCATGTCCGGCAGAATGGCTTTCAGCAGATCTATGGGGATGACGAGGTTGGCGTCGATGGTGACGCCGCCGTGGGAAAACTGTTGGAAGATCAGAGAGGCAATGCCGACGAGATTGCCGTCGCGACCGATCGCGGCCGCGCCCGTCCACTGCGGATGGGCAGGCGCCGCGAAAATGGCCTGATCGAGAAGATATTCCCAGTAGCCGGCGAATTCCTGCTTGGCGATCACCCGCGAGATCACGGCCTGTTCGATACCACCGAAGGCCGCGATCACGAGCGGATCGCCCGGCATCAATTCACTGGATTTGCCGAGCGAGAGCGGCGGCCGGCCGAGCGGCTCAAGGGCTTGAACGAGGCCGAAGCCGCTTTCCTGATCTTGGCCGACGATATGGGCAGGGATGGCTTTACCGCCGGCATCGATGATCCACACGCTATCGGCTTCGGTCAGCAGGTAGCCGACCGTCACCACCAAGCCATCGCTGCCGATCACCACGCCGCTGCCGGCCCGCTCGGTGCCGAGGCGCGACGCGCTCGAGGCATCGGCCGGGACCGTGGTGCGTAGAGCAACGATGGACGGCAGGGTTTGGTCGAGATCAAAGGGCAGGTCAGTGAGACGCGGGGGCATGGCGCTTCTCCTGGCGAAATTCTGCCGCAGCCGGCGCTCACGCGCTAGCCGCAAACGATTCGCAGAAAATAAATCCTCGCGCCGGCGAGTGCTCGGCGGCAGGACTCATGTAGAACCCATTTTGCAGGGTGTAATTCATAGACTTTGAAATACCTATCGGGCATAAGGCACAGACTTCGCAAATATAGAAATCGTACCAAATCTTTGTTGCATAAAGAGTAGCAATAGAGGCCGCGAGTTCATCACTTGCGGCTCGCGTTCAGGGCATCGGGGGAACCTTGTCCAGCGTGTCTTTGCCGCCAGGCTTACAGCCGCGATCGCCGCAGCGAGGTCCATCATCATCGGGCCCGTCTTGGCGTGGCTTGATCGTCAAAATCTCCTTGGTCGCTGCGGTCGTGGTCGCCGCTGTGGTGGCGCAAGTGGGCTACGACCTTTGGCGCAGCCATGAGCTCCAGATTCGGGACGCCGAACGCAACGCCGCCAATCTGGTGCGTCTGCTCGATGAACAGACGGCGCGGACCTTTCAAGCCGTCGATTTGAGCCTGCGTGCGGCGGCGGACGCCATCGCGCGACTGCCGCAAGACACGCCGGACCGCGACCGCGCAGTCTACGATTTGCTCAACAGCTTCATGCCGCAACTGCCCTTCGTGCGCTCGCTCTTTATCATCGATCGCGACGGGATCATGCGTCATGTCTCCAATTACTTTCCCGCTTCGCCCTTCGACAACACATCACGCGACTATTACAGAGACCTGAGCGTGGCGGCCCGCGACGGGCTCTATATCGGCAAGCCGGTGCTGAGTCGCATCAATCAGCAATGGTTTATGACTGCCGGGCTGCGGCTCGACGACGCTTCTGGTGACTTCGCCGGCGTGATCCTCGCGGCCGTCGAGCCGGAATATTTTCAGACATTCTACACATCGCTCGACGTCGGCCAGGAAGGCCGGCTCGGGCTTTATTTGGCCGACGGCACGTTGTTGATTCGGACCCCGCGCGACGACGCCTTGACCGGCGTATCTTTCGCAGACACGCCATTGTTCCGTCACGTCGCAGCCGCGCCAACAGGTGTTTTTCACACGGTTGCGACGGGCAGCGATGTGGCGCGCATTTTTGCCTACCGCCGCCTCGAGAAACTGCCGCTCGTCGTTTGCGTCGCGCTCAGCAAGAGCGAAATGCTGCGCGACTGGCGCGCGAACGTCATCGTCTATGTGCCAGTGATCGCCGCTTTCATCTTTTTCGTTGCGGTGCTGATGTGGTTCTTGCTGCGCGAATTACGCCAGCGTGAAATTTTGTCGCGGGCCTTGCGCGATAACAGCGACCGCTTGCGGCTTGCGTTGGAATCGTCGGAAACCGGCACATGGACTTGGGATAAGCAAAGCGACAGCTCGATCGGTGACGAGAATGTGCTGCGCCTCTTCGGCGTCAAAGCCGAAGACTACCCCGGCACAGGCGAGGCGTTTTTAAGCTCTTTGCATCCGGAAGACCGCGCTGCCGTGCGTGCCGCCATCGAGCGCTGCATGGCGGAAAATTCCTCTTACGACGTGATTTATCGTATCTATCGTGGCGATGGCGCGATCCGCTGGATCCACAGCCGAGGCGAGCCCATCTGCGGCGCGCATGGCGAGCCGACGGGCCTTATCGGTGTGTGTAACGACATCACCACTTACCGTCGGGCGCAAGAGGCGCTGGTGCAAGCGCAGCGGATGGATATCGTAAGCCGCATGACCGGTGGTATCGCCCACGATTTCAACAATCTTCTGCAGGTCGTGCTGGGTAACGCCGAAATCTTGATCGACGGCTTGGCGCAAGAGCCGAAGCTGCGGCGTTGGGCGGAGATGACAAAGATCGCCGCCGATCGTGGGGCGGAGTTGACGCGCCGTCTGATGGCCTTTGCGCGGCGGCAATTGCTCGAACCTTCCGAGGTGAATGTCAACCGTCTCATCCTGTCGATGAGCGACACGCTGCGCAACAGTTTGGGCGAAATTCAGCTGACGGTTGATTTCGCCGAGGATCTGTCGCTCGCGCTTGTCGATTCCATTCAGCTTGAGAATGCCATCGTCAATCTCGCGCTCAATTCGCGTGACGCGATGCCAGGCGGTGGGCGTCTGATGATCGCGACGTCGAACCGCGAATTATCGGCCCAAGATTGCGAAGGCATCGAAGACTTGGCGCCGGGCCGATATGTCACGGTCACAGTCGTCGATAGCGGCATCGGCATGACTCCCGAAGTGCTCAAGCGATGCTGCGAGCCGTTCTTCACCACCAAAGACGTTGGCGCCGGCAGCGGTCTTGGGTTGTCGATGGTTTATGGTTTTGCCAAGCAGTCGAACGGCCATATGACGATCAGCAGTAAGCCGGGGGGCGGTACGACTGTGATCATGTATCTCCCTTGCGCGGAGGAGCCGGCACAGAGGCGAAGCGAACCGATGCTGCCGGCTTCAGGCGCTTTGCCTGGCGGGATCGAGACTATTTTGGTCGTCGATGACGATCCTTTGGTGCGTGGCTACGTATGCCAGCAGATTTCCAATTTCGGCTACCGCGTGATCGAATGCAGCGACGGCACGGTAGCCTTGATGGCGCTGCGCCGTGGTGAGGCGATTGATCTGCTGTTCAGCGATGTGCTTATGCCGGGGGGGCTAGATGGCCTGGCCCTCGTGACAGAGGCGCGACGCATTCGGCCTGGCATCAAGGTGCTGCTCACATCGGGCGACGCGCACGGTTCGGCAGGCGACAAGGGCCGTCTGGGCGGTTATGCCTTGTTGGCCAAGCCCTACCGCAAGGATGAACTGGCGGCCATGCTGCGCAGCGTCATCGACGGCACTGACTAGGGATCGTCTTTTCAGAGCGATGCACCGGTGACGCCCGCGTTGGGCGTATGCTATATCGGCTATCGGGTCGATCAATCACCAATCAAGAAATGAAGTGAGACAGGGAGCATGACTGAGTATTTTCTGTTGAATTATGCCGACGAACAGGGCATCGCCCGCGCCGGCATCAAGGTTGGCGACATGATCGTCGATATCGAGAAGGGCTTGGCCGCGATCGGCAAGAGCGCTGTGCTCGGCGGCGGCGATGCCCGTTCGACCATGGCCATTCTTGGTGTGTGGGAGAAGGCGGAGCCGGCGCTCGAAGCGCTGGCCGCTGCGGTGCCCGCCGCCGCAACCAAGCCGCTGGCCGGCGCCAAGCTGATGGCGCCGCTGCTCTATCCCAGCGGCATCTTCTGCGCTGCGGCCAATTTCACCGACCATATGCGCGAAATGTCGGGCCGCGAGCCGCCGGACAAAACCAAGACGCGTCCGTACTTCTTCCCCAAGACCATCGCCCATTCGATCATCGGTCCGGAAGATCCCATTCGCCTGCCCAAAGTCTCCCAGCAGGTCGATTGGGAAGCCGAAGTCGGCGTCGTCATCGGCAAGCCGGCGCGCAACGTCTCGGAAGCCGACGCGATGAACTACGTCGCCGGCTACACGATCATGAACGATCTCAGCCTGCGCGACCTCGGCCATCGCACCGACTGGAATTTCCGCGTCGACTGGTTCCAGCATAAATGCTTCGACGGTTCGGCGCCGCTCGGTCCGTGGATCGCGCCCGCCAAGTCGATCAAGGATCCGTATAAGCTGGCCATGAAGCTGTGGGTCAACAAAGACCTGATGCAGGATTCTTCGACGAGTTTCATGCATTTCGACATTGCCGAGCAGATATCTTATCTCAGCGAGCGGCTCACTTTGCGGCCGGGCGACATCATCTCGACGGGCACGCCATCGGGCGTCGGCCGTCCGCGCGGCATCTTCCTGAAGCCGGGTGATGAGGTCACCATCGAGGTCGAGGGCATCGGCCGCATGCACAACCCCGTGATCCAGGGGGAGTGATGGGCGCACCCATTATCGACATCCACGGGCATATCAACCTCGCCAAGCCCAAAGCGCTCCTCGAATCGCGCATTCCGCCGAAGCCGCCTAAGGCACCCGTGCCCGGCGCGCCCGGCGGTGGCATGACCGACAAGACGCGAGGCAAGATCCTCGTCGATATCGACGCGCGTCTGGCCGACATGGCGGGCATGGGTGTCGACATGATGGCGTTGACGCCGTCGCCGCCGCGCGGTTTCTACAAGTTCGACGAAGAGTTGGCCGGCGACCTTGCCCGTTCGGTCAACGACGAGGTCGCCAAGATCGCGACCGACCATCCCAAGAAGTTCATCGCGTGCGGCAACCTGCCGGTCCAGCATGTCGCCTGGTCGGTGAAGGAGCTCGAGCGCAGCATGCGCGAACTCGGCCATAAGGGCGTGCGCATCTCGACCAACATCGCCGGACTCGAACTGGGCGATCGGCGCTTCGACCCCCTGTGGGCGAAGGCGCAGGAGCTGGGCGCGGTGATCTTCCTGCACCCGCAAGGCTTCACGCATCCCGAGCGCATGCAGGACTACTTCATGACAAACGTCGTCGCCCAGCCTCTGGAGACGGCGCTGGCCCTGGCGCAGATGATCTTCGGCGGCGTGTTCGAGCGGTACCCGGATTTGAAGCTGTGCGCGGCCCATGGTGGCGGTTATCTGCCGGCCTATCTCGGTCGCTTCGAGCAGGCCTACCGCGAGCGGGCCGAATGCCGTGTGCATATCAACAAGCCGCCGGAGTATTACGTGAAGAAGCTCTGGCTCGACACGGTCGTGTTCCGTCCGGACCAAATCGCCTTTCTCGTCAATCTCGTCGGCCATGAGCACGTCGTCATGGGAACCGACAGCCCTTACGACATGGGCGAGAACCATCCGGTCGAGTTGGTGAAGAGCGTGTCCGGCCTCACCGACGCGCAGAAGGCCGACATCCTCGGCGGCAACTCCATGCGGATGCTCGGCCTCAATTGATCTTGGCGATCTAAAGCAAAACCCCCGGTCTTTGCAGACCGGGGGTTTTTTATCGGCATCAGCGGCGCTACTTGCGCTCCGAATTATCCTCGCCGTTGCCCGGCTGGCGATAGCTGTTGACGCGCGTGTAGATGGCGTCCGGCACGTCATAAAGCTTGTTCATCAGCGCCGCGATCTCCGGACCAGAGATCGCGTCGATCTCCAGGTTCTGCTTGGCGGCGTCGGCGAGCAGTGCAGGATCCTCCATCGAGGCGTCAAAGGCCTTCTGGAGTGCGGCGGCGCGGTCGGCCGGCAAGCCGGGCGGGGCCAGGAAAGGGCGGCCCATTTCCTGCGTCGCCAGCATGATCTCCATGGCGATGCGGTCTTCTTCCTTGGTCAGCAGGTCCATGATCAGCGGAACGTCCGGGAGTTCCTTGTGCTTCTTCAGGCCGAACTGCACGATCATGTTCACCTTCTTGTCGCGGATCCAGTCTTCCTGGGTCGCTTTCAAGCTGGCATAGCCGAAACCGCACCGCGAATCGACTTCGCCACGTTCCATGGCGATGTCTGTGTCGGTGCCTTGATAACCCGTCACGAGCTTGAACTTGGTGCCGAGCAAGCTGTTCATCACGCGCGGGAAAACGGCGCTCGATCCGGCGACGCCGCTGCCACCGGCGACGACTTCGCGCTTCTTCGCATCGTCGACGGTCTTGATGCCGGTGGTGTGCCAGGTCAAGCAGACGCTCGTTTGCTTGGCCATGCTGCCGATCCAAGTGAACGCACGGCCGTCATATTTTGTCCCTTCCGGCGCGACTTTCGGCTCCAGGCCCATGCGCTCGTGGACACCGCCGAAGGTCAGGCCGTCTTTCGGCGCGACGTTGAAGATATAGTTCGTCGCGATCAGCGTGCCGGCGCCCGTCATGTTACGCACGACGAAGGTCGGGTTGCCTGGAATATGCTTGCCCATGTGGCGGACGAGCAGGCGGGCGTAGGCGTCGTAGGCACCGCCGGCGTTGTTGCCGACGATGACGTTGATGCTCTTGCCTTTATAGAAAGTTTCGACGCTTTGCGCGGAAGCGCTTTGGGCGAGGCTTAGGGCGAGCACGCCTCCAAGCCCGCACGCGAGTGCGGTCATTCGATTGGTCATCTGGTACCCCGTTGTTGCATTTTTTATAGACCCGCCAGGTTTTCCTGGCAGGGCAGGCACGTCACGTCTGTGGTCACTCTGCCTTGGAACTGTCGAGAGTGTTCAAAAGCCTCCTATTTTGTGATTGTTGCCCGCTTCTTGCGCCGGCTTATCCGCTAACGTTCGGATGACGCCCCGATGATTGAGCGACGAGTCAATCAAGGCGAACAGACATTTGGTTTTTTGCAAATGATATGTTGTCGGTTCCCTATGCCGGCGGTGATCCGTTCGGATTGCTGCGCATGTACCGGCGCTATTCTTAGCGAGGGATTGTGCTGGCGCAGGCGAGCGTGCGCCAGAGAAAATCACGCCCGGACACGCTGGGATCGCTAACGATTTTGTGAAAACAGCCTATTGCCCCTGCGGGCCGACCAGCTTGCAAAGCGCGGCCACAGTGCTGTCGATGTGTTCAGGCGCGAACACGGCCGCGACGTAGCGATCCGGACGCAGCAGCAGAAGCCGCGTCTGACCCGCCGGAAAAAGCTTAGAGAATCGGCCGGCGCGATCGAGCGCGACGGAAAAGCCGTTGGGGATCGGCGCCGGCAATTTGGCATCGGGCGGCAGCAGGGCGACGCGGCGCGCTTCAAGTCGTCGCCACAAGGGATGTTCGGCGGCCATCAGGGCAGTGACGGCGTCGCTGCCGTAAGCGAGCAGCGCGAAGCCAGTGCCCGTGATCTCGTCGAGCAGCACTTCCTTGTCGCCACTTCCGGCTGGTGCTTGCGGATCGACGGCGACGACGCGCGGTTGCGGGAGCATGCGGCCGACGAGGCTGATCTTTGGATCCTCGCCATTCGGCACGAGGAAGCCCGCCTCGAAGCGCGGCTTTGGCTTGAATTTCATCTGCATGAAATAGTCGCGCACCGCCGGCACGAGATTCGCGAAGCGGATGGCATTGACCAGCAGATTCTCGCGCAGCCGCGTCGCGGGGTTCATCACCTGGCCCATGCGCACCGCCATCATGATGAGAGACCAGGCATGCGGCCGGCGTTCCTGCGCGTAGCTGTCGAGCAAAGCCGGCGCGATACGGCCAGCGATCGTGGCGGCGAGCTTCCAGGATAGATTATGTGCGTCGCGGATACCGGAGTTCATGCCTTGGCCGGCGAAGGGCGGCGTCAGATGAGCGGCATCGCCAGCGAGAAACACGCGGCCCTCGCGCCAGCGCTCGGCCGTGCGGGCATGGAAGGTGTAGACGATCTGGCGGACGATCTCGGCCTCGGTGTCGCCGCCATAGAGCTGCAGCATGCCGCGGATCGACTCGGGCTTGAGTGCTTCGGCGTCTGTTTCGTCATCGCGCAGGCGAAATTCCCAACGCCGTGTGCCGTGTGGGCCCGGCAAGGTGATCGCGGGACGCTCGGCGCTGCAATAGACGTGGGTATGCTGGATCGAATCCTTGCGGTTGACGATGTCGAGTACGACCCAGCGTTCTTCGAAGCTGGAGCCGACGAGCGGAATGCCGAGCAGCTTGCGGATCGGCGACGAGCCGCCGTCGCAAGCGGCGAGATAGTCGGCGCGGATTTCGAGTGCCGTGCCGTCTGGGCCCTCGATCGCGGCGGTGACGCCCGTCTCGTCTTGTGTGAAGCCATTCAGCTTATGGCCGAACATCGTGGTGACGTGGGGAAAGCGAGCGAGGCCCTGGCGCAACGTCGCTTCGAATAGCGGTTGTTGGAACGGGCAGCGACGCGGATAGCCGTAATCGGCGGCGGTCGGCAGCACGGCGGCAAAGCGCCGGCCATGCCGGGTGAAGTAGTGATAGCCGTAACCGCCGAGAATAACGTCCTTCGCCACCTCGTCGATCAGGCCGGCCGCCTGCATCGTGCGCAGCGATTCGTCGTCAATCGAGACGGCGCGCGGCTCCTGCACGGTCGAGGCATGCTGCTCGACCAGGATCGTCTCGACGCCGTAAAGCCCGAGCAAATTGGCGAGCGTCAGGCCGGTGGGGCCGGCGCCGATAATCAATACCGGCGCCGTCATCCGTTGAGCGGACATGGCAGGCTTACTGCTCAATGACCTTATTCTGCAGGATGCCGATGCTGCTGATCTCGACCTCGACCGTGTCGCCCGACTTCATGAAGAGCTGCGGGGTGCGTTTGACGCCGACGCCGCCCGGCGTGCCGGTGGAGATGACGTCGCCCGGGTTCAACTGCGTGAAGGTGGTGATGTAGTTGATCAGCACGGGAATCGGGAACAGCATTAGGTCGATGCCGGTCTCCTGCACTTGCTGGCCGTTGAGGCGCGTCTTCAAGGTGAGCTTGTTGACGTCGGGGATTTCATCCTTCGTCACCATCCAGGGACCGAAGCTGCCGGTCTTCGGATAGTTCTTTCCCGGTGTCCACTGCATCGTGTGGTACTGCCAGTCGCGCACGCTGCCGTCGTTGTAGCAGCTGTAGCCGGCGATAATGCTGAAGGCGTCTTTTTCAGCGATGTGACGGCCGGACTTGCCGATGACGATGGCGAGCTCGCCTTCGTAGTCGAACTCGACGGAATTCTTCGGCTTGACCATGACGTCGCCATGCGCGGTCTGGCTGTCGGGGAAGCGCACGAACAGCGCCGGATTGTCGGTCGGCTTGCGGCCGGTCTCTTCGCGGTGCGCCTTGTAGTTCAGGCCGACGCAGATGATCTTGCCCGGGTTGGCGATCAGCGGCAGGAAGGTGACGTCGGCGACCTTCGCGTCGGGCTTCTCCTTGGCGAGATCGGCGGCCTTCGACAAACCATCGGCTTCTAGGAGTGCGCGTAGGTCGGCGTAGGGTAGGCGCTTGCCAAGATCGACGATGCCGTCGCCGACAACGACGCCGTAGCTGTCCTTATTGTTCAGACGATAACTGGCAAGCTTCATGATGCTGGTCCCCAGATGATTGTGAAGTCGTTAAAAACGGCGAGGCGTGCGGCGCGTCAGCTCCGCATCCAGGCCGAGCCCCAAGAATTGAGCGTGCGCTGCTCGTGCGGCCACTCGCGGGTGTCCGTGTCGTGGTCGATATGCTCGATCTCGGCGGAGAACTCGAAGGCGTTGCCGTCGGGATCATTGAGCATGAAGAAGAGATTATTGCCGGGACCGTGACGCCCCGGACCCCAGCCGATCGGCAGATGCAGCGTTGCCAGATGGTCGGCCCAATCCCGGATGTCGTTCCACTGCGTGGTCTCGAAGCAGAAGTGGTCCAGCTTGCGCACGCGCGAGCGGAAACAGGCGAAGCTGTGATGCTCGTCGTCGGAGCGGAAGAAGGCGGCGGTGGTGTCGCCTTCGCCGTCCTTCACGCGGTCGGAGAGGCGAAAGCCGAGCGCCTTGGTGTAGAAGCCGATCATGGCTTCCATGTCTTCCGTCGTGACGACGACATGCTGCAGGCGGCCGGGAATTTTATCGGCAGTCGGCGCATCTGCAATGCGCGAGCCGATGCCGAAGGCGACGATGTTGCCATTGGGGTCGGCCACAGCGAAGGCGCCGTCGCCGAGTAGCGGGGTCGGCGCGGACAGGATGGCGATGTTCTGTTGTTCGAGATGGGCGCGCAGCTTATCGAGGCGCGCGCGGTCGCCGAGCGCATAGGCGGCGTAGCCGAGCCTGCTGGCTTCGCCAGGGCCGACGACAATTCGCCGCTCAGCGCTGGCGAGCAGCTTGTCGCCGCCCGGAAGATCGCTGACGGCGCCGCCGAGAACCTTGCTGTAATAGTCGAGCAGGATGTCCGGCTGCGGACTGGTGATTTTCACATGGTCGAGGTGGGCGGGCCACATGGGCGAACGGCTTGTCATGGCGTCATCTATCATGCTGTGCTCTGGCACAGACATAGAAGAAAGCGGGCAGGGCGTCGATACTTATTCGGCGCCGCTTCGGGCAACAATCCTAGGCCGCTTTTAGTTTTTCGAAACAGGTACTTGCCGGCCCGCGATGGTATAGTTCCGAGGCGGCAAAACCTCCTATGAAAAAAGAGGAAGAGGCATGGCTGGTGAGGATATGAAAACGCAGGTGCAGGCGCTGCAGAAGTCGCTGGCGCGCGAGCAATGCTATCTCTGCTGGATGCGGCCCAACGCGGATGCGCCGCCCATGCCGGTTTCGCCAGAAGAGATGCGGCTGGTCCATCACGCCTATCTGGTCGATCTCGAGCGGCGCGGCCTGCTGTTCGGCGCCGGTCCTTTCGTCGACGAGACCGGTCAGCGCCATGGCGCTGGCTTGCTGATCATTCGCGCCAAGAGCCGGGCGGAGGCGGAAGCGATTGCGTTCGCCGAGCCTTACACCAAGGCTGGTCAGCGGCTGATGGAGTTGACGCCCTGGCAGCGCAACGAGGGCGTGGTCAACATGAGCCTCCGCTTCGCCGACGGCGCCCTCGAGCTCGACGGCCGCAGATATAAACTCACACCTGCCTAATTGAAGCGCGCGGCGGTCAAGCCGCCGATCTCCACCGCTGGGGCGACTCCGCTGACCAGATCGGCGCAGACGCGGCCCGAGGCGGCGGCGAGCGTCCAGCCAAGCGTGCCATGTCCGGTGTTCAGCGTCAGATTGCGGAACGGGGTCTTGCCGATGATCGGCGCGCCGTCCGGCGTCAGCGGCCGCAGACCCGTCCAAAACTCGGCGCGATCGAAATCGCCGGCATTGGGGAACAGTTCACGCACGGTGGCGACGATGCCTTCGGCGCGGCCCGGGGTGAGGGCCGTGTTGTAGCCGGCGAATTCGGCGGTGCCGGCGATGCGCAGGCGCTGGCCGAGACGGCTGTAAACCAGCTTCACGGCGTCGTCGGTGATGCTGATGCGGGGGGCGCGATGCTCGTTGCCGACCGGCAGGGTGACCGAGTAGCCCTTGGCGGGATAGACCGGAATTTTCATGCCGATCGGCGCCAGCAGCTTCGTCGAGTGGCTGCCGAGCGCCATGACATAGGCGTTCGCCGTCACCATGCCGCGATTGGTCATCACGCCGGTGATGCGGTCCGACATGGTCGAGAGGCGGATGATTTCCGTGTCGTAGAGGAAGCGCACGCCCATGCGGGCGCAAACCTCGGCGAGGCGCGCCGTGTAGAGATGCGCGTCGCCGCAGGAATCGTCGGGACTGTAGAGGCCGCCAGTGATGCGCGCCTGGTCGCCGTCGAGTGCATCGTCGATGGCGATGCATTCGTCGGTCGTCTTGGGCTCCAGGCGGCAGCCGAGGGCGCTCAGCCATTCGCCGTCGCGCTTGGCGCGCTCCAGACTTTTCTGGTCGCGGAAGATCTGCAGGATGCCGCCGCGGTTATGATCGAACTGGATGCCGGTCTCGCCGACGATCTCGGCCATCATGTCGCGCGAGTAGAGCGCGAGGCGGAGGATCTTCTCGGCATTGGCGCGGGTCCGGCCTGGCAGGCAGTTGCGCAGGAAGCTCATGCCCCAGCGCCACAGGGCGGCCTCCGCCTTGAGCGGATGAAAGACGAGCGGCGCGTTGCTGCGCCCAAGCCACCTGCCGAGCAGAAATGGCGTATGCGGATTGGCCCAGGGGATCGATTGGCCGGCGGAAAGCTGGCCGCCATTGGCGAAGCTTGTATCGAGGCCGGCGCCGGCCTTGCGCTCGACGACGGTCACGTCGTGGCCGGCGCGCGCCAGGAAATAAGCGGTGCTGACGCCGAGCAGGCCGCCGCCGAGAATAAGCGTTTTCAAACTGTTGGTCCTTCGTGGCGGGGTCATCTCCGCCGGAGAATTATAGCCCCATGTGGCCCGCCACAAACCGGGAAAAAAAGAAAAGCTCATTTCCCGGCATGACTGGCAGATGGGACAGGCCCGCAGCGTCTCGCTATCTTGGCGAAAGGTTTCATTCCGAGGATGCGATGACGCACAGGCCAATCCCCCCAAGCCCCCAGATTGGATGCGAGCTGCTCAGCGTGTCGGAAATGATGCGGGCCGATGGCTTTGCGGTCAGTGCCGGAGTTCCCAGCGCGCAATTGATGGAATCGGCAGGCAAAGCTGTTGCCGAGGCGGTTCGGGCACGCTGGTCGCGCCGTAAGGTCCTGGTTTTGGCGGGGCCCGGCAACAATGGCGGCGACGGCTTCGTCGCCGCGCGTCACCTTGCTGGTGACGGCTGGGATGTCCGCGTCGCGTTGCTCGGCGAGCGCGGCAACCTGAAAGGCGACGCGGCACATCACGCCGCGTTGTGGACCGGCGATGTCGTTGCGTTATCGCCGGACGTCCTGCAGGACGGTGAACTGGTCATCGACGCCTTGTTCGGCGCCGGGCTGAGCCGTCCCTTGAGCGGCGTGGCGGCGGCCGTCGTCGGCCAATTGTTGGCGCGCCGGTTGCCCTGCCTCGCCATCGATCTGCCGAGCGGCTTAGCGGGCGATACGGGAGCGCCGCTCGGTGAGGCGGTTGTGCGCGCCGAGGCGACAGTGACGTTCTTTCGTAAGAAGCCGGCGCATCTGTTGTGGCCCGGGCGTGGGTTTTGCGGCGAGGTGATCGTCGCCGATATCGGCATTCCCGAAACGGCGATAGCCGCGCTGGCACCCCAGGCCTTCGAGAATCTGCCGGCTTTGTGGCGTCCGCAATTTCCCCAACCGGGACCGGCCGATCACAAATATACACGCGGCCATCTCGTGGTGGTCGGCGGCGCGGCGATGACCGGGGCGGCACGGCTGACGGCGCGCGCCGGCCAGCGCGCCGGAGCCGGGATGGTGACCGTGGCCTGTCCGCCCGAGGCGGCGGCGATTTATGCGGCAGATTTATTGTCGGCGGTGGTCGCGCCGGTCGCCGATCTCGCCGCCTTTATAAAATTGATCGAGACTCGTCGCGCCGCCGCCGCGGTGGTCGGGCCGGGTAACGGCGTTGGCGAGACGACGCGCGCCCATACGCTGGCCGTGCTCGCCGCCGGCCTGCCCTGTGTGCTCGACGCCGATGCGCTGAGCACTTTCGCGGTCAGCCGGCCGCAGGGGCCGGGCGAACTGTTCGCGGCGATCGCGACATCGCCCCATCAAACTTTCGGCGGCGGCTGCGTGCTCACGCCCCATGACGGCGAGTTCACCCGCCTGTTTCACGATATCGATCCGGCGGCCGACAAGCTGACGCGGGCCCGCGCCGCTGCGCAGGCATCGGGCGGGGTGATTGTGCTGAAGGGCTATGACACGGTGATTGCCGCGCCAGACGGCCGTGCGGCGATCAACGCTAACGCCCCGCCGACGCTTGCCACGGCGGGAGCAGGCGACGTGTTGGCCGGTTTGGCGGGTGGGCTGCTCGCCCAGAAGATGCCGGCGTTCGAGGCCGCCTGCGCCGCCGTCTGGCTGCAAGGGGCGGCGGCCAGCGCCTTCGGTCCCGGCCTTATCGCCGATGATCTGCCTGCGGTAATTCCCTTGGTATTACGGGGCTTTCTCGAGAATTAGCCTTACGGCCGGCCGGCTTGCCTGTGGATAAAACGGTGCAAACTCTGTAGGTAACATTGGATTTTAACTTAATTTGACGGTAGAAGACGTTGTTATTACGGCCTCTTTTCTATTCTCCATTAACCCGTCGTTAAACCTTCTCCGTTACCGATGTAGTTCTAGGCAGTTGCCTTGAATCCAGGGGGCATCGTTCGAAGATGTTGGCCAAACTTTTCAAACGAGACGAACCGGCAATCGAAAAAGGTTGCGTCTATCGGCGTGTGCGCATGGATCGCACGGTCGAGACGGCGAAGGTGATCAGTCTCTACAAAGACTCTTTCGGCATCCCGCATGTGCGCTATCAGGTCGTATTCGGCCGCGTCGATGGCGTGCCGCATCACGACGGCCAGCGTATGCTGTCGGTGGACGCCTTCATTCAGCAATATGGCGAACGCATCGTTCGGGCCACGACCCACTAACAGCGCGTGCCATAAGCCTTTCGAAGCCGCCGGCCTGCGCCGCGCGGCTTTTTCATTTTCGTTTCCCGTCTAAAAATGCTGTAAAGCCAGCCTGGTTCGCTTTGGGTCGCGCCGTCGGGGGTGCTTCGGTTCGAGTAGGCTGCGATGAAGTTCAAATGTACTTGCGACGAGGCGCGCGCCGAGCATGTCCGGTCGCGGTTGCTCCGCATGGCTCTGCCGTATTGTTTCTATCTCAAGCTTTTGAACCGGCCGATCTTCGAATTCGATAGCGAAGACGACATGATGCGCGCGGTGATGGCGACCGATGGCCAGTTGATGATGCTGAGCTCCCATGTGCCGCCCCGCGCCAAGGAGAAGCTCAGCTTGACGCCCGGCGAGTCTTCACGAATGCCGGAGGACGCGATCGTGCGGCGCAAAGGATCACTGTTCGCCGGGGCGCCGTCCGGCGCCAGTCTGCGGCCGGCTCATCTGGCCAAGCGGGTGCCGGCCAAACGGGCTTGAGGCTGCCCAGCGCCCATAAAGCTGCCAAGCCCTTGCAAACGTTCCGTTGCGGCACGATCTATGGCCCGTTGGGCCCCACCGGACGGCGGCTTTCTCCTGTTTCCCAAATACGGCTCGGGTGCTATAGAAACCGCCTTTCGGGTCAAGGCGATCTCGTGGTTACCCGCGGTTCCCGTCGTCGAGGCGGGGTTCTTGCCGCCGGACGCCGCACGGGGCGGGCGTGGCGGAATTGGTAGACGCGCTGGATTTAGGTTCCAGTGACTCTGTCGTGGGGGTTCGAGTCCCTCCGCCCGCACCAAACGAACGCTAGCAGTCCACTTCAAGCGCGCCGGTTCCGACGCGGGTAAAAACCAAGAACGACAGGACGATTTCCATGCAGGTTACTGAAACGGCGAGCGAAGGGCTCAAGCGGGAATTTCTCATCCGCATCCCCGCCTCGGACATCGAGACGAAGCTCAATACCCGCCTCCAGGAAATGAGCACGAAGGTGAAGCAGCCCGGCTTCCGTCCGGGCAAGGTGCCGATGGCCCTGCTGAAGAAGCAGTACGGTCCGTCGCTCATGGGCGAAATCCTCGAGCTCGCTGTCAGCGAAGGCACGCGCGACGCGCTCAACGACAAGGGCCTGCGTCCGGCCATGCAGCCGAAGATCGAGATCAAGTCGTTCGAAGAGGGCGGCGATCTGGAATATGCCGTTGCCGTCGAGCTGATCCCGGAGATCAAGCCGTTGGCCTTCGGCGACATTAAAGTCGAGAAGCCGACCGTTGCGATCGACGACAAGGCGATCGACGAAGCCGCGCAGCGTCTCCTGGAAAACAACCGCATCTTCGAGAAGACCGACGATGCCAGCCGCGCCGCGACGAAGGAAGACCAGTTGCTGGTCGACTTCATCGGCCGCGTCGGCGGCACGGCGTTCGATGGCGGCACCGCCAAGGACTTCGAAGTCGCCATGGATTCGGCAGGCTTCATTCCCGGCTTCATTGAGCAGATGCACGGTTCCAAGGCCGGCGACAAGCTGACCGTGAAGGTGAAGTTCCCCGACGAGTACGGCAATGCCGATCTCGCGGGCAAGGACGCCGAGTTCGAAGTCGACGTGAAGGAAGTGCGCCTGCCCAAGGCCGCGACGCTCGATGACGCCTTCGCCAAGAAGGTCGGCTTTGAGAGCCTCGCCGAGCTGAAGAAGGGCCTCAAGGAGCGCATGGAGCAGGAGTATGCTCAAGTCACGCGCATGCGCCTGAAGCGCAACCTGCTCGACAAGCTCGCCGACAAATGCGACTTCGAAATCCCCACCGGCTTGGTCGACAGCGAGTTCGCCGGCATTTGGCAGCAGATGACGGGCCAGGCACCGGAGCATAACGCCGAGACCTGCGATGATCCGACTCACGATCACAGCCATGCGGGCCACGATCACGCGGGTCATGATCACGGCGATCACGAAGGCCACGACCATGGCCCGGCGACCGACGTGCTCAAGGATAAGACGCCGGAAGAGATCGAGAAGCTGAAGGCGGAGTACCGCACCATCGCCGAGCGCCGCGTGAAGCTCGGGCTGCTGCTGTCGGAGACCGGCCGCAGCAACAAGATCGAAATCTCGAAGGACGACCTGAATCGCGCGCTGCTCAACGAAGCTCGCCGGTTCCCCGGTCAAGAGCGGATGGTATTCGAGTTCTATCAGAAGAACCCGGACGCCCTCGAGCAGCTCCGCGCCCCTGTCTTCGAGGACAAAGTCATCGACTACATCCTCGAACTGGCCAAAGTCGAGGAGAAGACGGTGACCGCCGAAGAGTTGATGCGCGACCCGGACGACGAGAAAGACGACGTCGCCGGCGCCAAGAAGTAAGGCCTAACTGGTTTCTAACGCACCGCGCGGTAACGCCTTAACGGGCGTTTCGCGCGGGGCGCGAACCGGCTACTGTTGTCTCACTGTTTCCGTTTCCCCATTCGTTTGTGAAGGGCGGCGCCCGATGCGAGATCCGATCGATACCTACATGAACTATCTCGTTCCCATGGTGGTCGAGCAGACCAACCGCGGCGAGCGCTCCTACGACATTTACTCGCGCCTTCTCAAAGAGCGCATCATCTTCATGGTCGGCCCGGTCAATGACGCGGTGTCGAGCGTGATCTGCGCCCAGCTGCTGTTCCTCGAAGCCGAGAATCCGAACAAGGACATCTCGTACTACATCAACTCGCCGGGTGGCGTGGTCACGTCCGGCCTCGCGATCTACGACACGATGCAGTACATCCGCCCCGACGTGGCGACGATCTGCATCGGCCAAGCGGCGTCGATGGGCTCGCTGTTGCTCGCAGCTGGCGCCGACGGCAAGCGCTTCGCGCTGCCGAATGCGCGTATCATGGTGCATCAGCCCTCGGGCGGCGCGCAGGGCCAAGCGACCGACATCGAAATTCAAGCGCGCGAAATTCTGTCGCTGCGGTCGCGCCTGAATGGCATCTACGTGAAGCACACCAAGCAGCCTCTCGATGTGATCGAGAAGGCGATGGAGCGCGATAAGTTCATGAATCCGGAAGAGGCGCAGGCTTTCGGCCTCATCGACGAAGTGTTCGTGAAGCGTCCGGCGAGCGAAAAAGTCGAGATGACCCGCTAAGCTGCGGTTTCGCGAAGCAATACCGAGCGGCCGTTTGCGAAACGGCGAAGGCAACAGAGACGGGCAGGGCCAGATCATGGTTCTGCCCGTCACCGTCTCTGGATCGATCATCGCGGCGTAAGCCACTGAATCAGTGCGGATTTTTCCAGAGACAGCGAGTTAACTCGATTTTAGGCCGGATCCTGTCACTCTGCGTATGAAGCTCGCCGGCTTTATTCGGCGGCATGTCATCCCATATAGAGTGATGGTTCATGTGTGCGCTTCACGCCGTTGATGACGACAGGGACGCGAAATTCGATGGAGGGTTATCTGCCTATCGCCGCCGTCGGGTCGCCTGACACCATATTTAGTATTTAGTTGTGCGTAGCGGACCCTGTGTCTAACATGCGTATAGAGGCCAACTCTTTGGCCGAGATGGAGCGACCATGAGCAAGTCCAGCGGCAGCGGCGAATCGCGTAACACCCTCTACTGTTCTTTCTGCGGGAAGAGCCAGCATGAGGTGCGCAAGCTCATCGCCGGGCCGACCGTGTTCATTTGCGACGAGTGCGTTGAGCTTTGCATGGACATCATCCGTGAAGAGCACAAAACGACGCTGGTCCGTTCGCAGGATGGCGTGCCGTCCCCGCGCGACATCTGCACCGTGCTCGACGACTATGTCATCGGTCAGGTGCATGCCAAACGCGTTCTCTCGGTCGCGGTGCACAACCATTACAAGCGTCTCGCCCATGGCCAGAAGGCCAATGACGTCGAGCTCGCCAAGTCGAACATTCTGCTGATCGGTCCGACCGGCTGCGGCAAGACGCTGCTCGCGCAGACTCTGGCGCGCATCCTCGACGTGCCCTTCACGATGGCCGATGCGACGACGCTGACCGAAGCCGGCTACGTCGGCGAGGACGTTGAGAACATCATTCTGAAGCTCCTGCAGTCCGCCGACTACAACGTCGAGCGCGCGCAGCGCGGCATCGTCTACATCGACGAAGTCGACAAGATCAGCCGCAAGTCCGACAACCCGTCGATCACGCGCGACGTCTCGGGCGAAGGCGTGCAGCAGGCGCTGCTCAAGATCATGGAAGGCACCGTGGCCTCCGTGCCGCCGCAGGGTGGCCGCAAACATCCGCAGCAGGAATTCCTGCAGGTCGACACGACGAACATCCTCTTCATCTGCGGCGGCGCTTTCGCCGGCCTGGAGAAGATCATCTCGGCGCGCGGCCGCGGCACCTCGATCGGCTTCGGCGCTGACGTGCGCGCCCCGGAAGACCGCCAGACCGGCGAGCTTCTGCGTGAAGTCGAGCCGGAAGATTTGCTGAAGTTCGGCCTGATCCCGGAGTTCGTCGGCCGCCTGCCGGTGGTCGCGACGCTCGACGATCTCGACGAAGAAGCTTTGGTCGACATTTTGACCGTTCCGAAGAACGCCCTGGTGAAGCAGTACCAGCGTCTCTACGAGATGGAGAATGTCCGCCTCGAGTTCTCGGAAGACGCCTTGAAATCGGTCGCCCGCAAGGCGATCCAACGCAAGACCGGCGCACGCGGTCTACGTTCGATCATGGAGACCATTCTCCTGGAATCGATGTTCGAGCTGCCGGGTTTGGAAGGCGTCGAAGAGATCGTCATCAACAAAGAGGTGGTCGAAGGCCGTGCGAAGCCACTCTACATTTACTCGGACCGCCGCGAAGAAACCGGCGCTGGCGCCAGCGCTTAAGGTTACTTCCGGGTTCCCGCGTTACGTGTTCCAGCCGGCTCTCCGGAGCCGGCTGCGGACGCCGATCATGAAGTTGTCCCCCACTTTTCATATCGGGAACGCCGGCAAGGCCGCGCGACCCTTGAATCCTGCGGGCTTCAACGCCACTTTGAATGAAATCCGGGATGTCGGCCTGTGCCATGTTGGGCAGGCCTGCCCCTTTCCCAAGCGCCGCCCTGTCGCGGTGGAAGGAAGAGCATGAGTGACATTGCCAAGACTGTGACCTACCCCGTTCTGCCGCTGCGCGACATCGTCGTGTTCCCGCATATGATCGTGCCGCTCTTCGTCGGGCGTGAAAAATCCGTGCGGGCCCTCGAGGACGTGATGAAGGACGACAAGCAGATTTTGCTCGTCGCCCAGAAAAACGCCTCGCAGGACGATCCCTCGCAGGAGGACATTCACCTTGTCGGCACCGTCGGCACGGTGCTGCAACTGCTGAAGCTGCCGGACGGCACCGTCAAGGTGCTGGTCGAGGGCGGCCATCGCGCGCGCATCCTGCGCTTCACCGAGAACGAAAACTTCTTCCAGGCCGAAACCGCCGTCATCGACGAGAAGACCGGCACGGCTGAAGAGCTGGAAGCCCTCGGCCGTTCGGTGATCGGTGAGTTCGAGCAGTATATCAAGCTCAACAAGAAGATTCCGCCCGAGGTCCTCGTTTCCCTGAATCAGATCGACGATCCCGCCAAGCTCGCCGACACGGTCGCATCCCATCTCGCTCTCAAGATTTCTGAGAAACAGGAGCTTCTTGAGCTCGAGACGGTCAGCGAACGGCTGGAGCGCGTCTACTCTTACATGGAAGCCGAGATCGGCGTCCTGCAGGTGGAGAAGCGGATCCGCAATCGCGTCAAGCGCCAGATGGAGAAGACTCAGCGCGAGTACTATTTGAACGAGCAGCTGAAGGCGATCCAGAAGGAGCTCGGCGAGACCGAAGACGGCAAGGACGAAGTGTCCGAGTTGGAAGAGCGCATCCGCAAGACGCGCTTGACCAAGGAAGCGCGCGACAAGGCGATGGCCGAAGTGAAAAAGCTTCGCACCATGGGCCCGATGTCGGCCGAAGCGACGGTGGTGCGCAACTACCTCGATTGGCTGCTCAACATTCCTTGGAAGAAGCGCACGCGCGTGAAGCACGATCTCAAGAACGCCGAGAAAGTGCTCAACGCCGACCACTTCGGCCTCGACAAGGTCAAGGAGCGCATCCTCGAGTACCTCGCGGTGCAAGAGCGCGTGAACAAGATCCGCGGCCCGATCCTCTGCCTCGTCGGCCCTCCGGGCGTCGGCAAGACCTCGCTCGGCAAGTCGATCGCCAAGTCGACCGGCCGTAATTTCGTGCGTATGTCGCTCGGCGGCGTGCGCGACGAAGCGGAAGTGCGTGGCCATCGCCGGACCTACATCGGCTCGATGCCTGGCAAGATCATCCAGGGCATGAAGAAGGCGAAGTCGTCGAATCCGCTATTCCTGCTCGACGAGATCGACAAGCTCGGCGCCGATTTCCGCGGCGATCCGTCGTCGGCACTGCTTGAGGTGCTTGATCCGGAGCAGAACGCGACGTTCAGCGATCATTACCTCGAGGTCGACTATGACCTCTCCGATGTGATGTTCGTTACCACGGCCAACTCGCTGCGTATGCCGCAGCCGTTGATGGACCGTATGGAGATCATCCGCATCCCCGGTTACACCGAGGATGAGAAGGTGGAGATCGCCAAGCGGCACCTGGTGTCGAAGCAGCTGGAAGCCAACGGTCTGAAGAAGGACGAATGGGTCATCTCCGACGATGGTCTGCTCGATCTCGTGCGCTACTACACGCGCGAGGCCGGCGTCCGTAGCTTGGAGCGCGAGATCGCCAACCTGACCCGCAAGGCGATTAAGGAAATCGTCAGCGGCAAGGCGAAGCAGATCAAGGTGACCCGCCGCAATCTCGAGAAATATGCGGGCGTTCGTCGCTTCCGCTACGGCGAAGTCGAGGCCGAGGATTTGGTCGGCGTCGTGACCGGTCTGGCCTGGACGGAAGTCGGCGGCGAATTGCTGTCGATCGAAGCCGTGGTCATGCCTGGCAAGGGCGCCATCGCCGCCACCGGCAAGCTCGGCGACGTGATGCAGGAGTCGGTCCAGGCCGCGCGCAGCTACGTGCGTTCGCGTCTAGTCGCCTACGGCATTAAGCCGCCCGACTTCAACAAGAAGGACATCCACGTGCACGTGCCGGAAGGCGCGACGCCCAAGGATGGCCCGTCCGCCGGCGTCGCCATGTTGACCTCGATCGTCTCGGCCCTCACGGGCATTCCGGTCCGCAAGGATATCTGCATGACCGGCGAGATCACTCTGCGCGGTCGCGTGCTGCCGATCGGTGGCCTGAAGGAGAAGCTGCTGGCCGCCTTGCGCGGCGGTTTGAAGACGGCGCTGATCCCTAAGGACAACGAGAAGGACTTGGCTGAGATTCCGGACAATGTGAAGAAGGGTCTCACCATCATTCCGGTCTCGACCGGCGATGAAGTTCTAAAGTACGCGCTGGTGCGTCCGCTCGTGCCGATCGAGTGGACGGAGCCGGAAGAGGTCAAGCCGGTCGCGGGTGCCGCGACAGACCCGGACCACGGTGTCGTCACGCATTAAGCGGCGCATCTACGAAACGAGAATGCGGCGGGTTTGCAAGAGCCCGCCGCAATCGTTTAAAAAGATCGAAAAATGGCCAAAATCCTGGGGAAAACTGCGCTTCTGCGATTGACGCGTCTCGAAACGCCGATCTAGAGTCATCGCCTTCGATCCGACCGGAGCGCGCCGGCTGGATCGTCCAAAAATTCGCAGAGGGGATACTCAATTGAATAAGAACGATCTCGTGGCAGCGGTTGCGACCGGTACGGGCTTGTCGAAAACCGATGCATCGAAGGCCGTCGACGAAGTGTTCGACCAGATCACCAAGGCGCTGAAGGGCGGCGACGATGTTCGCCTGGTCGGCTTTGGCACGTTCAACGTGACCAAGCGCGCCGCCAGCCAGGGCCGCAATCCGCGGACCGGCGAAGCGATCAGTATTCCGGCCTCCAAGCGTCCGAAGTTCACGGCCGGCAAGGGCCTGAAGGACGCCGTGAACTAACTTCTTCCCGGTGGGGAACGACTAGCCGGCTTCCCTGCGGAAGCCGGCTTTTTCGTGCCTGTTGCTTGCGTGTTTTGCGTGCCGCTGCGCAGCGGGCGCGTTATAACCGCACGGGTCCTGGGGGCGGTTAGCTCAGCTGGTAGAGCACCACGTTTACACCGTGGCTGTCGGCGGTTCGAACCCGTCACCGCCTACCAACCCGACCGAATGCGGCATTAGACCGCGGGGGCAGAGGGAGACGCGAAATGGCCTATACCAGTTGGCGCGGCGTCGTCGGACTGATCAAGCCGACCATGCGGCCGGGCGGCCTTGAAGAGCTCATCCGCATGCTGCCGGATGGCGTTTGTACCTTGCCGTTGTTCCTCGACATCCGGCGCGGCACCCAGGACGAGTTCAAGGAGGTGATGGTCCATTACGAGACGGCCATCGCCAAGCTCGCCGAGCAGAAGGTCGATCTCATCCATCCCGAGGGAGCGCCGCCTTTCATGGTGCGCGGCTTCAAAGGCGAGCGAAAGCTGCTCGACAAGTGGGAGAAACAATACAAGACGCCGCTCTTCACCTCGGGCACCAACCATATCGCCGCCCTCAAGGCACTCGGGATCAAGAAGTTCGTCGGCGCGACTTACTTCAGCGGCGACATCAACGAGACCTTTGCCGCCTATTTCCGTGATGCCGGCTTTACCGTGCTCGGCATGGAGGGGATCGACGTGCCGTTCGATCAGGTCGGCAGCCTGTCGCCTCATGAGGTCTACGTCCATATCAAGAAGGCCTTCCTCAAGCAGCCCAAGGCCGAGGCGATCTATATGCTGGGCACCGGCTGGCGCGTGCTCGAGATGATCGAGACGCTGGAACAGGATCTCGGCGTGCCGGTGATCCATCCGGTTCCGGCACGTTGCTGGGAAATCCAAGCCCGGTTGCATATTCGCCAACCGGTGCAGGGCTATGGCGCTTTGATCCGCAATCTGCCGCCGCTGCCCGGCTAAGGCGGTCTGGCAGGGGCCGATAAGCGATTGGACTCGCGAAAAGATTCCTCGCGCAAATCGCTCTTTTCCGGCTGGAAGCTTTCTTGACAGGGCAGGGGGTGTGAAGTAAACCAACGCACCCCACGCCGGGCGGCTTTATGCTAATTTATTGAGCCTTCGGCGGGGCCGCCCAAGAACCGCTGAAGCGGGCCTTGCCGGCCTCCGTTTCGGGACCATGGGGGAGTAGCTCAGTTGGTTAGAGCGCCGGCCTGTCACGCCGGAGGTCGCGGGTTCAAGTCCCGTCTCTCTCGCCACCCGGTTTTCATGTCATTTCGCGCATCAGACTCCCGATAGTCACGGGTGGTTCGCAGCGCCTGAGAACGGGTCGCCAATCGACGGCGTCGCGCCGCTGTCGCTCTCGCCGCGCGACATCGCAGCGCGTGCCATGCCCTTTTCACTCTCCAGATCGTCTTGCCGTTCGGATGGCTCTTTGCTGCACCCGCTCGGTGCAAAAAGAGTCAATCTTCACTTCCCTTTAGGCCTCGCTATTCCTATATTCGGCCCGCTTGAGAACGCCGGAGCGCCCCCTTGTTCCGGACCTTCGCGTGGCTTACCCAACCGCCCCGCGACGACCTCCCAGGCAACGGTTCGAACATCCCCGACGCGAAGGCCCGGCATGGAAGCCCTGTTGCGCGAATATCTGCCGATTCTGATATTCCTTGGCCTCGCCATGGCCCTGTCCGCCTTGATGGTCGGTGCGTCCTACATCGCTGCTCGCCAGCGTCCCGACAAAGAAAAGATCTCGCCGTACGAATGCGGCTTCGACCCGTTCGACGACGCGCGCGGCAAGTTCGACGTGCGCTTCTATCTGGTCGCCATCCTGTTCATCATCTTCGATCTCGAAGTGGCCTTCCTGTTTCCCTGGGCGGTGACGCTCGGCGAGATTGGCCTGTTCGGCTTCTGGTCCATGGTGCTGTTCCTCGGCGTGCTGACCATCGGTTTCATCTACGAGTGGAAGAAGGGGGCGCTGGAGTGGGAGTGAGCGGCGCCTAACGCCGCATCGCAGTCCATTTTGCCCCGGAGAGTCTCATGAGCCTCACGACCACAACGCCGACCTCGATCCTGACGCCCAGCGTCACCACCACGCCCGACCGTGGCGCGGTGATGCGCGCCATGGCCGAAGAGGTGCAGAACAAGGGCTTCGTGCTCGCCAAGATGGACCAGGTGGTCAACTGGGCGCGCACCGGCTCGCTGTGGCCGATGACCTTCGGTTTGGCCTGCTGCGCCGTCGAGATGATCCAGGCCGCGACCTCGCGCTACGATCTCGACCGCTTCGGCATGCTGTTCCGCCCGAGCCCGCGCCAGTCCGATGTCATGATCGTCGCCGGCACCTTGTGCAACAAGATGGCCCCGGCGCTGCGCCGCGTGTACGACCAGATGCCGGAACCGCGTTGGGTCGTGTCGATGGGCAGCTGCGCCAACGGCGGCGGCTACTATCACTATTCCTATTCCGTCGTGCGCGGCTGCGACCGCATCGTGCCGGTCGACATCTACGTGCCCGGCTGCCCGCCCACGGCCGAAGCGCTGCTCTATGGCCTGATGCAACTGCAACGTAAGATTCGCCGCACTGGCACGATTGCCCGTTAAAGGGCGCGCGCTTGTTTTTCTCCTGCCGAGTTCATCCGCCGATGACTGAAGCCCTTCAGGACCTTGCCGACTACGTCACGACCGCCCTCGGCGGCGTGGTGCTGTCGCATGAGATTCGCCGCGGCGAATTGACCGTGCTGGTCAAGCGCGACGACCTTCCGCGTGTGCTGACCTTCCTGCGCGACGACAGCAACTGCCAGTTCCGCCAGCTGCTCGACGTCTGCGGTGTCGACTACCCGGATCGCGAAGAGCGCTTCGATGTCGTCTATCACCTTTTGTCGTTGCGCCAGAATCAGCGCATCCGCGTCAAGGCGACCGCTGGCGAGTTGACGCCGGTGCCATCCGCCGTGTCGATCTTCAATTCCGCCGGTTGGTGGGAGCGCGAGGCCTGGGACCTCTACGGCATCTATTTCTCGGGCCATCCGGATCTCCGCCGCATCCTCACCGACTACGGTTTCGAAGGCCATCCGCTGCGCAAGGACTTCCCGCTGACCGGCTTCGTCGAGCTGCGCTATGACGACGAACAAAAACGCGTCGTCTATGAGCCGGTGAAGCTGACGCAAGAATTCCGCAGCTTCGATTTCCTCAGTCCGTGGGAAGGCATGCTGCCCGGCGACGAAAAAGCCGACGTGCCGCAGACGCCGAATCTGCCGCCTCCGCCCGTCAAGCCGGCCTAAGAGGACATCCCATGGCCGAACATCAGATCCAGAACTTCACTTTGAACTTCGGGCCGCAGCATCCGGCGGCTCACGGCGTGTTGCGCCTCGTCCTCGAGATGGACGGCGAAGTGATCGAGCGCGCCGATCCGCATGTCGGCCTGCTGCATCGCGGCACCGAGAAGCTCATCGAATATAAGACATACCTGCAGGCGGTGCCGTACTTCGACCGTCTCGACTATGTCGCGCCGATGTCGCAGGAGCACGCCTTCGCGCTGGCCGTCGAGCGGCTGCTCGGTATCGAGGCGCCGATCCGCGCGCAATATATCCGCGTGCTGTTCGCTGAGATCAGCCGGCTGCTGAACCATCTGCTGAACATCAACAGTTTCGCCATGGACGTCGGCGCGATGACGCCGATGCTGTGGGGCTTTGAAGAGCGCGAAAAGCTAATGGAGTTTTATGAGCGCGCGTCGGGCGCGCGACTCCATGCGGCTTATTTCCGTCCCGGCGGCGTGCATCTCGACCTGCCGGTCGGCCTGATCGACGACATCATGACCTTCGTGGAGAATTTCCCGAAGCACATGCACGACGTCGACACGCTGCTGACCAACAACCGCATTTTCCGCCAGCGCACCGTCGACATCGGCGTCTGCTCTGCCGAGGACTGCTACGACTGGGGCTTCACCGGTCCGATGCTGCGCGGCTCGGGCGTCGCCTGGGACCTGCGCAAGTCGCAGCCTTACGACGTCTACGACCGGATGGACTTCGACATCCCCGTCGGCAAGAACGGCGACTGCTTCGACCGCTATCTGGTCCGCATGGAAGAGATGCGCCAGAGCCTGCGCATCATCCGCCAATGTTGCGAGCAGATGCCCGAAGGCCCGGTCATGGTTGAGAACAACAAGATCGCGCCGCCCAAGCGCGCCGAGATGAAGCGCTCGATGGAAGCGCTGATCCATCACTTCAAGCTCTACACCGAGGGCTATCACGTGCCGGCCGGCGAAATTTACGCCGCCGTCGAAGCGCCCAAGGGCGAGTTCGGCGTCTATGTCGTCTCCGACGGCAGCAATAAGCCCTACCGCTGCAAGATTCGCGCGCCGGGCTTCGCCCATCTGCAGGGCCTCGACTTCCTCTCGAAAGGGCACATGCTGGCGGACGTCGTCGCCATCATCGGCTCTCTCGACATCGTGTTCGGCGAGATCGATCGATGAGCGTATCCAACGAAAACCGTCCCGTCGCGCAAGGCGCGCCGTTCGTCTTCAACGAGGAGATGAAGGCGAAGGCGGACATGCATATCGCCAAATATCCGGCGGGCCGCCAGCAGAGCGCGGTGATGCCGCTGCTCGACCTAGCGCAACGCCAGAACGGCGGCTGGCTCAGCAAGGAGGCGCTCGCCCATGTGGCGGACGTGCTCGGCATGCCGGTGATGCGCGTTTATGAAGTCGCCAGCTTCTACACCATGTACAACCTCGCGCCGGTCGGCCGTCACTTCGTGCAGGTTTGCACGACGACGCCTTGCTGGCTGCGCGGCTCGGCTGACGTGGTCGCCGCTTGCGAAAAGCATCTCGGCATCGGTGTCGGCGAGACGACGCCGGACGGCCAGTTCACGCTGCGCGAAGTCGAATGCCTCGGCGCCTGCGTCAATGCGCCGGTGGTGCAGGTCGCCGACGATTATTACGAAGACGTCGCCGCGACTCATGTGCCCGGCCTGCTCGATGCGCTGAAGCGCGGCGAGACGCCGAAGGCGGGTTCACTGATCGGCCGCCAGACCTCCGCGCCCGAAGGCGGCGCGCTGACCCTTAAAGACATTCCCGCGAAGCAGGGCGCCTAATCATGCTGAGCGACAAAGACCGCATCTTCACCAATCTCTACGGCCAGCAGGACTTCCGCTTGGCCGGCGCGCGCGCGCGTGGCGATTGGGACGGCACCAAGGACATTCTCGCGCGCGGGCGCGACGCCATCATCGAAGAGATGAAGAAGTCGGGCCTGCGCGGCCGCGGCGGCGCCGGTTTCCCGACGGGCCTCAAATGGTCCTTCATGCCGAAGCAATCGGACGGCCGGCCGAGTTATCTGGTGGTCAACGCCGATGAGGGCGAGCCGGGCACCTGCAAAGACCGCGACATGATGCGCCACGATCCGCACAAACTGATCGAAGGCTGCCTGATCGCCGGCTTCGCCATCAACGCGGTGGCTGCTTATATCTACATCCGCGGCGAGTTCTACCGCGAGGCCGAGAACCTGCAGACCGCCATCGACGAGGCTTATGCGGCCGGCCTGATCGGCAAGAACGCCTGCGGCTCTGGCTATGATTTCGATGTCTTCGTGCATCGCGGCGCTGGCGCTTATATCTGCGGCGAAGAGACGGCGCTGATCGAAAGCCTCGAAGGCAAGAAGGGCCAACCGCGCCTGAAGCCGCCGTTCCCCGCGGGCGCCGGCCTCTACGGCTGCCCGACCACCGTGAATAACGTCGAAAGCATTGCCGTCGCCCCGACCATCCTGCGCCGCGGCGCCAGCTGGTTTGCCGGTCTCGGCCGCCCGAACAACGTCGGCACCAAGGTCTTCTGCATTTCCGGCCATGTGAACAAGCCGTGCAATGTCGAAGAAGAGATGGGCATTCCGCTGAAAGAGTTGATCGAGAGGCATGCCGGCGGCGTGCGCGGCGGCTGGGACAACCTGCTCGCCGTGATTCCCGGCGGCTCGTCGGTGCCGATCCTACCGAAATCGATCTGCGACACCGTGCTGATGGACTTCGACAGCTTGAAGGAAGTGAAGTCCGGCCTCGGAACGGCGGCGGTCATCGTCATGGACAAGTCGACCGACGTGGTGAAGGCCATCGCGCGCCTCTCCAAGTTCTACATGCACGAGAGCTGCGGCCAGTGCACGCCGTGCCGCGAGGGCACCGGCTGGCTGTGGCGCGTCATGGAGCGCATGGTGAAGGGCAACGCGACAGGCCCCGAGATCGACATGCTCGAGGAAGTCACGCGCGAGATCGAAGGCCACACCATTTGCGCGCTCGGCGATGCGGCCGCTTGGCCGGTGCAGGGCCTCATTCGTCATTTCCGCCCGGTCATGGAAGAGCGCATCGCCGCTTACCGTGCCGGCCTGCAGCGCACCGCGGCGGAGTAGGGGAGCGTCATGCCCAAAGTCACAGTCGACGGCACCGAAGTCGAAATCCAGGCGGGCAGCACCGTGCTGCAGGCCTGCGAGGTCGCCGGCGTCGAAATTCCGCGCTTCTGCTACCATGAGCGCCTGTCCATTGCCGGCAATTGCCGCATGTGCCTGGTCGAGGTCGAGAAGTCGCCCAAGCCGGTGGCGTCCTGCGCCATGCCGGTCAACGAAGGCATGGTGATCAAGACCGACACGCCCATGGTGCATAAGGCGCGCAAGGGCGTGATGGAGATGCTGCTCATCAACCATCCGCTCGATTGCCCAATCTGCGATCAGGGCGGCGAGTGCGATCTGCAGGACCAGGCGCTCGGCTACGGCTTCGACAAGTCGCGCTACGAAGAGAACAAGCGCGCCGTGAAGGACAAGGACTTCGGTCCACTGATCGAGACGCACATGACGCGCTGTATCCATTGCACGCGCTGTATCCGTTTCAGCACCGAAGTCGCCGGCGTGCCAGACATCGGCGCCATCGGCCGCGGCGAGCATATGGAGATCACCACCTATCTCGACGCCGCCGTCGGCTCCGAGATGTCGGGCAACGTCATCGACCTCTGCCCGGTCGGCGCGCTGACCTCGAAGCCCTACGCCTTCGTCGCGCGCCCGTGGGAATTGAAGAAGACCGAATCGATCGACGTCATGGACGCGGTCGGCAGCAACATCCGCATCGACGCGCGCGGCCCCGAAGTGCTGCGCGTCCTGCCGCGCCTCAACGAGGACGTGAACGAAGAGTGGATTTCCGACAAGACCCGCTTCGCCTATGACGGCTTGAAGCGCCAGCGTCTCGATCGTCCGTATTTGCGCGAGAACGGCAAGCTGCGCGAAGCGAGCTGGGATGAAGTGTTCCTCGCGGTCTCCGCCAAGCTGAAATCGACGGCGGGCGACAAGATCGCCGCTATCGCCGGCGATCTTGTTGACGCCGAATCGATGTATGCGCTGAAGGAGCTGCTCGGCTCCCTCGGCGCCAAGAGCCTCGATTGCCGCCAGGACGGCGCCAAGCTCGACGCCACGTCGCGCGCCTCTTACATCTTCAACAGCGGCATCGCCGGCATCGAACAGGCCGACGTCGTGCTGCTGATCGGCAGCAACCCGCGCTTCGAGGCGCCGATCGTCAACGCTCGCCTGCGCAAGCGCTACCTGATGGGCGGTTTCAAGATCGCGTCCGTCGGTCCGGCGCTCGATCTCAGCTTCCCGGTCGAAAGCCTCGGCGCCGGTCCGCAGACGCTGGGCGATCTGGCCGCCGGCAAGCATGGCTTCGCCGAAACCCTCAAGGCCGCCAAGAACCCGATGATCATCGTCGGTCAGGGCGCGCTCGCCCGCGCTGACGGCGCCGCCGTGCTCGCCGCCGCGCGCAAGCTGGCGGACGCTGCTGGCGTCGTGAAGGACGGCTGGAACGGCTTCAACGTGCTGCACACTGCCGCCGCCCGTGTCGGTGGCCTCGATCTCGGCTTCGTGCCAGGGCAGGGCGGCAAGGATGTCGCCGGCATTCTCGAGGGCGCGCAGTCGGGCGCCATCGAGGTTGTCTATCTGCTTGGCGCCGACGAGATCGACAACAGCAAGCTCGGCAAGGCCTTCGTCATCTACCAGGGCCACCACGGCGATGCCGGCGCGCACCGCGCCGATGTCATCCTGCCGGGCGCGGCCTATACGGAAAAAGACGGCACCTACGTCAACACCGAGGGCCGCGTGCAGCGCGCTAAGCGCGCGGCGTTCCCGCTTGGCGAGGCGCGGGAGGATTGGAAGATCATCCGCGCGCTCTCCCAGGTGATCGGCAAGACCCTGCCGTTCGACACGATCCAGCAGTTGCGCGCCAAGCTCGCCGCCGCTCATCCGACCTTTGCCACGCTTGATGCGCTCGCACCGGCGGCCTGGGGCGCGTTCGGCCAAGAGGGCGCGATGGACGGCGCGGCTTTCCGCGCGCCGATCACGAACTTCTACATGACGGATCCGATCTCTCGTTCATCCGTCACGATGGCGAAATGCGCCGAGGTGCAGTCCTCGCGCGCCAAGGATACCGGCACCCATGGCTGAGCTCTGGACCTCTTACGGTTGGCCGACGCTGCTAATTCTGCTGCAGATCGCCGCCATTCTCGTGCCGCTGTTGGTGGCGGTCGCTTACCTGACCTATGCCGAGCGCCGGGTCATTGGCGCCATGCAGATCCGCAAGGGCCCCAACGTTGTCGGCCCCTTCGGCTTGCTGCAGCCCTTCGCCGACGCCGTGAAGCTGATCTTCAAGGAAACCGTGCTGCCCGCCGGCGCCAACAAGGTCGTCTTCATCATGGCGCCGATGTTGACCTTCACCTTGAGCCTCGTCGCCTGGGCGGTGATCCCGTTCGACGATGGCATGGTGCTCGCCAACATCAATGTCGGCGTGCTGTACCTGTTCGCCATCTCGTCGCTCGGCGTCTACGGCATCATTATGGCCGGCTGGGCGTCGAACTCGAAATACGCCTTCCTCGGCGCGCTGCGCTCTGCCGCGCAGATGGTATCCTACGAAGTCTCGATCGGCTTTGTCATGATCACCGTGCTGCTCTGCGTCGGTTCGTTGAACCTGTCGGACGTCGTGCGCGCCCAGCAGCATGGCGTCTGGTTCTCCCTGCCATTGCTGCCGATGTTTGTCATCTTCTTCATCTCGGCCCTGGCCGAGACCAATCGCTCGCCGTTCGATCTCGTCGAGGCGGAAGCCGAACTGGTCGCAGGCTACAACGTCGAATATTCGTCGATGGCCTTCGGCCTCTTCATGCTCGGCGAATACGCCAACATGATCCTGATGAGCGGCATCACGACGATCCTGTTCCTTGGTGGCTGGCTGCCGCCGCTGGACATCGCGCCGTTCAATTGGATTCCGGGGCCGATCTGGTTCGCCCTGAAGATTTCGCTGCTGCTGTTCGTGTTCCTCTGGGTGCGCGCGACCATGCCGCGCTATCGCTACGACCAGTTGATGCGCCTCGGCTGGAAAGTGTTCCTGCCGTTCTCGCTATTCTGGGTCGTATTGACCGCCGGCGTGCTGCTCGCTTTCGGCTGGCTGCCGGGCAAGGGGATCTGACCATGGCCTTTCTCGATCGTTCCGCCCGCACGCTGTTCCTTTGGGAAATCGGCGTCGGCCTGGCCAAGACCTTCAGCTACATGTTCAAGCGCAAGGTCACGATCAACTACCCGTATGAAAAGGGCCCGCTCAGCACGCGCTTCCGCGGCGAGCATGCGCTGCGCCGCTATCCGAACGGCGAAGAGCGCTGCATCGCCTGCAAGCTGTGCGAGGCGATCTGCCCGGCCCAGGCCATCACCATCGAGGCCGAGCCGCGTGTCGACGGCAGCCGACGCACCACGCGCTACGACATCGATATGACCAAATGCATCTACTGCGGCCTGTGCGAAGAAGCCTGCCCGGTGGACGCCATCGTCGAGGGGCCGAATTTCGAGTTCGCCACCGAGACGCGCGAAGAGCTGATGTACAACAAAGACAAATTGCTGGCGAACGGCGAGCGGTGGGAGGCGGAGATCGCCAACCGCCTGACCGCCGAAGCGCCCTACCGCTGAGACGCGGCCGGGATCCGAAGGGGACGAGCGTGACTATTCATTTCCATTGCGCCGCTGCGCGTCATTTCCAACGCGCCGCTGCGCGCCGCAGCAAGGGCTGAGCCGATGATCGTTCAGGCGCTCGCCTTCTATCTGTTCGCCGCCGTAGCCATCGCCTCGGGGGTGATGGTTATCGCCGCGCGCAATCCGGTGCATTCCGTGCTGTTCCTGATCCTCGCCTTCTTCAATGCGGCGGGGCTGTTCGTGCTGATGGGCGCCGAGTTCATCGCCATGATCCTGGTGATCGTCTATGTCGGCGCCGTCGCCGTGCTGTTCTTGTTCGTCGTCATGATGCTCGACATCAATTTCGTCGAGCTGCGCCAGGGCTTCCTGCAATATCTGCCGATCGGCGGGCTGATCGGGGTGATCCTGCTGGTCGAACTGCTGTTCGTCTTCGCCAGCTGGGCGGCCTTGCCCACCGCCGGCACGCTCATCTCGGCCCCCATCCCGGCGGCGGAGGCGGTGAGCAATACCCGCGCTCTCGGCCGGCTGCTCTACACGAACTACGTCTATCTATTCCAGGCCTCTGGCATGGTCCTGCTGGTGGCCATGATCGGCGCCATCGTGCTCACGCTTCGCACCCGCGAGGGCGTGCGCCGCCAGAGCATCTCCAAGCAGATCGGCCGCTCGGTCGAGGACAGCGTCGAGATCAAGAAGGTCGAGACGGGGAAGGGCATCTGAGATGGTCATCACGCTCGCCCATTATCTTAGCGTCGCCGCCGTGCTCTTTACGCTCGGCGTCTTCGGCATTTTCCTCAACCGCAAGAACGTCATCATCATCCTGATGTCGGTCGAACTGATGCTGCTCGCCGTCAACATCAACCTGGTGGCCTTCTCGACCCATCTCGGCGATCTGGTCGGCCAGATCTTCGCGATGTTCGTCCTCACGGTGGCGGCAGCGGAGGCGGCCATCGGCCTCGCCATCCTCGTCGTCTATTTCCGCAACCGCGGCTCGATCGCGGTTGAGGACATCAACATGATGAAGGGCTAGGGCAGGGCCATGTATTCCGCCGCCATTTTTCTGCCCCTGGTCGGGGCGATCATCGCCGGTCTGTTCGGCCGCATCATCGGTGACCGCGGGTCGCAAATCGTCACCTGCATCTGCCTGCTGACCTCGGCCGTTCTGGCCGTGCCGATCTTCTATCAGGTCGCCATCCTCGGCCACGCGCGCGACATTCAGGTGCTGCAGTGGATTTCGTCGGGCGCGCTGGAGGCCTCCTGGGCGCTGCGCTTCGATTCCTTAAGCGCCGTCATGCTTTGCGTTGTCACTTGGGTTTCGTCGGCGGTGCATGTCTATTCGGTCGGCTATATGTCGCACGACAAGTCGATCCCGCGCTTCATGGCCTACCTTTCGCTCTTCACCTTTATGATGCTCATGCTGGTGACGGCGGACAATTTCGTGCAGATGTTCTTCGGCTGGGAAGGCGTCGGCGTCGCCTCTTACCTGCTGATCGGCTTCTGGTACGAGAAGCCCTCGGCCAACGCGGCAGCGATCAAGGCCTTCGTGGTCAACCGCGTCGGCGACTTTGGCTTCGCCCTCGGCATCATGGCGACGTTCTTCCTCTACAACAGCGTCAGCTTCGACGCCGTGTTCGAGGCGACGCCGGGCATGACCTCGACTTATCTCGACTTCGTCGGCCTGCAAATTCCCGCTCTGACGCTGATCTGCCTGCTGCTCTTCATCGGCGCCATGGGCAAGTCGGCGCAGCTCGGCCTGCACACCTGGCTGCCCGACGCCATGGAAGGCCCGACGCCGGTCTCCGCGCTCATCCATGCCGCCACCATGGTGACGGCCGGCGTCTTCATGGTCTGCCGCCTGTCGCCGATGTTCGAATTCTCCGAGACGGCACTGACCACAGTGACGATCGTCGGCGCGACAACGGCGATCTTCGCCGCCACCGTCGGCCTGGTGCAGAACGACATCAAGCGCGTCATCGCCTATTCGACCTGCTCGCAGCTCGGCTACATGTTCTTCGCCGCCGGCGTGTCGGCCTATCCGGCCGCCATGTTCCACCTGACGACGCATGCCTTCTTCAAGGCGCTGCTGTTCTTGGGCGCCGGCTCGGTAATCCACGCCATGTCCAACGAGCAGGACATGCGCAAGATGGGCGGCATCTTCAAGCTGATCCCCGTCACCTATTTCCTAATGTGGATCGGCTCGCTGGCGCTGGCCGGCATCCCGTTCTTCGCCGGCTACTGGTCGAAGGACATGGTGCTCGAAGCTGCTTGGGCCTCGGGCAGTTCGTCCGGCCACTACGCCTTCTGGCTCGGCGTCATCGCCGCCCTGCTGACAGCCTTCTATTCCTGGCGTCTGCTGCTGATGACGTTCCACGGCAAGCCGCGCGCCGATCATCATGTCATGAGTCATGTGCATGAGAGTCCTTACTCCATGCTGATTCCGATGATGGCGCTGGCCGTCGGCGCGATCTTCGCCGGTTGGGGGCTCTACGAGCACTTCGTCGGCGAGGGCATGGAAGCATTCTGGGGCAAGGCGATCTTCATCGCTGAAAACCATCATGCCCTGCATGACGCGCACCATGTGCCGCTATGGGTCAAGCTGGCGCCGCTCGTCGTCGCCATCCTCGGCATCGCGGCGGCCTACTGGGCCTATCTCATCCGACCGGGCATCCCGGCCGCGATGGCGCGCGAGATGCGCGGTCTCTACCTGTTCCTGTTGAACAAGTGGTACTTCGACGAGCTGTACGATTTCCTCTTCGTCCGCCCGGCCAAGCGCTTTGGCGCGTTCCTGTGGAAACAGGGCGACGGCACGGTGATCGACGGCTTCGGCCCCAACGGCATCGCCGCCGGCACGGTTATTCTGGCGCGTCGCGCCAGCCGCCTGCAGACCGGCTATGTCTACCATTATGCCTTTGCCATGCTGATCGGCGTCGCCGCCTTCGTCAGCTGGTACCTCTTCGCGCGCGGGTAAGAAGAACGTCATGAGCGATTGGCCGCTGCTTTCCCTCGTCATCTTCCTGCCGCTGCTGGGCGCGGCCTTCATCGCCATCGTCCGCGGCGAGCCGGAGACGGTCGCGCGCAACGCCCGCGCCGTGGCGCTGTGGACGTCGCTGCTCACCTTCCTGTTGTCGATCTTCATCTGGACCGGCTTCGACAAGGGTAATCCAGGCTTCCAGTTCGTCGAGCGGGCCGAGTGGCTGCCCGGCGTGAACTTCACCTATCATGTCGGCGTCGACGGCATTTCCGCGCTGTTCGTGCTGCTGTCGACGTTCCTGACGCCGCTCTGCGTGCTCGCCAGCTGGAAGGCGATCCAGGAGCGCGTGAAGGAATACATGATCGCGTTCCTCGTGCTGGAAACGCTCATGGTCGGCATGTTCGCCTCGCTCGACTTCGTGCTGTTCTACATCTTCTTCGAAGCCGTGCTGATCCCGATGTTCCTCATCATCGGCATCTGGGGCGGTCCGCGCCGTGTCTACGCCGCCTTCAAGTTCTTCCTCTACACGCTAGCCGGTTCGGTGCTGATGCTGCTGGCGCTGCTCGCCATCTATTTCCAGACCGGCACCACCGACATCCCGACGCTGCTGACCGCCAAGATCGCGCCCGGCCTGCAGACCTGGCTGTGGCTCGCCTTCTTCGCCTCCTTCGCGGTGAAGATTCCGATGTGGCCGCTGCACACCTGGCTGCCCGACGCCCACGTCGAAGCGCCGACGGCCGGTTCGGTCATCCTGGCCGGCGTGCTGCTGAAAATGGGCGGTTACGGCTTCTTGCGCTTCTCGCTGCCCATGCTGCCCGACGCCTCGATGTATTTCGCGCCGCTGGTCTTCGCCCTTAGCGTGGTCGCGGTGATCTACACCTCGCTGGTGGCGCTTGCCCAGTCGGATATGAAGAAGCTGATTGCCTATTCGTCGGTCGCCCACATGGGCTTCGTGACCATCGGCATCTTCACCTTCAACACCCAGGGCATCGAAGGCGCGATCTTCCAGATGTTGAGCCACGGCGTCGTCTCCGGCGCGCTGTTCCTCTGCGTCGGCGTGATCTACGACCGCATGCACACCCGCGACATCGGCCGCTACGGCGGCTTGGTCCATCGCATGCCGCTCTACGCCACCGTTTTCATGATCTTCACCATGGCCTCGGTCGGCCTGCCGGGCACCAGCGGCTTCGTCGGAGAATTCATGGTCCTGGTCGGCGCCTATCAGGCCAACACTTGGGTCGCGCTGTTCGCCACCACCGGCCTGATCCTCGGCGCCGCCTACATGCTGTGGCTCTACCGCCGCGTCGTGTTCGGCCCGCTGACCAGGGATGATTTGAAGACCATCCTCGATCTCGATGCGCGTGAAATCGCTATGTTCGTGCCGCTCATCCTCGTCGTGCTGTGGATGGGTATCTATCCGGCGTCATTCCTTGAGGTCATCCACGGTTCCGTGGCCAGCCTCGTCGATCATTACCACGCCTCGGTGGCGCCGGCTTCGGCCGCCCCGGGCGCGGTCCGTTAGGTGAGGGGCAAGCCGGCATGACCAGCTTCCAGTTCAGCCAATTTCTTCCAGCATTGCCGGAAGCTTTCCTCGCCGTCGCGGCGATGATCGTGCTCATGTTCGGCGTGTTCAAGGGCGACAGCCACAGCCGCGCCGCCGGCTGGCTCGCCGTCTTCGCGCTGGCCATCACAGCGGCCCTGGTGCTCGGCTCGCCGGTCAAGACGACGACGGTCGCGCTCAACGGGCTCTTCGTGCTCGACAGCTTCGCGCGCTTCGCCAAGGTCCTCGTCATCCTCGGCTCGGCATTAGCGTTGATCATCTCGCTCGGTTACCTCGAGCGCGAGAAGTTCGCGCGGCCGGAATATTCCGTGCTGTTCCTGCTCGCCACGCTCGGCATGTTGATGATGCTGTCGGCCAACGACCTTATCTCGCTCTATGTCGGCCTCGAGCTGCAGAGCCTGGCGCTCTATGTGACGGCCGCCATTCGCCGCGATTCGCTGCGGGCGACGGAAGCCGGCCTTAAGTATTTCATCCTCGGCGCGCTGTCGTCCGGCATGCTGCTTTACGGCGCCTCGATGATCTACGGCTTCGCCGGCACCACCAGCTTCGTCGGCTTGGCCAAGGCTTTTGCCAGCGGCGAGGCCTCGATCGGCGTCATCATCGGACTGGCCTTCGTCGTCGCCGGCTTGGCGTTCAAGATTTCCGCCGTGCCGTTCCACATGTGGACGCCGGACGTCTATGAAGGCGCGCCGACCTCGGTCACCGCCTTCTTCGCGACCGCGCCCAAGGTCGCCGCCATGGGGCTGCTGGTCCGCGTGCTCATGGGGCCGTTCGCCGAACTGGCCGGCCAGTGGCAGCAGATCGTTGTTTTCCTCTCGGTCGCTTCCATGCTGCTCGGCGCCTTCGCGGCCATCAACCAGACCAACATCAAGCGCCTGATGGCCTACAGCTCGATCGGCCATGTCGGCTACATGCTGGTCGGTCTGGCCTCGGCCAACGAGTCGGGCATCCGCGGCGTCGCCGTCTATCTGGCGATCTATCTGCTCGCCAATATCGGCACCTTCGCCGTCATTCTCTGCATGCGCGTGCGCGGCACGATGGTCGAGAACATCTCGGACCTGCGCGGGCTGTCCAAGACCAGCCCGATGCTGGCCTTGGCGCTCGGCATCTTCATGTTCTCTATGGCAGGCATTCCGCCGCTCGCCGGCTTCTTCGCCAAGCTTTACGTGTTCATGGCCGCCATCGAGGCGAAGCTCTACATTCTGGCCGTCATCGGCGTTCTCTCCAGCGTGGTGTCGGCCTTCTACTACCTGCGCATCGTCAAGTTGATGTATTTCGACGAGGCGGCCGATCCGTTCGACAAGGCGATCGGTGGCGAGATGCGCTGGGTGCTCGCCGGCACCAGCGCCTTCACGCTGCTGTTTTTCGTCTGGCCGGCGCCGCTGGTGACGGGCGCGAGCTGGGCCGCCAAGGCCCTGTTCCCGGGATAACGTGACCGGCTCCCCGGCGCTCGATCCGTTCTATCGGCTCGTTCGCCTCGACGAGACCGCCAGCACGAACGACGACGCGCGTCGCTTGGCCGGCGAGGGGGCGACGGAAGGCACGCTCGTCTGGGCCGACCGCCAGACCGCCGGGCGCGGTCGCCGTGGTCGCCGCTGGGAAAGTCCTGCCGGTAATCTCTATATGTCAGTGCTGTTGCGTCCTGAGGGGCCGCTGGCGCGGGCCGGCCAAGTCGGCTTCCTCGCCGCCTTGGCGATTGCCGAGACCCTCGCATCTCTGTTGCCCAATCGCCGTGTCGCCTGCAAATGGCCGAACGATGTGCTGATCGCCGATGAAACTGGAGGGTACCGCAAGGTCGCGGGGCTATTGCTCGAAAGCGAAGCGCGGGCTGATGGCACAGCCGAGTGGCTCGTCGTCGGCCTCGGAGTCAATGTGGCGAGCCATCCCGAGGGTGTCGAGTTCCCGGCGACCTCGCTGACGGCTGAAGACACTTCTGCTGACGTGGCGGAGGTGTTGAGCGGCGTCACGGCGCACTTCTGCGCTTGGTATCGCCGCTGGCAGGCCGAGGGCTTCGCCCCGGTGCGTCAGGCCTGGCTGGCGCGCGCCGCCGGCGTTGGCGGCCCGGTGCGCGTGCGCTTCGAGACCCATACGGAAGAAGGCGTTTTCGCCGGACTTGACGGCGAGGGGGCTCTGCTTCTCCATAAGCCCGGCGCGGCGGCGCCTCTGCGCGTCACCGCCGGAGACCTGTTCTTTCCCGCCGTGACGGAGAAAGCCTGATCATGTTGCTCACTATCGACTGCGGCAACACCAACACCGTCTTCGCCGTCTATGACGGCGACGTGCCACGCGGCGAATGGCGCATCGCCAGCGATGCCCGCCGCACGGCGGACGAATATGCCGTCTGGCTCGTGCAACTCATGAGCATGCAGGACCTGCGCCGCGAATATATCGACAGCGCGGTCATCGCCACCGTGGTTCCCGGCGCGCTGTTCGCATTGAAAACGCTGTGCCGACGTTTCTTCGAAGCCGACCCTCTCGTAATCGGCGAGCCCAACGTGAAACTCGGCATCAAGGTTCTGCTCGACAACCCGCAGGAGGTCGGCGCCGACCGCTTGGTCAATGCGGTTGCCGCACACGCGCGCTATCCTGGCGATCTGATTCTGATCGATTTCGGAACCGCGACAACCTTCGACGTGGTCAACGCCAAGGGCGATTACGTCGGCGGTGCCATCGCGCCCGGCATCAATTTGTCGATCGAGGCGCTGCACATGGCAGCGGCACAATTGCCGCGCATCGGAGTCAAGCGTCCGGACAAGGTGATCGGTAAATCGACGGTGCCGGCCATGCAGTCCGGTGTCTATTGGGGCTATGTCGGCCTCATTGAAGGGCTGGTGTCGCGCATGACGGCCGAGATCGGCGCGAAGCCCACGGTCATTGCCACCGGCGGCCTCGCGCCGTTGTTCATGGACGCCACGCCTATTATCAATCACCTCGACGCCGATCTGACCGTGCGCGGTTTGGTCGCCATTTGGCGAAAGAACAAACCGAAATGAAGTCCGTCAGCGTACCCGCGTCCGGAACTCCCGCTGATATTTTGCGTCAGCGCGAGGAGATCGCCGCCGTTCTGGCGGCGGCCAAGGATGGCCTCGTCTACCTGCCGCTCGGCGGCGCCGGTGAGATCGGCATGAACATGTATCTCTACGGCTGCAACGGCAAATGGCTGATGATCGAATGCGGCATCGGCTTCGCCGACGAGAGCCTGCCGGGCCTCGACATCATCATGCCCAATCCAGCCTTCATCGCCGACAATGCGAAGGACCTCATCGCCATCGTTCTAACGCATGCCCATGAGGACCATCTGGGTTCGGTGGCGCATCTGTGGCGCAAGTTTCGCAAGCCGATCTATGCCACGCCCTTCGCCGCCGGCCTGCTGCGCGAGAAGCTCGGCGAGGCGGGCCTGCGCGACGAGGCGGAAGTTACCGAAGTTGCGACCGGCGACCGCATCAAGCTCGGCCCGTTCGATGTCGAGTTCGTCGCGGTTACCCATTCGATTCCCGAGCCGCAGGCGCTCGCCATCCGCACGCCGCATGGCACGATCCTGCACACCGGCGACTGGAAGATCGATCCGCAGCCGCTGCTCGGTGACGTGACCGCGCAGGACCGCCTGCAGGCCATCGGCGACGAGGGCGTCGACCTGCTGGTCTGCGATTCGACCAATGTCATGGTGCCGGGTGTCGCCGGCTCGGAAGCCGACGTGCGCGACAAGCTGGTCGAGGTGATCGGCCGCTACAAGCACCGCGTCGCCGTCGCCTGTTTCGCCTCCAACGTGGCGCGCGTCGAATCCCTGGCCAAGGCGGCGCTCGCCAACGGCCGCCGTGCGGCGTTGATCGGCCGTTCGCTGTGGCGTATGACCGAAGTCGCCTACAACTGCGGTTATCTGCGCGACCTGCCGCCGTTCCTTACCGAGCATGACGTCGGCTATTTGCCGCGCAACGAAGTGCTGCTGATCTGCACCGGCAGCCAGGGCGAGCAGGGCGCGGCGATGACGCGCATCGCCGCCAACGAGCATCCGCATATCGTGCTCGATACCGGCGACGTGGTGCTGTTCTCCTCTCGCAAGATTCCCGGCAACGAGAAGCCGATCTACAAGACGCACAACCAGCTCGCCAAACGCGGCGTCGAGATCGTCACGGACCGCGACGAGTTCATCCATGTCTCGGGCCATCCGGCGCGCGATGAATTGAAGAAGATGTACGGCTGGATCCGTCCCAAGCTCGCCGTGCCGATGCATGGCGAGATGCGCCATCTGATCGAGCATGTCGCCTTCGCCGGCCTCATGGGCGTGCCCAATGCCAAGCTGGTGACCGATGGCCAAGCCCTGCGCGTCGCGCCGGGCCCGGCGGAGATCATCGGCGGCGTGCCCTTCGGGCGCCTCGGCCTCGATGGCAAGCGCTTGATCGGCGTCGATGATCGTATTCTGTCGGCGCGTAAGCGCATGAATTTCAACGGCGCGGCGCTGGTCACCGTGGTGATCGACGGCAAGGGCCGCCTGAAGGCCGATCCGCAGATCACCGTACAAGGCTTGTCGGAGGATCCGCTCGACGAGACGGCGCGCCGCGCCATGATCGCCGGGGTCGAAGTCGCCATCGAGAAGCTATCGAAGAGCGACCGCGACGACGACGAGATGGTGGAGGAGGCGGTGCGCCTCGCCGTGCTGCGTGGCCTGCGGGCCGAGCATGGCAAGCGGCCGCTCACCCAAGTGCACGTTGTTCGCGTTTAAGCCGAACGCGAGGAGGAGACTGCGATGAGTTGGTACACCGGCGTCATGGTCTATGTCATCGTCTGGTGGCTGGTGTTTTTCACCGCCTTGCCGTTCGGCGCCCGCCCGCCCGAACAGGCCGAGCCCGGCCATGATGTCGGCGCACCGGAAAAGCCTCGCCTCTGGATGAAGGCCTTGATCTCCAGCTTGATCGCCGGCGTGCTTTTCGCCGTCATCTATTACGTTATCGACGCGGATTTGATCTCCTTCCGGAGTATGTAGGCCATGAGCGGCTATTGCGCCTACGCGCCGGGCGATCCCGTTCACGCCTCTTATCATGCCACCGAGTACGGCTTTCCGCAGCGCGACGACAAGGTGCTGTTTGAGCGGCTGATCCTCGAGATCAACCAGGCGGGCCTGTCATGGGGCACGATCCTCAAGAAGCGCGAGGGCTTCTTCAAAGCCTATCGCGGCTTCGATCCCGCCGTCGTCGCCAAGTTCAAGGACAAGGACGTGGCGCGCCTGCTGGCTGACGCCGGCATTATCCGCAATCGCTTGAAGGTCGCGGCGGCCATCGAGAACGCCAAGCGCGTTCTGGCGCTCCGGAAAAGCCACGGCAGCTTCGCTGACTGGATCGACGCGCATCATCCGCTGGAGAAAGCGGAGTGGGTGAAGCTGTTCAAGAAGACCTTCGTCTTCACCGGCGGCGAGATCACCGGCGAATTCCTCATGAGCCTCGGCTATTTGCCGAACGCCCATGCGCCCGATTGCCCGGTCCATAAGAAGCTCGTGAAGCTGTCGCCGCCGTGGCTCAAGGCCGCGAAAGCGGTCGAGCGCAAAATCACCGCGCGCGCAAAAAAATAAATCCCGCCGGCCGTCGGCGGGATTTGGGCAGGTTGTCCCTGATGATGGGGTGCCTCGCCACGGGATCATATCGCTGCGCGCGATCGCGGGTCGGGCTGCGGCGGCTGCGCGAGAACCCGCGCCGTCACTTTGTTTTTTGCCAGTCTAACGGGCCCGTCCGGCCGGGCAATGGCACCTTCGGCATAGCACACCTGCATAGGATTTTTGCCCTACGGCTTTGCTGGTGTAGCAGCCGCTTCTTGTCCGAATTTTAACCTTTCTAAGGTAAATCCGGCAGATGGCTCGCTTCAAACGCTCACAGCCCCGGCTTCTGCCCTCGGTCTGCCTTTTGGCGGCTCTGGGCACGCTTTGGAGTGCCCTGGAAGCCATTCCCGGGGTCGCCCAGACATCCAGTTCGGGTCAAAACACAGTCGTTCTTAAGCGGTCAGACTGCACCCGCCTGACCGCCCATGTGCCGTCGGCGGACGCCACTTACAAGCCGGGGGTGGATGTCCACGGGCGCGCCGTCGCCCCGGCCGACCTAGCCGGCACGCCGCAGATCGTCATGCCGGAAGACATTACGATCAATATCACCGTGGAACTGCAGCAGCGCTTCGGCATCCCGGTTACTTCGAACCTTTACAAGCCAGAAGCCAGCATCGGCAGCGTCGTTGTGAAGCCCGACGGCAGCGCGACCTTCAACGGCCAGCCGCTGACCAACCAGGAACAGAGCGCGCTGGCCTATCTCTGCCAGCGCCAGGGCCCCTTGGGGCCACGTTAAGCGCAGCTCTCGGCCGGTCGTCCGGCGCAGCCTCGCGCATTGCGCCAACCCCTTGCATTGCCTAAAGTCTCGCCCGCGCGCCGTCCGGCGCGCTTTTGTCAGTTTTGACCGGGATTGCGATGCGTCTCTCGACCTACTTCCTGCCGACCCTCAAGGAAAACCCGACCGAGGCGCAGATCGTCTCGCACCGCCTGATGCTGCGCGCCGGCATGATTCGCCAGAGCGCCGCCGGCATTTATTCCTGGCTGCCGATGGGCCTCAAGGTGCTGCGCAATGTCGAGCAGATCGTGCGCGAGGAGCAGGACCGCGCTGGGGCGCAGGAACTGCTGATGGCGACCTTGCAGCCGGCCGAGCTGTGGCGCGAGTCGGGCCGTTTCGACGCCTACGGCAAGGAGATGCTGCGCATCACCGACCGTCACGACCGCGAGATGCTCTATGGCCCGACCAACGAGGAGATGATCACCGACATCTTCCGCAACCTGGTCAAGAGCTACAAGGATCTGCCCAAGCAGCTCTATCAGATCCAGTGGAAATTCCGCGACGAGGTCCGACCGCGCTTCGGCGTCATGCGCGGCCGCGAGTTCCTGATGAAGGACAATTACTCCTTTCACGCCGACTTCGAGGACGCGAAGAAGGTCTACGACACGATGTATGCGACCTACTTGCGCACCTTCGCACGCATGGGCCTTCGCGCCATTCCGGTCGCCGCCGACCCCGGCGCCATCGGCGGCAACCTGAGCCATGAATTCCAGGTTCTCGCCGAGACCGGCGAGAGCGAGATCTATTACGACGCCAAGTTCGACGAGCTGTCGGCGAACGGGCAGCAGCCTGATCCGGTCGCGCTGCGCGAGCTCTATGCCGCGGCGGACGAGAAGCATGACGCGGCCAATTGCCCGGTGCCCGCCGACCGCCTGAAGTCGGCGCGCGGCATCGAGGTCGGCCACATCTTTTATCTCGGCAAGAAATATTCCGAGGCGCTGAACGCCGTGGTCGCCGGTCCGAACGGCGAGCAGATCACCGTCGAGATGGGCTGTTACGGCATCGGCGTGTCGCGCCTGGTCGGCGCGATCATCGAAGCGAGCCATGACGACAACGGCATCATCTGGCCCGAGCCGGTGGCGCCCTTTCACGTCGGCCTGGTCAATTTACGGGTCGGCGACGCCGCCTGCGACAAAGCGTGCGACGACCTCTACGCCAAGCTACAGACCGCCGGCGTCGAGCCGCTCTATGACGACCGCGACGAGCGTGCCGGCGCCAAGTTCGCCCGCATGGATTTGATCGGCCTGCCCTGGCAGCTGCTGATCGGCCCGCGCGGCCTGGAGAAAGGCCTGGCGGAAGTGAAGAACCGCAAGACCGGCGAGCGCGTCGAAATTTCGATCGAGGCGGCGTTCGACAAGATCGTCTCCTCCTACCAGGCGCGGCACCGCTGATGTTCAATCCCTTCGAACGCATGGTGGCGATGCGCTACCTGCGGGCGCGCCGCCGCGAGGGGTTCATCTCGGTGATCGCCGGCTTCTCGCTGCTCGGCATCGGCCTCGGCGTCGCCACGCTCATCATTGTCATGTCGGTGATGAACGGCTTTCGCCAGGAACTGCTCGGCCGCATTCTCGGCGTCGGCGGCCATGTGAACGTCTATGGTGCGGGTGCGCCGCTGCAGCGCTTCGACGACATGGCCGAACGCATCCGCAAATTGACCGGTGTCGTCAGCGTCATTCCCGTGGTCGACGGCCAGGTGATGGCGACCGCCAACAGCCAGGCCTCCGGCGCCGTGGTGCGGGGCGTGCGCGAAGAAGATATCCGCAGCCGCGCCGTCATCGCCAACAATATCAAAATGGGTTCGCTCGATGCCTTCGTGGGCGACGACGCCATCCTGATCGGCGTGCGGATGGCGCAGCGCATGGGCCTGGTGGTCGGCGACAGCCTGACGCTGATCTCGCCCAAGGGGAATGTGACGGCCTTCGGCACGGTGCCGCGCCTGCGCGCCTACAAGATTGTCGGCGTCTTCGAAGTTGGCATGTTCGAGTACGATAACAGCTTCATCTATATGCCGATGGAAGCGGCGCAGACCTTCTTTCAGCTGACCGAGGCGGTCAGCATGTTGGAAGTGACGCTGACCGACCCCTACCTTGTGCGCAGCCTGCGGCCGCAAATCCTGCAGGTCGTCGGCCAGTCAGGCCGGCTGCTCGATTGGCAGCAGCTCAATTCCAGCTTCTTCACGGCGATCCAGGTCGAGCGCAACGTCATGTTCCTGATCCTGACGCTGATCATCCTCGTGGCGGCCTTCAATGTCATCAGCGGCATGATCATGCTGGTGAAGGACAAGGGGCAGGACATCGCCATCCTGCGCACCATGGGCGCGACGCGCGGCATGATCATGCGCATCTTCTTTCTGTCGGGCGCCTCGGTCGGCGTCGTCGGCACGATCTTCGGTTTTATTCTCGGTCTCGCCTTCTGCCGCAACATCGAGAGCATCCGCCAGGGGATTCAATATCTGACCGGCACCGATCTCTTCTCGGCGGAAATCTACTTCCTGTCGCAACTGCCCGCCGTGGTCGATCCGAATGAGGTGGCGACCGTCGTCATCATGTCGCTGACTCTGTCGATTCTGGCGACGATCTATCCGTCCTGGCGCGCCGCGCGTCTCGATCCGGTCGAGGCGCTGCGTTATGAGTGACGTGAAGCCCGCCCTTCATCTGAATCGTCTCATTCGCACCTACGAGCAGGGTGCGGTGAAGTTGCACATCCTGCGCGAAGCCGACCTGGCGATTGCACCTGGCGAGGTCGTGGCCCTGATCGGCCCGAGCGGCGCCGGCAAGTCGACGCTGCTGCATATCGCCGGCCTGCTCGAAAAGCCCGATGGCGGCGACGTCGAACTGAACGGCGTGGCCTGCAGCGGCCTCAACGATTCCGAGCGCACGGCGCTGCGCCGGGAGCATCTCGGCTTCGTTTATCAGTCGCATCATCTGCTGCCGGAATTCTCGGCGCGCGAGAACGTCATGCTGCCGCAGATGATCGCCGGCATCGCCAAGAGCAAGGCGAGCAAACATGCCGGCGACTTGCTCGACATGGTGGGATTGGGGCCGCGCGCCGATCATCGTCCGGCGGAAATGTCGGGCGGCGAGCAGCAGCGCGTCGCCATCGCCCGCGCCCTCGCCAACGGGCCGCGCGTGCTGCTGGCCGACGAGCCGACCGGCAATTTGGACGTCAACACCTCGGAAAACGTCTTCGCCACGCTGATGAAGGTGTTGCGCGAGACGGGCAGGGCGGCGCTGATCGCCACCCATAATCCGGAGCTGGCCAAGCGCATGGACCGCATCGTCACGCTGCGCGACGGTCAAATCGTTCCGGCATAACCGTCGGGTTTGCACAATAGGGGTGGATAACCCCGGATTCCCTCACCAGACATATTGCGATTTAGTTGCGGGCCGGGGCCGTCCCGTGGAATCCTGCGCCTATGCCGTCTTATGCCGATTTCGTTCATCTGCGCGTCCACACCGCCTATTCCCTGTTGGAAGGCGCGCTGAAGAACTACAAGCTCGCCGAGCTTTGCAAAAAATATGCGATGCCGGCGGTGGCGATGACCGACAGCCGCAACCTGTTCGGCGCCTATGAATTTTCCATGGCGATTGCCGATGTCGGTGTGCAGCCGATCATCGGCTGCGAACTGGCGATCAAGCGCGACGACGGCCAAGCCCCCGGCGCAGCGGCGCCTGTCGGGCGCACGCCCGATCCCGACAAGATGGTCGTGCTGGCGCAAACCCAAGCGGGCTATGCCAATCTCGTGAAGCTGCTCAGCCGCGCCTATCTCGACGGCGTGCCGGGCGAAGCAGCGCAAGTGAGCCTCGCCGAATTGGCCGCGATGTCCGACGGCCTGATCGCCCTGGTCGGCGCGCCGGACAGCCCGGTCGGCCGCTTGTTGCTGACCGGCCAGGAAGATGCCGCGCGGGCACGGCTCGATCTTTTGCAAAAGGCCTTCGGCGATCGGCTCTATATAGAGCTGCAGCGCCACAACATGGACGACGAGCTACGGCTCGAGGCGAAGATCCTCGATCTCGCCTATGCGCGGAACATTCCGCTGGTCGCCACCAACAACGTGTTTTTCTCCGACGAGGGCATGTACGAGGCGCATGATGCGCTGCTCGCGATCGCCGACGGCGCGCAGGTGGTCGAGATTAACCGCCGCCGCCTGACGCCCGACCATCGCTTCAAATCGCCGGCGGAAATGCGGGCCTTATTCGCTGATCTGCCGGAAGCGCTCGATAACACCCTGGTCATCGCTCAGCGCTGCGCCTTCATGGCGACCAACCAGAAGCCGGTGCTGCCCGCCTTCCCATCGAGCGGCGGCCGCACCGAAGCGGAAGAATTGCACACCCAGGCCGCCCAAGGTTTGGAAGAGCGGCTCGCGGTGCATCTCTTCACGTCCGAGATGGACGAAGCGGCGCGCGAATTGGCGGCGCGGCCCTATCGCGAGCGTCTGGCCTTCGAGCTCAACGTTATCGAGACGATGGGCTTTCCCGGCTACTTCCTGATCGTCTCCGACTTCATCAAATGGGCGAAGCAGCACGATATTCCGGTCGGCCCCGGTCGCGGTTCGGGCGCCGGCTCGGTGGTCGCCTGGGCGTTGACGATCACCGATCTGAATCCGCTGCAGTTCAATCTGCTGTTCGAGCGTTTCTTGAACCCCGAACGCATCAGCATGCCGGACTTTGATATCGACTTCTGCCAGGACCGCCGCGACGAAGTGATTCGCTACGTCCAGGAGAAGTACGGCCGCGACCGCGTGGCGCAGATCATCACCTTCGGTAAGCTGCAGGCGCGCGCCGTGCTGCGCGATGTCGGCCGCGTGCTCGGCCTGCCGTACGGTCAGGTCGACCGCATCTGCAAGCTGGTGCCGAACAATCCGGCCAAGCCGGTCACCTTGACGCAAGCGATCGACGGCGAGCCGGCGTTGCAGCAGATGCGCGACGAAGACCCGACGGTCGCCAAGCTGATCGCCATGGCAATCAAGCTCGAAGGGCTTTACCGCCATGCTTCGACCCATGCCGCCGGCGTGGTGATCGGTAATAAGCCGCTCGACGAGATCGTGCCGCTCTATCGCGATCCGCGTTCGGATATTCCGGCGACGCAGTTCTCGATGAAGTATGTCGAGCAGGCGAGCCTGGTGAAGTTCGACTTCCTCGGCCTGAAGACGCTGACCGTGCTGCAAAAGGCCGTCGAGTTGATCAGGGCGCGCGGCGATCAGATCGATCTGGCGACGCTGCCGCTCGATGACAAAAAGACTTTCGACATGCTGGCCAAGGCCGATGTCACCGGCGTGTTCCAGCTGGAAAGCTCCGGCATGCGCGACGTGTTGCGCAAGCTGAAGCCCGATAGGTTCGAGGACATCATCGCTATCGTGGCGCTCTATCGTCCCGGTCCGATGGACAACATCCCGAAATACATCGCCTGCAAGCACGGCCGCGAGCAACCGGATTACCTCTATCCGTCGCTCGAAGGCATTTTGAAAGAGACCTTCGGCGTCATCATCTACCAGGAGCAGGTGATGCAGATCGCACAGGAGCTGTCGGGCTATTCGCTCGGCGGCGCCGATCTGCTACGCCGGGCCATGGGTAAGAAAGACGCGGGGATCATGGCGCAGCAGCGCCAGGAGTTCACCAAGGGCGCGGTGGCGCGCGGCGTTGCCGAAAAGCAGGCCGGCCAGATCTACGATCAGGTCGATAAGTTCGCCGGTTACGGTTTCAACAAATCGCACGCGGCAGCCTATGCGCTGGTGTCCTACCAGACGGCCTATCTCAAAGCGAACTATCCGGTCGAATTCCTTGCCGCGTCGATGACGCTCGATCTCGGCAACACCGACAAGCTCAACACCTTCCGCCAGGAGTTGAGCCGGATCGGCGTGAAGCTGCTGCCGCCCGACATCAACAAGTCTTTCCCGGTGTTCGCTGTGGAAGAACAGGCGGACGGCAGCAAGGCGATCCGCTACGCGCTCGGCGCGGTGCGCAACGTCGGCTTGGCAGCGATGGAATCGGTGGTGCGCGAGCGCGCGGCGAACGGGCCGTTCAAGGATCTGTTCGACTTCGCCGGCCGTTGCGATCCGAAAGCCGTGAACAAGCGCCTGCTCGAAAGCCTGTCGGCCGCCGGTGCCTTCGACTCGCTGCACAAGAACCGCGCCCAGTCCCACGCCGGCGTCGAGGCGATGGTTGCCCACGCGCAGGCCTCGGCCAACGAGCGCACCAGCGCGCAGGTCAGCCTGTTCGGTGGCGACCCGACCTTGGCCCCGACCGCGAAAGCGCTGCCGCAAATCACCGATTGGCCGGCGATGGAGCGCCTTCGCTATGAGTTCGACGCCATCGGCTTCTATCTCTCGGCCCATCCGCTCGACGCCTATGCCAAGAGCCTGCAGCGCCTCAAGGTCATCAGCTCGGCGGCGATCGCCACGCAGTTGATCGGCACCGAGCAGGCCCGGGTGAAGCTCGCCGGCACCGTGGTCAGCAAGAAGGAGCGCACCTCGGCGCGCGGCAACCGCTTCGCCTTCGTCCAGCTGTCCGATGCCAGCGGCATGTACGAGATCACGCTGTTCTCGGAAGTGCTGGCGGCGGCGCGCGACCTGCTGGAGACCGGCAAGGCGGTCATGGTCACGGCCGACGCCAAGCGGGACGGCGAGGGGGTCCGCCTGCTCGGCAATCGCATCCAGCTGCTTGAGGAAGTGGCGGCCAGCGCCGCCCCGACCCTGCGGGTCCATCTCATCGAGGAGACGGCCCTGGCGGGGGTTAAGACGGTGATCGCCGGCATTCCCAAGGGCCGCGGCTCGATCAGCCTGGTGCTGGATTTGGGGCCCGATCATGAAGCGGAACTGCAGATTCCGGGCGGTTTTGCCATTACCCCGGCCTCGACCGGCATGTTGATGACCCTGCCGGGCGTCGCGAACGTCCAGGAAATCTAGGGATTTAGCTGGCCGGGCCGAGCAGAAATGCCCGCAAGCCCGCGGAATTCAAGGGTTTGACCCTTGCAAAATGGGCCTTGAGCGGCTATTTAACCGCCACTTTCAATCCCACACGCGGGCTCGAGGACTGACGGGGAGACATCCCTCAGCCCTTTCCGGTGTCCAGATATCTGGGCATTTCCCGCGGCGGCATAACCGGAGAACATGATCATGGCGATCCCGACTTTCACGATGCGCCAGCTCCTTGAAGCTGGCGTCCACTTCGGCCACCGTACCGGCCGTTGGAACCCGAAGATGGCTCCGTACATCTTCGGCGAACGCAATGGCGTTCACGTTATCGATCTTCAGCAGACCGTGCCGGCGCTCTATCGCGCCCTCCAGGTCGTGCGCGACGTGACCTCGAAGGGCGGCCGCGTGCTGTTCGTCGGCACCAAGCGTCAGGCCTCCGAGAAGGTCAAGGAAGCCGCCGCTCGTTGCGGCCAGTATTACGTCAACCACCGCTGGCTCGGCGGCATGATGACCAACTGGAAGACCATCTCGGTCTCGATTAAGCGCCTCAAGGAGCTCGAGGAGATGTTCTCCACCGAGCAGAGCAACCGCACTAAGAAGGAGCTGCTGACCTTGACGCGCGAGCGCGACAAGCTCGAGCGCGCCATGGGCGGCATCAAGGACATGGGCGGCCTGCCCGACGTCCTGTTCATCATCGACACCAACCGCGAGAAGATCGCCGTCGAGGAAGCCAACAAGCTCGGCATCCCGGTGATCGCCATTCTCGACAGCAACTCCGACCCGGCCGGCATCACCTATCCGGTCCCGGGCAACGACGACGCGATCCGCGCCATCGAGACCTATTGCACCTTGGTCTCGGACGCCGTGCTCGACGGCATCCAGCAGGAAATGATCGCCTCCGGCGTCGACATCGGCGCGGCCGAGCAGGCTCCGGTGGAAGCCCTGGAGGCCGCTCCGGCGGCCGAAGCGGCGGCTCCCGAGGCGGCCAAGCCGGCCCGTGGTGCCAAGAAGGCCCCGGTGGTCGAGCGCAAGAAGTCGCGCGCCGTGAAGGGCGAAGCAGAAGAAACCGTCGCCTAATAGCGATATCAATATGTTACGATCTGACTTTTAAGTTCGAGGTTAAAGATGGCGGAAATTACCGCAGCGCTCGTGAAGGAACTTCGCGAGAAGACCGGCGCAGGCATGATGGACTGCAAGAAGGCGCTCAACGCCACCAGCGGCGAGCTTGAGCCCGCCGTCGACTGGCTGCGCAAGCAGGGTCTCGCGGCGGCCTCCAAGAAGGCCGGCCGCGTGGCCGCCGAAGGCCTGGTCGGCGTGTTGACCACCGGCAAGGACGGCGTGCTCATCGAGGTCAACTCCGAGACCGACTTCGTCGCCCGCAACGAGACCTTCCAGGACTTCGTGCTCAAGGCCGCCGACGTCGCCCTCAAGGCGAACGGCGATATCGAGGCGGTCAAAACGGCGGCTTATCCCGGCGGCAAGACCGTCGGCGACAAGCTTACCGAGCTGGTCGGCTCGATCGGCGAGAACATGCAGCTGCGCCGCGCGGTGAAGCTGTCGGTCGGCCAGGGCGCCGTCGTCAGCTACGTCCATTCGGCCGTGGCGCCGAACCTCGGCAAGATCGGCGTGCTGATCGCCCTCGAGTCGACGGCCGACGCCGACAAGCTGGCGCCGCTCGGCAAGCAGATCGCCATGCATGTGGCGGCGACCAATCCGCAGTCCCTCTCGATCGAGAGCCTGGACAAGGCGGCGGTCGAGCGCGAGCGCAACGTGCTGGCCGAACAGGCGCGCGCGTCGGGCAAGCCCGAAGAGATTATCAACAAGATGCTCGAAGGCCGTCTGCGCAAGTTCTACGAGGAAGTCGTGCTGCTCGAGCAGGTCTACATCATCGACGGCGAGTCGAAGGTGTCCAAGGTCATCGCCGAGGCCGCCAAGACGGTCGGTGCGCCGGTCAAGCTCGTCGGCTTTAAGCGCTTCGCTCTCGGTGAGGGCATCGAGAAGGCACAAACCGACTTCGCCGCCGAAGTGGCGGCGACCGTCGGCCACTAACGCTTCCAACGGCCCGGTTTCAAAGACCGGGCCGTTCGCTATACGCGTCTTGATTAGGCCGCAGTCTCGGGCGATCTTCGGCGCGCAAATACAAAGACCAGCCCCAGAGATTAACTAGGGACCTGACATGGCCGCCACCGCTTCCCGCTACCGCCGCGTTCTCTTGAAGCTGTCTGGCGAAGCGTTGATGGGCGATGGCGAGTTCGGCCTCGACCACGGCACGGTCAAGCGCCTCGCCGAAGAGATCAAGGCGGTTCATGCCGACGGCACGCAGGTCTGCCTCGTGGTCGGCGGCGGCAACATCTTCCGCGGTATCATGGGCGTCACCGCGGGGCTCGAGCGGGCCAGCTCGGACTACATGGGAATGCTTGCCACGGTCATCAATTCGCTGGCCCTGCAAAGCACCCTGGAAGCCATGGCTGTGCCGACGCGCGTCTGCTCGGCCATCCCGATGCAGACCGTCTGCGAGCCCTATATCCGTCGCCGCGCCATCCGCCACATGGAGAAGGGCCGTGTCGTGATCTGCGCCGCCGGCACCGGCAACCCGTTCTTCACCACCGACACCGCCGCCGCGCTGCGCGCCGCCGAAATGGGCTGCGACGCCCTGCTCAAGGGCACCCAGGTGGACGGCGTCTATTCCGCCGATCCGCACAAGGTCGCGGATGCGACGCGTTACGAGACGTTGAGTTACATGGAGGTTTTGTCCAAAGACCTTAAGGTCATGGACGCCGCCGCCATTTCATTGGCCCGCGAAAACAGAATTCCGATTTTGGTCTTTTCCCTTCATAATCCGGGGTCTTTGGCCGATGTTGTGTCCCACCGCGGCAAATTCACCATCATTAGCGAGACCTGAAACATGGCCGACCCCGATATCAGCGACATCCAGCGGCGCATGGACGGCGCCCTGACGGCGCTCAAGACCGAATTCACCGGCCTGCGGACCGGCCGCGCCTCGGTCAGCCTGCTCGACCGCGTCATGGTCGATGCCTACGGCTCGATGATGCCGATCGCCCAGGTCGGCACCGTCAACGTGCCCGAGCCGCGCATGATCACCGTCAATGTGTGGGACAAGGGCCTCGTCATCGGCGTGCAGAAGGCGATCCGCGAAGCCGGCCTCGGCCTTAACCCGGCGGCCGACGGCCAGCTGGTGCGCGTGCCGATTCCTGAGTTGAGCCAAGAGCGCCGCACCGAGCTGGTGAAGATCGCGCACAAATATACCGAAGGGGCCCGAGTCTCCGTGCGCAACGTGCGCCGTGACGGCATGGATCTGCTGAAGAAGATGGAAAAGGACGGCAAGCTGTCGCAAGACGAGCAGCGGACCTGGGCCGATAAGATTCAGGCTATGACCGACTCGCATATCGGCGAGATCGACAAGGCTCTGACGGCCAAAGAAAAAGAAATTATGCAGATCTGAGTCGATGGCCAGCTTGCCCCGTCAGCCGGCGGCGGCGACTCCGCCGACCCATATCGCCATCATCATGGACGGCAACGGCCGCTGGGCGAACGCGCGCGGCTTGCCGCGCATCGCCGGCCATCGCCAAGGCGCCGAATCGGTGCGCCGCGCGGTCGAGGGCTGCATCGAACTCGGCGTCTCCTATCTGACGCTGTTCGGCTTCTCGTCGGAGAACTGGAAGCGTCCGGCGGAAGAAGTCACCGACCTGATGGGCTTGCTCAAGCGCTATCTGCAAAGCGAGATCGCCGAACTGTACAAGAACGGCGTGCGTCTGCGCGTGATCGGCGAGCGTGGCCGTCTCGCGCCCGATTTGGTCTCGCTGATCGAAAACGCCGAGCGCATGACGGAGAACAATACGAAGCTGCATCTGACGCTGGCGCTGAATTACGGCAGCCGCATGGAGATCGCCACCGCCGCGCGCAACCTGGCCGCCGCTGTTCAGGCCGGCTTGGTGCGCATTGAAGCGATCGACGAGCGGCTGTTCGCGGGTTTTCTTGGCACCTCTGACGTGCCCGATCCGGATTTGGTGCTGCGCACGAGCGGCGAGCAGCGCTTGAGCAACTTCCTGTTGTGGCAATCGGCTTATGCCGAACTGCTGTTCTTGGATGTGCTGTGGCCCGACTTCAACAAATCGCACCTGGAAGACGCCATTCATGAATTTAATCGTCGCGAAAGACGATACGGCGCCTCCAGCGGATAGCATGGACATTGGCGCGTTACGGGTGAGGGCGATATCCGCTCTGGTATTGGCGGTTCCGGCCTTGGCGGCGGTCTATGTCGGTGCGCCGGTCTTCGATCTGCTGCTCGGCGTCGTCGTTTTGCTGATGGCCTTCGAATGGGATCGGTTGTGTGCCGGCCCGCGCAACCTGTCTTCTCGTGCCAACGATCCGGCGACCTGGGCGCTCGTCCTGGCGATTTTCGCCATTGTCTTGGCGGCCGTGCTGCAGGCCCGCGGGTTGGCGCTGTCGCTGACCCTGGCAGGTTTTGCCGCCGTTTTCCTGATCGCCCGCGGCATCGAGCGGCGCGCGCCTCTGTTGCAGGCTCTGGGTGCGCTTTACATTGGCGTCCCTTATGTCGCCTTGGTATGGCTGCGCGCCGATCCGGCCAATGGCCTCGTCACCTTGTTCTGGCTGCTCGGCATCGTCTGGGCGACCGATACTGGCGCGCTGTTCGCCGGGCGTAGCATCGGCGGCCCCAAGCTGGCCCCCGTCATCAGTCCCAATAAAACCTGGGCCGGCCTGGCCGGTGGCATGTTGGCCGCCGCTGTCGTCGGCATCGGCTTTGCGCTCTGGCTCGGCAGCCCGGTCGGTCTGGCGGCGCTGATCAGCGCCGGTCTCGCCGTCGTCGCGCAAGCGGGCGACCTGGCCGAGTCGCTGGTGAAGCGCCATTTCGGCGTGAAGGATTCCGGTACGATCATTCCCGGCCATGGCGGCATTTTCGACCGCGTCGACGGCCTGCTGGCGGTGGCGCCCGTCTGGGCGCTGGTCGTTCTTGTCAGCGCCGGCTGGGAGCTGTGGCCATGAGCGTCGCCGCCCGCAAGCCGACGATGCGGACGCGCCGGGACGGCGTGGGACCGCGCTCGATTACCATTCTTGGATCGACCGGCTCGATCGGCTGCAACACGCTCGATCTCGTCGCGCGCAACATGGACGGCTACGCCATCGAGGCGTTGACCGCTCATAGCAACGTCAAACTACTGATCGAGCAGGCGCTGCGCTTTCGCCCGCGCATGGTGGTGATTGCCGACGCGCGGCTTTACGACGACCTGAAAGCCGGCCTTGCCGGTACCAATATCGCGGTCAGCGCGGGTCGGGCGGCTTTGCTTGAAGCGGCTGACATGCCGGCCGATTGGGTCATGGCCGCCATCGTTGGCGCCGCCGGCCTGGAGCCGACACTCAACGCCGTCCGCCGCGGCGCCACCGTTGGGCTTGCCAACAAGGAGTGCTTGGTCTGCGCCGGCGACCTCATGCTCGCCGAGGTCGCCCATAGCGGGGCAACCCTGTTACCGGTCGATTCCGAGCATAGCGCCATTTTCCAGGTGTTCGACTTCGACAATGCCCAGGCGGTCGACCGCATCATCCTGACGGCCTCCGGCGGGCCATTTTTGGGCCTGAGCCGCGAACAAATGGCTGATGTGACCCCGGCCCAGGCCGTGGCGCACCCCAATTGGGACATGGGGGCCAAGATTTCGGTGGATTCGGCCACGATGATGAACAAAGGCTTGGAGTTGATCGAGGCCTACCACCTGTTCCCGGTACCGGAAGAGCGGATTGAAATCCTCGTCCACCCCCAGTCGGTGATCCACAGCATGGTCGCCTATAGCGACGGTTCGGTGCTCGCCCAGATGGGGGTTCCTGACATGCGGACCCCGATCGCCTACGCTCTCGCCTGGCCTCGTCGGGAGGGCTCTCCGGCAGCCCGGCTGGATTTGGCGAAAATCGGTGCTTTAACCTTCGAAGCCCCTGATCAAAAACGATTTCCTGCCCTTCGGCTGGCGCGGGAATCCTTGCAAGCGGGGCGCGGTGCCCCTACAGTCCTTAACGCTGCCAACGAGGTCGCCGTCCAGGGCTTTCTGGAGGGCCGCATTTCGTTCCTCGACATCACCCAGGTCGTCGAGCGCGCGTTGGAGGCCTTGCCGTCGCCGGCGGTGGAGTCACTCGATGCCGTCATCGATGTGGACGCCAGGGCGCGGCGCGAGGCCGAGCGCTGGATTGCCGCCCATCAAGCGTGAGCTTGGCAAGCGGATGGAGGCCTCCGAACCGGGGCCGCGTGATGTGGAGTTGAGCTGAACTCTTGGGCTGATATGGACATTCTCAACTTCCTCTGGACCAACGGCGCGTCGTTTCTGTTCATCCTCACGGTGATCGTGTTCGTGCACGAGCTCGGCCACTATCTGGTGGCCAAGTACAATGGCGTGCGTGTCGAGGTGTTCTCCGTCGGCTTCGGCCCCGAGCTGTTCGGCTGGAACGACCGCAGCGGCACCCGCTGGAAGCTGAGCCTGCTGCCGCTCGGCGGCTACGTGAAGATGTTCGGCGAAGGCGGCGCGGCGAAATCGCCTGACGCCCCGGAGATGTCGGCCGAAGACAAGGCCGTGTCGTTCCATCACAAGCGCGTCGGCCAGCGTGCCGCGATCGTCGCAGCCGGTCCGATCGCTAATTTCCTCCTCGCTATCTTCATACTCACGGCATTGTTTTCGATCGTCGGCCAGCCTTTCACGCCGACCGACGTCGGCGCGGTACAGCCGGGCAGCGCGGCGGAGAAGGCGGACCTGCGCCCCGGCGACGTGATCCGCAGCATCGACGGCAGCCGCACGGAGCGCTTCGAAGACGTGCAGCGCATCGTTCGCATGAACCCGGACGTGCCGCTGCGTATGACCATCGAACGCGACGGCCGCGAATTGACGGTCATTGCGACGCCGCAGCGCAGCGAGCTGACAGACCGCTTCGGCAATACGGAAAAGGTCGGAATGCTCGGCGTCAGCCGTACGGGTAGCAGCGCCTATACGCGCTACGATCCGGCGACGGCGCTGTGGCGCGCTTCGCAAGAGACTTTCCGCATGAGCTTGTTCACGCTTCAGGCAGTCGGACAGATTGCCAATGGTTCGCGCTCGGCCGAGGATCTCGGCGGTCCGATTCGCATCGCGCAAATGTCGGGCCAGGTTGCCGAAGGCCACATGGCCGACGTTTTCTGGTTTCTTGCCGTGTTGTCGATCAACCTCGGCCTCATCAATCTCTTCCCCGTCCCGATGCTCGACGGCGGCCATTTGATGTTCTACGGCATCGAAGCGCTGCGTGGCCGTCCCCTCAGCGAGCGGGTAGTGGAATATGGGTTTCGCGTCGGCCTCGGTTTAGTGCTGACGTTGTTCGTGTTCGTGACTTACCAAGACCTCATGCGGTTCGAGGGCGTGGTCGCGTTCTTCAAAGGTCTGATGACCTGACATCGAGATACGAAAAAATATGAAGACGTTTGCGACGATGTTCCGCGCCATGACCAGTGTTTTGAAGACCGCCTGGTTGCTTGCAGCGATAGTCTGCGGTCTCTCCGGCGCGGCGCTCGCGCAGGACGGTCCTCGCATCAGCGAAATCCGCGTCGAAGGCTTGCAGCGCATCGAGCCGGAAACAGTCCTGTCCTACCTGACGGTCAAGGCCGGCGACAATTTCAACGCCGAGCAGAGCGACGGCTCGCTCAAGGCGCTATTTGCCACGGGCTTATTCGCGGACGTGTCGCTGCGCCGCGAAGGCGCCGCGCTGATCATCCGCGTCGTCGAAAACCCGATCATCAACCGCTTGGCCTTTGAGGGTAATGACATCATCGAGCGCAATACGCTCGAGAAAGAAGTGCAGTTGCGTCCGCGCGTCGTCTACACCCGTACACGGGTGCAGGCGGACGTGAAGCGCATCCTCGATCTTTATCGCCGCCGCGGCCGATTCGCCGCCACGGTTGAGCCCAAGGTCATTCAGCAGTCGCAAAACCGCGTCGATCTGGTGTTTGAGATCAACGAAGGCCCGGCGACCAAAATTCGCCAGATTACTTTCGTCGGCAATAAACGATTCGGCGATTCGCAGTTGCAGGGCGTCATCACGTCGCAAGAGTCGAGCTGGTTCAGCTTCCTTCTCAGCGATGATATTTACGATCCTGATCAGTTGCAGAATGACCGCGAATTGCTGCGTCGTTTCTATCTGAAAAATGGCTATGCCGATTTCCGGGTCGTCTCGGCTGTGGCCGAACTGACGCCGGACCGCGAAGATTTCTTCGTCACCTTCACGATCGAAGAAGGCGTGCGCTATAAGTTCGGCAAGGTCGACCTCACGACGCAGTTGAAGGATCTCGATACGGATTCCTTGCGCGCGCTGCTGACACATGATTCGAACGATTGGTACAGCGCTACCAAAGTGGATGAAACGATCAATAAACTGACGGACGCCGTCGGCAGCCAGGGCTACGGCTTCGTCGACATCCGCCCGCGCGTCGATCGCAACCGCGATAACCAGACCATCGATATCACCTACGAGATCAATGAAGGCCCGCGCGTGTTCGTCGAGCGTATCGACATCACCGGCAATACGCGTACGCAAGACCGCGTCATCCGCCGTGAGTTTCGCTTGGTCGAAGGCGACGCTTTCAACACGGCCAAATTGAATCGTTCGCGTCAGCGCATCCGCGATCTCGGCTACTTCAAGAAATCTGAGATCCGCCGCGTCGAAGGCTCGGCGCCGGACAAGGCCGTGCTGCAGGTCGAAGTCGAAGAGCAGTCAACCGGCTCGTTGAATATCGGCGGTGGCTTCTCGTCTTCGCAGGGCTTGATCAGCATCATTCAGGTGTCCGAGCGCAACTTGCTCGGCAAGGGCCAGCGCGCCACCGCCAAGCTGCTCGTAGGCACGCAGACTCAGGAAGCTCTGATCAGCTTTACAGAGCCATATTTTCTTGATCGTAACCTGTCGGCTGGTGTTGACCTGTCGGAGATCACGCGCGGGAAGGCTAACAGCATCGCGTTCGAAGAGAAGATCACGGGCATCACGCTGCGCACCGGCTTCAACTACAACGAGCGCCTGAGTCATGGTTTCAATTATAAGATCAACCAGGACACCATTTCAAACGTGCGGACGACATCGTCGGTTTACTTGCAGGAGCAAGAAGGCGACTCGGTTACGTCTGCCATCGGCCACACGATCGCTTACGACACGCGCGATAGCAAACTCGAGCCGAGCGAAGGTTATATGCTTCGTTTCGGTAACTCGTTCGCCGGCCTTGGCGGCACCGAAAAGTTCATCAAAACGGACGTGTCTGGTATCAACTACACGCCGCTGTTCGATAATTGGGTTTTGAGCACTGGCTTCCGAGCCGGCTACACCGTCAATTTGAACGATGACCCGCTCAACCTGTCAGACCGATACTTTATCGGTGGCGATTCGTTCCGCGGCTTCCAACGCGGTGGTGTCGGCGCGCGAGATTCGACGACAAATGATGTGCTCGGCAGCACGACCTACTATGTCGGCAGCGTCGAACTCGGCATTCCCATCAACGTTGGTCGCGAATTCGCCATGAAAGGCTACTTCTTCACCGACGTCGGCGCAGCGACCGGCGTCGAAGATAAGGGTCCGGGTCCGCGCATCGACGATTCCTCGGCGCCACGCGTCGTCGTCGGCGTCGGCTTGGGGCTTAAAACGCCGTTCGGTCCCGTTCGGGTCGATCTCGGCTTCCCGGTCGTCAAAGAGACCTTCGACCAGACCCAAATCTTCAGCTTCAACTTTGGTTCAAGGTTCTAAAGATCATGCGCAAGCTTAAACTCCTTCTTCTGCTCGGCGGCCTGTTTGCAGCGGCGATGGTGGCCGCGCCGGCCTATGCGCAGCAGAACATCGCCGTGGTCGATATTCAGCGCATCATGCGTGATTCGAACGCGACCAAGTCGATCACCGCTCAAATCGAAAAGCAGCGCAATGCCTACCAGCAGGAAATCACGAAGCAGGAAAACGATCTGCGCAATGCCGAGCAGGAACTCAACAAGCAGCGCACCATCATTTCGCCGGAGGCCTTCGCCGAACGCCGCCGGGCATTCGAGCAACGGGTTGGCAATCTTCAGCGCGACGTGCAGAACCGCAAGCGCGAGTTGGACAAGTCTTTCAGCGTCGCCAGCGGGATCGTCGAGAAGGAGTTGAATGCGATCGTCGGCGCGCTGGTTGAAGAGCGCAAACTGACGCTCGTTTTGGCCAGAAGCCAGACGCTCTATTATAATCCTCAGATGGAAGTGACCGACGAGGTGATGAAGCGGCTTAATGGCAAGCTTCCTTCCGTCACGGTGCCTCCAACTGCTGCGACGCCGGCTGCACCGGCCAAGCCCGCCGGCAGATGAGGCGATGGCCGATCCCAGGTTCTTCGCGGCCGCGGGGCCTTTCACACTCGGCCAGTTGGCGGAGATCGCGGGAGCAAGCCTGCCAGCCGGCGCAGACGTCTCCCGTGTGATTAGCGACGTGGCGCCGCTCGATTCGGCAGCCGCGGAACAAGTTAGCTTCCTCGATAACCGCCGCTATCTCGATGCCTTCTCGGCCAGCCGGGCAGGGGCCTGCGTTGTGGCCAAGGCGAATGCCGACCGCGCGCCGGCGGGAATGTCGCTGCTCCTGTCGGAAGCGCCCTACCTCGCCTTTGCCAAGATTGCTCGCGCCTTTTACCCGACGCCCATGGTAACGGCGGGCATCGTGCCGACCGCCTCTGTGGATGCC
>CANJIM010000004.1 GCA_947474495.1 Rhodospirillaceae bacterium
CCTGCTTGCCCCAGGTGAGCGCGACGAGGGCGCCGTCGCGTTCGGTCAAGGTCAGCGTGCCGAGCGGCGAATCGATCATGAAGCGGTGATCGCCCGGCTGGGTCGGAAACTGGCTTAACGAATTGAGCGGCTCACTTGATCGCACGGGCGGCCTTCAGCGCTTCGGTCAGCAACGCGGGGTCGGTGATCGGCAGGGTACAAGTCTGGCCGACGCAGACATAGGCGGTCGGCTTGCCGGCCTGCTGGCCTTTGCCTTGCGCGGGATGGCCGGCGGGTAAGGCCTGTTCGGGCGTGACGGCCTGGATCACGCGGTCGGGCAGCGAGACGCCGTCGACGGCGGCGCGCAGCGCTTTCAAATCGTCCGGCTTTCCGACCAGCACGATCTGCACGCCTTGCTGCAGGAATTGATTGGCGTTGAGCAACGTGGGCAGCGGGAAGAAATTGCGCGCGATCTCGCCGGAGAAGGCGGAGATGGTCGCCTCGGAGCGGGCCTGATAGGCGGCCTCGCCCGTGAGGTACCACAGGCGCGCCAGCACGCCGGCGATCACCGCATTGCCGGACGGCGTGGCGTTGTCGGTGCAATCGCGACGGCGCAGGATCAGACCCTCGGCATCGTCGGCGGTGAAGAAATAACCGCCGCCGCCGTCCTGGTCGTCGGCCTTGTCCCAGAAAAAGGTATCGAGCGTATCGACCCAGGCTTCGGCCTGAGCGATGTAAATCGCCTCGCCGGTCGCTTCGTGCAGCGCTAGGGCGGCGCGCGCCATCTGGGCATAATCGTCGATCATGCCGGCGCCGCGTGTCTGGCCGGCGCGATAGCTGTGAAACAGGCGGCCGTCTTCGACGCCACCGCCGTTGCCGAGCTTGTCGCGCACCACGTCATAGGCGCGCTTGGCCATCGCCAGCCAGTCGGCGCGGCCGAACACGCCGGACGCAAAGGCGAGCGCGGCGATCATCATGCCGTTCCAATCGGCCAGCACCTTGTCGTCCCAGCCGGGTCGCACGCGGCCGGCGCGGACGCTGAGCAGCTTGGCGCGCAGGCGGGCGAGGGCGGCTTCTTCGTCATCGCTCAGCAGCTTGGCGTGAGCTGTGCGGTTGAGGATGATCTTCCCCTCCCAATTGCCCGCCTCCGTCACGTCGTAAACCTGTTCGAATAGCGCGAGATCCTGCGGCGGCACGTCGGCGAGTGCGGCGTCGATCTCCGCCTCGGTCCAAACGTAGAACTTGCCTTCCTCATGTTCGCTGTCGGCGTCGAGCGTCGCGGCGAAGGCGCCGCTTTCCGCAATCATCTCGCGCTGCAGCCATTGCAAGGTTTCTTCGACGCGCTGGGCGAACAGGGGACTGCGGGTTTCCTGCCAGACCAGCGTCAGCGTCTCGATCAGCTGCGCGTTGTCGTAGAGCATCTTCTCGAAATGCGGCACCAGCCATTTCTGGTCGGTGGCATAGCGTGCGAAGCCGCCGCCGAGATGATCGTAGATGCCGCCTTGGCACATCTTCTCCAGGCTGAAGGTCACGGCGTCGCCATAGGCCTTGTTGCCGCTGCGCAGAAAGGCCCGCCATATCAGCTCGAAATGGCTGCTGTGGGGAAACTTCGGCGCCGTGCCGAGGCCGCCATGCTCCATGTCGAATTCGCGCAAGATGCGATCGGCGACCTGATCGAGAATCGAGATCGGCACCAGGGCGCCCTTCTTCGGCTGGCCCATGCCATCGAGCGCGTTCTTCAGCTTGGCGGCATTCTCGGCGATGCCCTGCGGCTGGGTGCGGAACACCTCGGACACTTTCAGCAGCATGTCGATGAAGGCAGGTCGGCCGAATTTCTCTTCGGGCGGAAAGTAGGTGCCGCCCCAGAAGGGCTCGGCGTCCGGCGTCAGAAACATAGTGAGCGGCCAGCCGCCCTGTTCGCCGAGCAGTTGCAAGCCCGCCTGATAGATGCCGTCGATGTCGGGGCGTTCTTCGCGGTCGACCTTGATGTTGACGAACAGCTTGTTCATCACCGCCGCCGTCGTCGGATTCTCGAAGCTCTCGTGGGCCATCACATGGCACCAGTGGCAGGCGGCATAGCCGACCGACAGCAGGATCGGCTTGTTGCTGGCGCGCGATTCGGCGAGCGCCTCCGGCCCCCAGGCGCGCCAATGCACCGGGTTGTCTTTGTGCTGCAGCAGATAGGGACTGGTCTCAAGACCAAGCAGGTTTTTGGCAGGGAGGGGCATGGGGGACTCGCGAACGCGGAAAATCTTGTCAGCAAGTATAACCCCGACTGTCGAGTGCTTGCATGCACTTGAGATGATCGCGGCTGCCGCGCTGCCGGTCGCAGGCCACGCTGCGGGGGATGTGGTCAAGCGTCGGGCAAGCGGCGGCGCGGAACGGCTCGCCCGTGAAGGAACGCTGCCGGTCGTTGTCGCGGCAGTATCCGGCGCAACCGGCACGGCAGGCGCCGAGCGCGACAAGCGCTGCGACAAGGCCGGTAAACACCATCAAGCCATGAGCCCGCATGATGCGTCATCCGCGAGACGCCGCCCCTCCGTCACCGCTTCATCAGTGGCGACGTTTCGGCGCTCATGGCATGAATAGCCCATGATGATGGTGCTTTTGCGGCAAGTCATATGAGCGCAGACGCGACGATTTACGCCTTGGCCAGCGCGCCCGGCGCGGCCGGCGTCGCGGTCCATCGCGTCTCGGGGCCGCGTGCCGGCGAGCTGTTCGCGCGCCTTTGCCATCGCGAGATTCCGCCGCCGCGTCAGGCCGTGCGCGTCACCCTGTACGATCCGGCGAGCGGCGAGGCGCTCGATGATGGGTTGGCCCTGTGGTTTGCCGCCCCCCATAGCTTCACCGGCGAGGATATCGTCGAGCTGCAGCTACATGGCGGCCGCGCCAGCATCGCTGCTGCGCTCGGCGCCCTGGGCCGCATGGACGGCTACCGGCTGGCCGAGCCCGGCGAGTTCACCAAGCGCGCCTTCATCGCCGGCAAGCTGGACCTGACCGCCGCCGAGGGCCTGGCCGATCTGGTCGCCGCCGAGACCGAGGCGCAACGCCGCCAGGCCCGTCGCCAATTGGCCGGCGAGTTGGGCGCCCTCTACGAAGGCTGGCGCGCCCGGCTGCTCAGCCTGCTGGCCTATCAGGAGGCGGCGATCGATTTCGTCGATGAGGATCTGCCGCCCGACATGCTGGCTGACGCGGCGGCGCAAATTGCCGCGCTGATCGGCGACATCGACAGACATCTCGCGGACCAGCGGCGCGGCGAACGGCTGCGCGGCGGTATTTCCGTGGTCATCCTCGGGGCGCCCAACGCCGGCAAGTCCAGTTTGCTCAATGCCCTGGCGCAGCGCGACGCGGCGATCGTCTCGTCGCGCGCCGGGACGACCCGCGATGTGATCGATGTTCATCTCGATCTCGGCGGCTGGCCGGTCATCCTCACCGACACAGCCGGTTTACGTGATGCCGACGACGAGATCGAGAGTGAGGGCGTGCGCCGCGCCCGCGCCCGCGCGGCCGAGGCGGATGTGAAACTTATCTTGTTTGACGGAACGGCCATACCGGATAGCCATACCATTGATTTAGTTGATGAAAATAGCATAGTCCTACTGAGTAAGACCGACCTCCATACCGCTGCTGGAGGGGTTGCGGGCCAGCCTGCTTTGGCGATTTCGGCAAAAACGGGTGCCGGCATGCCGGAGCTCTTGGCGCGCCTTCAGGCCGAAGTCGCGCAGCGCATGGATCTCTCCGGTAGTCCCGCCCTGACCCGCCAGAGGCACCGGAACTCTTTGGAAAATTGCCGGGATTCTCTCTCGGTAGCGCTAACGGCTTCAGCGCCGGAACTCATGGCGGAAGAACTGCGCCAGGCAGCTCAATGGCTCGGCCAGATCACCGGCAAGGTCGGCGTCGAGGACGTACTGGATAAAATCTTTCGCGACTTTTGCATTGGAAAATAAGGACTTAGATGAATGTTTCACGTGAAACATAGCGCCGCGATTGACGTGTTTTCCACAGGTCCCTAGATTGCGCCGCCCATGACAAGTATTGCGCCCAATATTGCGGATAAATTTGACGTCATCGTCATCGGCGGCGGCCATGCGGGGTGCGAAGCCGCGGCGGCGGCTGCTCGTATGGGCGCGCGCACGGCGCTTGTCACTCACAAGCCTGAGACGATTGGTGAGATGTCCTGCAACCCTGCCATCGGCGGTTTGGGCAAGGGCCACCTGGTGCGCGAGATCGATGCGCTCGACGGTGTCATGGGCCGCGCCATCGATGCCGGCGGCATCCAATTCCGCGTGCTCAACAAGAGCAAGGGCCCAGCGGTGCAGGGGCCGCGTGCCCAAGCCGATCGCAAGCTCTATCGTCTCGCCATGCAGGGGCTGCTGCGGGAGCAAGAGAACCTGACCATCATCGCCGGCGAAGCCGACGATCTGCGGCTGGGCGCGGACGGCGCCGTCGCTGCCGTCATTCTCGCGGACGGGCGCGAACTGCAATGCGCCGCCGCTGTGCTGACGACCGGCACTTTCCTGCGCGGCCTGATCCATATGGGCGAAACACAAATTCCCGCCGGCCGTGTCGGCGAAGCACCCAGTCTCGGCCTATCGAACACCTTGGAGCGCGCGGGCTTCGTGCTCGGCCGTTTGAAGACCGGCACGCCGCCGCGTCTCGACGGCCACACCATCGATTACACTGGCCTTGACGCCCAGCCGGGCGACGATCCCGCCGTGCCGTTCTCGACCATGACCAAGGCGATCACGACGCCGCAGGTCTCCTGCCATGTGACCGGCACGACGGAGGCGAGCCACGCGCTGATCCGCGCCAACCTGCACCGCGCGCCCATGTATAGCGGGCAGATCAGCAGCAGCGGCCCGCGTTACTGCCCGTCGATCGAGGACAAGGTGGTGCGCTTTGCCGGTCGCGAGCGGCATCAGATCTTCCTCGAGCCGGAAGGCCTCGACGATCCGACGGTCTATCCCAACGGCATCTCCACCTCGCTGCCGCTGGACGTGCAGCAAGCCTTGCTGAAAACCATTCCAGGCCTGGAAAACACAGTGATTCTGAGGCCCGGCTACGCCATCGAATATGACTATGTCGATCCACGCGAACTGAACCGTAGCTTGGAAACGCGTCGTCTGCCGGGGCTTTTCTTGGCTGGCCAGATCAATGGCACCACCGGCTATGAAGAAGCGGCCGGGCAGGGCCTGATCGCCGGTATCAATGCCGCGTTGCGGGCGGGTGGTTGGCGCGAGCCCTTCGTCTTGGACCGCGCCGATGGCTATCTCGGCGTGATGATCGATGACCTCGTCACTCAGGGCGTCACCGAGCCCTATCGCATGTTCACCTCGCGCGCCGAATATCGCCTGACCTTGCGCGCCGATAATGCCGACCAGCGCCTGACGGCCAAGGGCCAGGCCATCGGCTGCGTCGGCTCGCTGCGTGCTAAAGCCTATGCCGGCAAGGCGCAGGCCCTGGCCGAGGTGCGGGCACTCGCCGAATCGCTGAGCGCCACGCCACCCGAATTGGCGCGGGCCGGCCTCAACATCAATCAAGATGGCCAGCGCCGCACGGCTATGACCCTGCTGGCCTACCCAGATATCGACCTGGCACGGTTGGCGGCCTTGTGGCCAGCCCTGGGCCAGCTCGATTCGGCGATCGGCGCCCAGTTGGAAATCGACGGCCGCTACGCGGGTTATCTGGACCGCCAGGCCGCCGACATTCGCGCCTTGCGCAAGGACGAAGCTTTGGCGCTGCCGGTCGATGTGAATTACGACGCCATCGGCGGGCTTTCCACGGAGTTGCGCGATAAGCTCACGCGCATCCGTCCGGAGAGTCTGGCGGCGGCGGGCCGCATCCCCGGCATGACCCCAGCGGCCCTCACGGCGCTGCTCGGCCATGTGAAGCGCCGCAAATTGGCAAAATCGGCTTAAGCGGCGTGGCCGATTCTCCCTTGAGCCCTGAAATATTTGAGCAATCTGGCATTGTTTCACGTGAAACAATGACCCGGCTGCAAACCTATGCGGCGTTGCTGGCCAAATGGCAGCCGGCGATCAATCTCGTCGGCAAAGACACGCTACCGGACCTATGGCGGCGTCACATGCTCGATTCCGCACAGCTCGCCCCCCATATCCCGGCAGCACGTCCCGATGGCTCACCTTTGACCCTTGTCGATTTGGGATCGGGAGCCGGATTTCCCGGTCTGGTGCTGGCGATCATGGCGAGCGATACGAACCGCCAATGGCAAGTGAATCTCGTCGAATCCGATATGCGCAAATGCGCGTTTCTCTCGACCGTGGCGCGCGAGACCAGGACCGACGTGAAAATCCATCCGGCGCGCATCGAAAAACTCGCGGCTTTTTCGGCCGATGTCGTCACCGCGCGTGCCCTGACGCCGCTCGAGTCGCTGCTCGCTTATGCCGAACCCTTTCTGATGCCGAGCAGCCACTGCCTTTTTCTAAAAGGGGCGACGGCGGCGGATGAATTGACCGCTGCGGCCAAATCCTGGAAAATGACCGTTGAACAGTTGCCCAGCCGATCCGGCCCAGCTGGCAACCTCTTGCACATCAGGGATATTTCCCGTGTCAAATCAAGACCTTAGCGACATTGCCGGCGAGTCTGCGACGATCACGACCTTAGATCCTCAGCCCAAGGCCGAGTCCAAACCGGCTGTCCTGCCGCTCAATATCGTGCCGAGCCGGACGCGGGTCATCGCCATCGCCAACCAGAAGGGCGGTGTCGGCAAGACCACCACGACGATCAATCTCGCCACGGCGCTCGCCGCCTGCGAAGCGCGGGTGCTGGTCATCGATCTCGATCCGCAAGGCAATGCCTCGACCGGTCTCGGCATCGGTCATGACAAACGCGGCCGCGGTATTTACGACGTGCTGTTCGACGGCGGCAGCCTGATCGCCGCCGCGGTGCAGAGCCAGGTGCCCGGCCTGTCGGTGGTGCCGAGCACCGTCGACCTCGCCGGCGCCGAGCTTGAACTGATCGATGTCGAGAAGCGCGAGTACCGCCTGCAGTCCGCCATCGGCGAATCGCGCGGCGCCTACGACTACGTGCTGATCGACTGCCCGCCGGCGCTCGGCCTGCTGACCCTCAACGCCCTGGTCGCCGCCGATTCGGTGCTGGTGCCGCTGCAATGCGAGTTCTTCGCCCTCGAAGGCCTGAGCCATCTGCTCAAGACGATCGAGCGGGTCAAACGCGCGCTCAACCCAAGTCTCGAGCTGCAGGGCGTCGTGCTCACCATGTACGACACGCGCAACAATCTGACCGAGATGGTCGCCACCGACGTGCGCGGCTTCCTCGGCGACAAGGTCTACACCACCGTGATCCCGCGCAATGTCCGCGTCTCGGAAGCGCCGAGCCATGGCAAGCCCGTGCTGCTCTACGACCTGCGCTGCGTCGGATCCCAGGCCTATATTCAGTTGGCCAAAGAAGTTCTCAAGCGCGAGCAGGGGAAGGCGGCATGAGCGCAGACAGCGAGAAGACCGGCGCGACAGCGCCGCGCCCGAAAAATCTCGGCCGCGGCCTCGCCGCTTTGTTCGGCGAAGAGAGTGCCGATTATGCCGAGCTCGACAAGGCGCGCCCGGCCAAGGCCGTGCCGATCGAATTCCTGCGTCCCGGCAAATATCAGCCGCGCCACAATTTCGATCCGTCGCAGATCCAGTCGCTGGTCGATTCGGTCAAGGAGAAGGGCATCCTGCAGCCGATCCTGGTGCGCCGCCTCGCCAGCGAACCCAACGCTTACGAGATCGTCGCCGGCGAACGGCGCTGGCGCGCCGCGCAATTGGCGCAGCTGCATGAAGTGCCGGTCACCATCCGCGAACTGTCCGACCGCGACGCACTCGAAATCGCGCTCGTCGAAAACATCCAGCGCGAGAATCTCAACGCGATGGAAGAGGCCGACGGCTACCGCCGGTTGATGGACGAGTTCAAACATACCCAGGAAGATCTGGCCAAGGTGATCGGCAAGAGCCGCAGCCATGTCGCCAATCTGCTGCGCCTGTTGAGCCTGCCTGACGGCGTCCGTAAGCTTGTCGAATCGGGCAAGCTGTCGGCCGGCCATGCCCGCGCGCTGATCGGTGTCGAGCCAGAAGAGGCCGAGCATCTCGCCTTGGAAGCGATCAAGGGCGATATGAGCGTTCGTCAAGTCGAGTGGCTCGTCAAAGCCCATCGCGAGCAAACCATCGGCCGCCGCACGCCGGCGACGATGAAGAAAAAGATGCAGTCGAAAGACGCCAACATCGTCGCGCTCGAACGCGACCTGTCGAATCTGCTCGGACTGAAAGTCGGCATCACCTTCGACGGCAAGGGCGGCGTGCTGTCGGTGCACTACAGCACGCTCGAACAACTCGACGACGTGCTGCGGCGGATGGGGAAGTAGGCATCGGCGAGGCGGTTCTAAATTAGGTTCTGACTGACGACCCGCTAAACTTTCCAATTCGTCATGCCGGGACCAAGTCCGGGCATGACGTAAAATGAGAGCTCTTTTCTCTCAACGCGCCGCGCGTCTCGCGGCTGTCGCCAGCTGCATCAGCACGCGCGCCGTGATCGCCTCGGACGGCATGCCGGTCGTCTTGCAATCCATCTCGGCTTTCAGCAGCAATTCGAGGGCGCGGCCGATATTGCTGGCCGGCCATTGCCGCAGCGCCATCTTGAACGGCGTCACCGCCTTGAAGAACAGCGGCGGGCGCAACGCTTTGATCGCCCCATCGGCATTGGCGCCTTCGGCCATTTTGCCGGCGACGAAATGCAACCGCTCGAAGTGGCGCGACACCGCGCGCAGAATGGCGATGGCATGGGTGCCCTCGCGCGTCACGCGTTCGTAGGTGCGGTCGAGCTCGGCGATATCGCCACGCGCCACCGCCATGGCGATGTCGTCGACGCCTTGCTCTGACGAATCGCCGACGCAGGCCTCGGCGTCGGCCAGCGTCACCTTGCCGGACGCGTCTCCATTCAAGGGGGCACAATATATGGCGAGCTTTTCGAGCTCGCGGCGCGTCAGCATGCGGTCGCCGCCGAGACGGCCGACGAGAAACTCGAGGGCGTCGGGCGCGACCTCCAGCTTGTTCTGGCGCAGGCTATCGCGGATGACATCGGCGAGAGTCGATTCGTCGTCGAGATAGCAAGCGATGGCCGCGCCCTTGGGATGATCTTCGAACAGGCTGCGCAGCTTGGATGAGGGCGACAGCAACCCGGCCTCGATAACGACGAGCGAATCGGCCTTCACCTCTTCGTCGAGCAGCTCCTCAAACAGCTTGGCATGGCTATCGAGCGCCCCCCGCAAACGAACCGCCCGCCGGCCGCCCATCAGCGACATGGCATTGGCCTCGTCGCTCAGCAGCGCGGGATCGTCTTTCAGTTCGGCGGCGGAAATCTCACGTGTGCGGAAGGGGTCGTCGATCGCGCCGGCGACCGCCTTGATCAAGGCTTCGGCGCGCTCGCGCACCAGGCCGCTGTCGGGACCGTAGAGCAGCACAGCGCGCACGGCGGCATCGGGCTTGCGCGCGAAACCGTCGGCTCTGGCCGCCTGAATCTTCACAGGGCGATCTTCAAGAGATCAGCTCGCTTTGCGCGAGGAGAGGTAAATCGCCACGCGGGTTTTGATCTCTTCGCTGAGATCGACAGCAGTGCGGCGAATCGCATCGTTCTCGCTGATCACATTGGCGAAATCGGAATCGAGGACGTTGTAGCTGCTGACCGCCCGGCTGTTGCCGGACATCACCTGCTTGCCGCCGGCAAGCTCGATCAGCGTGTAGCTGGCCGTCATCGTCAGGCTGCCGCGTGTTGCCGTCTCATCGGTGCGGACACCGAGGCTTTCGCGGGCGATGCCGACGCCAACCGTCAGCCGATAGAGCGGCTTGGCGGCGGCGCCGCGCGGCTGCATCTTATCGAGCAGACTGTTGCGAACCAGCTGGCCTTCCCTGTTGGTTATGGTGTCGATTTGAATCGCCGCCAATTCCGGCGCGGTGACCGACGCGGCGCTGCGCTCGCCGTAAAGCGGGCGGAAGCCGCAGCCGCTCGTGGCAATCAGCGCGAGGGCAAGGCAGGTTGCGGCGGCGGCTTTAGACCACGACATTGATCACCCGATTGGGCACGACGATGACTTTGCGCGCCGGCTTGCCGCCCATCGCGGCGACGACAGTCGGCAGGGCGAGGGCGAGCGCCTCGGCCTCAGCCTGCGCCGCATCGCGCGCCAGTTCAAGCGTGCCGCGCATCTTGCCATTGACCTGGACGCCGACCGTGACGCTGTTTTCCTGGGTCAGCGCCGTGTCGGCGACCGGCCAGGCGGTCTCGGCCAGCAAGGTCGCATGACCGAGCATGGTCCAAATTTCTTCGGCGAGGTGCGGCATCATCGGCCCGATCAGCCGTGCCATGACTTCGAGCGCCTCGCGTCGGGCCCAGCGCGTGTCGGCGCCGTTCTCCGAATCGGCGTCGAGCACCGCGTTGGCGAATTCATAGAGCCGGGCGACGGCGCGGTTGAAATGGAAGCGCTCGATGTCGTCGGTGACCCCGGCAATGCATTTGTGCGTGGCGCGACGCAGCTTTTCGGCGACGGCGCCGAAGCTGGCCGGCGCCGGCGTGCCGGGCGCGGGCAAGTCATCGCGCAGCTCGTTGGTCATGCGCCACAGGCGATTGATATGGCGGAAGGCGCCATCGACGCCCGACGTCGTCCATTCGATGTCGCGCTCGGGCGGGCTGTCGGACAGCATGAACCAACGCGCCGTGTCGGCGCCGTAGTCGCGGATGATTGTCTCGGGATCGACGACGTTCTTCTTCGACTTGCTCATGGATTCCGAGCGGCCGATGGTGACCGGCGAGCCGTCCTTCACGTTGACGCCGCTGCCGTCCGGCTTCTTGTCGACGTCCTCGGGGAACAGCCACTTGCCGGCGCTGTCCTTGTAGGTCTCGTGGCAGACCATGCCCTGCGTGAACAAGCCGCTGAACGGCTCGGCGACCGGCAAGCGCCCCGTCTTCTGCATGGCGCGGGCGAAGAAGCGCGCATAGAGCAAATGCAAAATCGCATGTTCGACGCCGCCGATATATTGATCGACCGGCAGCCAATATTCGACCGCCTTGGGATCGACCGGCGCGTTGTCACGCGGCGAGCAGAAGCGCGCGTAGTACCAAGACGAATCGACGAAGGTGTCCATCGTGTCGGTGTCGCGCACGGCGGCCGAGCGGCACTTCGGGCAGTCGACATGCTTCCAGGTCGGATGGCGGTCGAGCGGATTACCCGGCGCGGAAAAGTCGACGTCTTCAGGCAAGCGCACCGGCAACTGGTCGGCCGGCACCGGCACGATGCCGCAGGCGGCGCAGTGGATCACCGGGATCGGGCAGCCCCAATAGCGCTGGCGCGAGATACCCCAGTCGCGCAGGCGATACATGATCGCGCCCTTGCCGCGCCCGAGCGATTCGAGCTTGGCGATGGCGGCGCGCTTGGCCTCCGGCACGGCGAGGCCGTCGAGGAAGCCCGAATTGGCGAGCAGGCCGTCGTCGGTGAAGGCCTCGTCGGCGACGGCGAAGCTCTTGGGATCCTCGCCTTTCGGGATCACCACGGCTTTGACCGGCAGCTTATATTTGCGGGCGAAATCGAGATCGCGCTGATCATGGGCCGGGCAGCCGAAGATGGCGCCGGTGCCGTAGCCCATCAGCACGAAGTTGGCGGCATAGACCGGCAGCGTCGCGCCGGCGATGAAGGGATGCTTCACGCTCAGCGCCGTCTTGTAGCCATGCTTCTCGGCGGTCTCGATGGCTTCTTCGGTGGTGCCGCCGCGCCGCGTCTCCTCGACGAACGTCTGCAAGCCCGAGTCGCTTTTCGCCAGTTCGGCGATGAGCGGATGATCGGCGGCGACGGCGACGAAGGAGGCGCCGAACAGCGTGTCGGGCCGCGTCGTGAAAACGGTGAGCGGCTCTTTCTGATCGACAACTTCGAAGTCGATGTAAGCGCCTTCCGAGCGGCCGATCCAGTTCTCCTGCATCAAGCGCACTTTTTGCGGCCAGCGCTCGAGCGTCTTCAAACCGTCGAGCAGCTCGTCGGCGAATTGCGTGATCTTGAAGAACCATTGATTGAGCTGGCGGCGTTCGACCAACGCGCCGGAGCGCCAGCCGCGGCCGTCGATCACCTGTTCGTTGGCGAGCACGGTGTTGTCGACCGGATCCCAGTTGACCAGCGACTCCTTGCGATAGACCAAGTCGTTCGCCATGAAGTCGGTGAACATGCGCTGCTGATGGCGGTAATACTCGGGATGGCAGGTGGCGATCTCGCGGTCCCAATCGAGCGACAGGCCCATCAGCTTGAGTTGGCCCTTCATCGTCGCGATGTTCGAATAGGTCCAATCGGCGGGATGCACGCCGCGCTCGATGGCGGCGTTCTCGGCCGGCAAACCGAAGGCGTCCCACCCCATCGGGTGCAGCACGTTGAAACCCTGCGCGCGCTTGTAGCGCGCCACCACGTCGCCCATCGTGTAGTTGCGCACGTGGCCCATGTGGATGCGCCCCGACGGATAGGGGAACATCTCAAGCACGTAATATTTCGGCTTGTCCTGATAGGCCGCCGTGTCGAAGCCGACCTTGAAGGTGCCGCGGCTTTCCCATTCGGCGCGCCATTTGGCTTCGGTCTCGCTGACGTTGTAGCGCTCGCTACGGGGAGGGGCGGAAGAGGCGGACGACATGCGGAGCGAATTCCTGAAGGGGCAGGGAACGGCGTGGCCCGAGTGACGGCGGGCGCGCGGCGATCGCCTGAACGCGGATGAAAGACGGGCCGAGTGCGGGCCTAAAAAGCAAGGCGGTGGCCCGGCGCGATTTTCTACGTCAGGGCGCGGATTCGCAAGCCCTGGCGCAAGCCCCGCCGCGAGCGACGCGGAGTTTTTGGCCTTATTTTTCGCGGCTTAGCGGGCGGTAGTCTGGTCGACGCGGAGCTGGCGCGCGCGCGTCAGGATAGTGTTTTCCAGATCGGTCGAGGTCTTGGCTTCGACCGGCAGGTCGGCCCAATTGTTGCCGTCGCGGCGCTGCTGGAACAGGGTGACGCGAACGCCGTCGGCGCGCAGGTCGCGATCGAGAATATAGGCGGTCGCCTTGAAGCGGCGGTCCGGCGTCTCGGGCGGGCTGTACCAGTCGGTGATGATGACGCCGCCGAACGGATCAGCCGAGGCGAGCGGCATGAAGGACAGCGTGTCGAGCGAGGCGCGCCACAGGAAGCTGTTCACCGCGACGCCGTTGGGGGCGATCTCTTCCTTCTTCTTGCCGAATAGGATCAGGCCGTCCTTGCCGAAGATGCTGCCCGATTGGCCGCGCTTTTCGCCGTCGAGCTTTTCCTTTTCGCGGCGGTCCATCGGATAGGTGGCGCTATCGACCGTTGGCGGCGTGCTGCCGCACGCGGCGAGCGCGACCGGGAGCAGCAAGACGCCGAGGAGAAGACGGTGACGAAGCGGACGGGACTGAAAGCGGGTCATGGCGATCGGACGATCCTTGTGGGCCCCGGGGCGGGCTGGCCAGGCGCGGGGGCGCCGATGGCGCAATCCGTTCAACTTATAGGAAAAACGGCAGGGAATCGCCAGCCTCGTGCGGCGAAGCGCCCGTCGCGGGCGCGGATCTTTAAAAATACCCATTATTTCAATTGGTTGTTCGATTCGCGCGGCGCGACGCGAACAAACGAAAAGGGCGGCAGGTTGCCCTGCCGCCCTCTCGTAACAATCCGCGAGTTTGCGGACGGATCGAAGATCCGTCTTAGAACGTGGCGCGGGTACCGATCAAGAGACCGATAGCGGTGTTTTCCGACGTTGTGGCAACACCATCGCTATCGTTTGTGTAATACCAAGTGTCGGCATAGACCACGAGACCGGCACCCATGGTGTACTGCGCGCCCAGGGTGAAGGCATCGGAAGTATATTTAGCAGTATTGCTGACCGAGCTAGCATTTGTGTTTCCAGCGTTCGCACCCGCACTGTTGTGCATGTATGACACGCCCACCACGTATGGCCCAGTGGTGTACTTCAGGGCACCAGCATAGCCGGAGACATCGCTATTTCCGAGAGCCTTATTTTGACCAGATTTTCCGTCATCCCCGTATCCGGCGCTGGCGGTAAAGCCACCAAATTCGGCCTTCGCACTGACCACCCAGGCCTTGATGTCTCTGTTCCAACGCTGATCATCCGCGTCGGCAAGCGTGGCAGCGGCTGCGAAGCCCAAGGCGAAGTCATCGCTGACCTTTACATCATAGCTAGCGCCAAGTTCCCAGTAATTCTCGAAACTACCTGGGGCAGAAGCATAAGTTGTCTGTTGGCCCGAACCATCAGTGGCACGCGAAGAACCGTTGTCCTTGTTGCTAGCGCTGTAGGACACGCCGGCCTGGAATCCCGCAATCGTCGGCGTGTAATACATGATCTTCGTCGCGTCAGAGGAGTTCGACGGATCAGCGCCCGCAGCCCACAGACCGTTAGTGAAGGTCTTCGTGTTGGTCCAGCGGCGGTAGCCGCGGGCTCCGGACACGCCGATGCCGGTGATCTGGCCATCTCCGACGTAGTTCTTGGCGTCGACCGGGCCGTCTTCGTTGCCGAGGGTCAGCTGACCCCAGCTGCCGGAGAACACGATCGAGACTTCGTCGGCGTTGTCGTTGCTGCCCGGGTTGACGGTATCAGCGTCAGCTTCGAGTTCGATCTTGACCGACCAAGCGAGGCCGTTGTCCAGCTTGTCGCTGGCGCGGATCAGCAGCTCGGTGTCCGTCGCCCAGCCGAAGCCGCGGTCCGTGGTGACCGCCGGAACGCCCGGCGCGGGGCCGAAGCCGGCCGCACTGAGGTCCTGGCTGGAGAAGCCAGCCTGGAAATCAAGGTAGCCGCCGATGCGAACTTCGGGGGCCGCCATGGCAGCGGTCGCCGCGAAAGACGCGCCGACCAGGGCAGTCGTGCCCAAAAGCAGTTTCTTCATACCGATAAACCTCCGGTTTAATCCCCCTGCAAACCTGCCGACGAGGGATCATGGAACAGTGAATTTGGGTCGCGCTACTTGCTTCGCCCCGACACCCGACCCAGGAACCCCCTCGGCCGGACCCGTGCCTAAAAGCACGTAGCATGGATAGCCTGCCCCGGATGTGCTTGCAATCTGGGCAAAAAACTTGCCCCAGCACTGTCGCATTTTCGCCACATTTCGGAAAATTGCCATTTTATCAATGGGTTGACTTGAGGCGGGTGACGCAGGGACCGCCCGGCATCTCGCCGAAAAGCTACATCTCCTTGAAATACATACAAAAAGTCCGATCACGCGCAAAATAGACGTCGGGCCGGCCTAGCGCGATGCCCAATCTCTAGGTGCGGCGCTCCATCAGACGCTAGATGCTTGGCTCTGACGCCGCGGGGGCTTTGATCTGGGCGATGTTTTGCCAGGCATCGCGCTTTGTCTGGCGCCGCCAGACGGCTGTGATAAATGCTGACCTCGCATTTTGCCTTTTCAGATCCGGATTGCCGCACCCACCATGACGCCTCAGCCCGCGATCTCCGACGCGCTTCGCCGCGCCATTGCCGCCGCCGAGGCCGGACGCTTCGGCGAGGCCGGCGCGCGATGCCTGCAGATTCTTGCCGCCAATCCGCAGGACGCCGGAGCACTCGGACTGCAGGGGGCGATGGCGGCGCAACGCGGCGACCTCATGGTGGCGATCGCGCGCTATCGCGCCGCGCTGACGGTCGCGCCGCGCTTCGTCAAAGCTTTGAGCAATCTCGGCGCCGTTCTGTCGGCGCTCGGCGAGACGGCGGAAGCCGAGCGCCTCCTGACAGCGGCGTTGGAAGAAGAGCCACATCACGGCGCGAGCTTGATCAATCTCGGCCAGCTGCTGCTGACGCAGCAGCGCAACGCGGAGGCCATCGTCGCGCTGCGCCGCGCCACCGCGGCGACCCCAAACGATGCCATGGCTTGGAACAATCTCGGCGGCGCCTATCTCGCAGCCGAGCAGCCCGACGCGGCGGTCGAAGCGCTGCAGCGCGCCCTGGCGCTCGATTCTGCCGTCGTGGCCGCCTGGAGCAATCTCGGCGCGGCGCATTACCGCAGCGGCCGCTATGCCGCCGCCGTCGAAGCCTTTCGCGCGGCGCTGGCGCGCGCCGCGACGCCGGAACTGTGGACGCATCTCGGGGCCGCCTTGCGCGGTATCGGCGACGAGGCCGGCGCGCTTGCCGCCCATGAGCGGGCGCTCGCCGGCAATCCCGACCTCGCCGAGGCGCGCTTCAACCGGGCGCTGCTGCTGCTCGGCCTCGGGCGCTTCGCTGAAGGCTGGGCCGATTACCGCGCCCGGGTCTCCGGCCGCGCCTTCCGTCGCTGCCAGGCGACCACCGACACGCCGCGCTTGCCGCTCGACATGAGCGGCCGGCGCCTGCGCCTGGAGAGCAATCAGGGATTCGGCGACGAGCTTTTCTTCCTACGCTTCGCGCCGGCGCTGAAACGCCGCGGCGCGGCCATCGTCTATCGCGCGGCGGCCAAGGTCGCCGCGCTGGTCCATCCGCTGGCCATCCTCGACGAGGTCGTCGTCGGCGAGGACGGCGCGCCGGCCGACGTCACGCTGCTGGTCGATGACTTGCCTTATGCCTTGGCCGCCACCGATACGCCGCCTGCCCTGCCGCTCACGCCGGATCCGCAGGTGCAGGCGGCGCTGCGCGCGCGGCTGGCGCAACTCGGCCCGCCGCCCTATCTCGGCGTCACCTGGCGCGGCGGCGTCGACAAGTCGGGGTCGCTGTTCAAGCGCGCGCCACGCGAAGCCCTCGCCCGCCTCGCCGGCGAGTGGCCCGGCACAGTTCTCATGCTGCAACGCCAACCCTTGGCCGGCGAGCTCGAGGCCTTAATCGCCGAGGCCGGCCGCATCGCCCATGATTTCGCGGCGCTGCATGACGATCTCGGCGACATGCTGGCGCTGCTATCGCTGCTCGACGACTATGTCGCCGTCAGCAACACCAACGTCCATCTGCGGCAAAGTCTCGGCCTGCCGTCGCGCGTGCTGGTGCCGATGCCGCCCGACTGGCGCTGGATGGCGGCGGGCGACGCATCGCCCTGGTTCCCCGGCTGCGCCATCTATCGCCAGGCGGCCGACGGCAGCTGGAACGAGGCCTTCGCTCGATTGACGCGCGATGTCGCCGCCGCGCGCATGGCGGGTTGAGCGATGGCCACCGCGCTTCACGCCCTCGCGCTGCGCGCCTATCAAGGCGGCCGTCATGCCGAAGCGGCCGACCACTGCCGCGCGCTGCTGCGCAAATCGCCGGACGATCTGCCGGCGCTGCAAATGCTCGGCGCCATCGCCGCTGCCGGCGGACAATTGGGCGAGGCGCTCGATCTGGCGCGCCGCGCCGCGGCGCTGGCGCCGGACAATCCCGATACCCAAGGCGCGCTCGGTGCCTTGCTGGCGCAAAGCGGCGACGCCGCCGGCGCGCTGGCGCCGCTCGAGCACGCGCTGGCGCGGCAGCCGCGCAACGCCGGCCTGCACAACAGTCGCGCCGACACCCTGCAGCGGCTCGGCCGCTTCGCCGAGGCGCTCGCCGCCTATGATCGGGCGTTGGTCGCCGGACCGCCGCATCCCGAGGCCCTGCTGCAGCGCGGCCATGTTTTATTGGCACTGCACAAGCCGGCCGAGGCGCTAGCGAGCTTCGGGAAATCCCTGGCGCAGCGCGGCGACGCGCGCCGCATCCATTGTGGCCAGGGGCTGGCCCTGTTGGCGCTCGGCCGCGCCGACGACGCAGCGGCGAGTTTCGAGCGCGTTCTGGCGCTGGCGCCCAAGGATGCCAATGCCCTCAACAATCTTGCCGTCGCCCGGCATCAGCAGGGTCGCTACGACGAGGCCATGGCGCTCTATGAGCGACTCCTGGCAGGCGCCCCCGACGATTCTCCGGCGCGGTTCGGCCGGGCACAATTGCACCTCGCCCATGGCCGCTTCCCCGCGGGATGGGACGATCACCGCTGGCGCCAATCGGCGGCGGAACATCGCGCAGCGCTGTATCAAGAACGCCTGCCGGGGGATCTCACCGGGCAAACTTTTTGGCTCCGCAAGGATCAGGGCCTAGGCGACGAGATTTTCTTCCTCCGCTTCGCGCCGGCTCTCAAGCGGCGCGGCGCCCATGTGATCTATCAAGCCGGGACCAAGATCGCCGGGCTGCTGCGCCGCCCGCCCGTGCTTGGCACGGCGCTCGACGGGGTGCTCGACGAGGCGGCGCCGCTGCCCGAGACGGCGCGCGTGCTGTCGGTCGGCGACCTGCCCTACGCCCTCGGCCCCGACAGCGAGACGCCGCCGCCGCTGGCGCTACAGCCGGACGCAGACCAGTCGGCCGCCATCGCCGCGCGTCTCGCGGCGCTCGGGCCGCCGCCCTACATCGCCGTGACCTGGCGCGCGGGAACCTTGGAAAGCAACGCGCTCTACAAGGCAGTGCCGCTGGCGGCGCTGGCCGCCGCGGTGGCGCCGCTGCCCGGCACGCTGATCTCGGTGCAACGCCTGCCGGCCGCGGGCGAAGGCGCCGCCTTCGCCGCCGCCGCCGGCCGGGCTTTGCACGACCTCTCGGACCTCAACGACGATCTCGAGGCCATGCTCGCGCTGATGGCGCGACTCGACGACTATGTCGCCGTCAGCAACACCAACGTGCATCTGCGCGCCAGCGCCGGCCGGCCGTCGCGCTTGCTGGTGCCGATGCCCGCCGACTGGCGTTGGATGGCGGCGGGCGACGAGTCGCCGTGGTTTCCAGGCTCGCCGATTTACCGCCAGGCGTTTGGCGGCTCATGGGATGCGGCGCTCGCCCGCCTGTCGGCCGATCTCATCGCGGTATTCAGCCTCGCCACTCTGTGAGATAATTGCCGTCCGGCTCGCTCAATTTAGGATCGCTATTTTGTCAGGTTCTCCGTTCCGTGTGTATGTCGGCTGGGACAGCCGTGAAGAGATCGCCTATGATGTTTGCCGCGAGTCGCTGCAGCACCACGCGTCGATTCCCGTCGAGGTGATCCCGCTCCAGCAAGGCGAGTTGCGCGCGCGCGGCCTTTACACGCGCGACGCCGATCCGCTGGCCTCGACTGAGTTCACCTACACGCGCTTTCTCGTGCCCCATCTCGCGGGATACGACGGCTGGGCGCTTTATTGCGACTGCGATTTCCTGTGGACCGGCGACATCGCCGGTCTCGCCGCATACGCCGATCCGGACCACGCCGCGCGCTACGGCGCGCTCTGCGTGCAGCACGACTATCGTCCGACCGAAACCACCAAGATGGACGGCAAGGTGCAGACGAGCTATCCGCGGAAGAACTGGTCGAGCCTGATCCTGTTCAATTGCGCCTATCCGCAGACGCGGCGCCTGACGCCCGAGGTGGTCAACCGCGAGAGCGGCGCCCATCTCCACCGCTTCCAGTGGCTCGATGACGCCGCGATCGGCGCCGTGCCGGAGACCTGGAACTGGCTCGAAGGCTGGAGCAAGAAGCCGGCCGGCGCGCCGCCCAACGTCGTGCATTACACGCGCGGCGGCCCGTGGTTCGCCGATTGGCAGAATGTCGACTACGGCGATCTCTGGCTCGCCGAAGCGGCGCGGATTACGACGGCGAAGTCCGCCGCGCCAGGCCCTTGAGCGCGACGATTTCTCAGGCGCTGCAGACGGCGCTGGCGGCGCATAAGGCGGGGCGCCTGGCCGAAGCCCAAGCCGCCTATGAAAGCATTCTCGGAATCGATCCGGACAATCCCGATGCTTTGCATCTCTCCGGTTTGGTCCGTCTGCAGCGCGGCAATGCCGCCGTCGCGCGCGATCGTCTCGCCCGCGCCGTGGCGCTGCGTCCCCGAATGGCGCCTTATCATATGAATCTCGGTCGGGCGCAGCAGGCTCTGGGACTGTCTGGGGAGGCGGTTGCCAGCTTTCGTCAAGCTGCCGCGCTAGCACCAGGCGAGGGCGCTGTTTGGCAGCATCTCGCCCTCGCGCTGCGCGGCCAAGGTGATGTCGTCGGCGCTATCGATGCCCTGCGCCGCGCCGCGCAAGCGGCGCCGCACGACGCTGCGCCGGCCAACAACCTGTCCGCCATTTTGCTGGAACAAGGCCGTCTCGAGGAAGCCTGGCCGGCGATTTCGCGCGCCCGGTCGCTCGCGCCGGACAATGCCTTGACGCTATGCAACGAAGGCCAGGCGCTGCTGCTTGAGGGGCGGGCCGCCGAGGCGCTCGTTCCGCTGCGCCGCGCTGTCGTCGCGCTGCCAGACAATGCCATGATTCTCAATAGTCTCGGCGTCGCACTGCAAGATTCGCAACAGGTCGCCGAAGCGGTTGACGTGCTGGCACGCGCCGTCGCTCTCGCGCCCACGAGTCCCATCCTCCGCGTCTCCTATGGCAACGCGCTGAAAAAGCACGGTTGCTATGACGCGGCGCTGGCGGAATTCGAACAGGCCCTGGCAATGCGGCCGGATGTTGCGGAAATTCATTCCCATATCGGCACCTGCCATGACGCGCTTCTACGCCACGACGCAGCCATCGCCTCTTATGATCGCGCGCTGACGTTGAAACCCGACTACGCGCGGGCGCAGCAAAACCGCGCGATGACGCTGCTGACGCTGGGCCACTTCAAGAACGGTTGGCAGGACTATGTCGCCCGCGACAACAAGCCGAACCTGCTGCTGAACTTGCTCGCGTCCCCCCATGGCGCCGACGACATTCGCGGCCAGCGTGTTTTATTGTGCGGCGAGCAGGGCCTCGGCGACGAGATTTTCTTTTTGCGCTTCCTGCCTGAACTTCGGCGCCGTGGCGTCGCGCGCGTGACCTATATCGCCGATGCGAAAATCGCAGCGCTGCTGGCGCGTTGCGACGGCCTCGATGCGGTGCAGACGGCGGCAGATGCCTTGCCGCCGGCCGAGACGACCATCGCCATCGGTGATCTGCCGCTGGTGCTGCGGATGACGACGGCTGGGCAGATTCCGCCTTCGATCTCATTGCCGCCTCTGCCGACGCGCATGGCCGAGATCGCCGCCCGTCTCGCGGCTTGCGGGCCGCCGCCCTATATCGGTGTGACATGGCGAGCGGGGATCGCCGCCCGTCTCGGCGCCTTGTTCAAGCTCGCGCCGCTGGCCGACCTCGGAACCTGTCTTCGCGTATTGTCCGGCACGCTGATCGCGCTGCAGCGTCTGCCGCAGGAGGGTGAAATCGCCGCCTTAGCCGCCGCCGCCGGCAAAGTCGTGCACGACCTCACTGCCCTGAATGACGATCTCGAGGCTATGCTGGCCCTGCTGGCGCAGCTCGACGATTACATCGCCGTCAGCAATACCAATATGCATCTGCGCGCTGCCGCCGGCCGGACCAGCCGCGTGCTGGTGCCCTGTCCGCCGGAATTTCGCTGGATGGCGAGCGGCGATGAATCGCCCTGGTTCCCCGGATCGCCGCTGTATCGCCAAGCCGTCGACCGCACCTGGACGGTGGCGTTGGCGCGTTTGTCTGCTGATCTCCGTGCTGCCGTCGGTTAGACCGGCGCGATCACCTTCATCGCCAGCAGCGAGCGCAGCAGCTCGCCGCGCGCCGCGTCGGCGATCTGCGGGAAGGCGGCGGCGAGCGCGGCATCGGCGAACACCTGTTGTCTGATGATCCAGGCGACGGCGCTATTGAACCCCGGCGGGATCGGCGTGCTTTTGCCGGCGCGCGCGAGCGCCCAACCGCCGCCTTGCGCCACCACCTTGAAGTCAGCGGCCGTGACGCGATAGCGGGGCGCCGCCGCGCGATAGCGATATGCGTCCTGGAATTGGCATAGCGCGGCCAGATTGACTGGGTCGCTCGCCATCTCGGCGAGCCGTTGGCCGAGCGCCTGCAGCCGCGCGGCGAAGGCGGCCTCGCCGGCGCCCGCCTCGCGGCCGTGGCGGCGCGGCAGATCGGCGCGGAACAGCGGCTCCTCGACGGCGCGGGCGAACAACGCGCTGACGACATCGAGGCCGATGACGGCGACGGCGCCGAAGGCGATATGGATGGTGCGCTCGGAGAGCGCGACGGCGTCGTGATACTGGCCGCGCGGCAAATAGAGAAGATCGCCGGGCTTCATCAGCACCTCGAGGGCGATCCTGCCCTTGGCCTGCTCGTGAAAGGCGCGCGTCTGGCTCTTGAAGGTCGGATGCTCGATCGGATTGTTGATGCGTCCTTCGTAGATGCGCCACAGCTTCTCGCCATGGACATGCACGGCAAAGACGTCATGGGTGTCGTAATGGCTGGCGAAAGCTTGGCGCTCGCGCGGGGAGCTGTAGAGATTTGCCTGCACCTTCGATTCGAGGGCGTCTTCCAGCGTCTGTGCCAGCCCAGCGACCGCGGCCAGGCCGGGTGCCGCCATGTCGATGTCGTTGAGCACGAGGCTGGCGCCACGGTTCAGCAGCGCGCGGACCTTCGGCGCATCGGGCGCGCCGTTGGCGGCAAGATATTCGGTGCCTGGCACCATGGCGCTGTCGCGCGCCATTTGCAGCGATTGTGCGCCCCACAGGCCGGGTGCGGCGATGAGTTCGTCGAGCTTGGCGCGTGACATGATGTCGGAAAATTTGTCCGCCTCGCCGGGCACATGCAGCGGCGCGTGGCCGTGATGGCGCTCGAAGAATTGTGCCGGCGTGATCGGCGCGAGAATGTCGGTGAAGGAGACCATGGGTTTAATCTAGCGCTGTTGGCGCTCAAGCCAAACTCTGAAAATCGACGTCGCCGCGGTCAACGTCGTCGGCCTTTCGCCTGCGGCTGGTCAATCCATCGATGGCGGCGATCCCGGTCGCGCCGCTGCCGCGCAAGCGGCGGGCGTTGTGTTCGGCGATGCCGCCGAGCCCGTAGACCGGGATCGAGCTGCTGCGGACCCAGGCGGCGAAGCGCAGCGAGCCGAGCGGCGCGGCGCCGGGGTGGCTCAGGGTGGCGAACACCGGCGACAGCAAGGCCGCCGTCACGCCGGCCTGCGTGGCGCGGCGCAAGGCCGGGATCGAATGGGCGGCGGCGGTGACCAGCCAGTGGGGCAATTTGCGCAGCCGCGTGCCGGCGCGCTGCAGCGCGCGTTCGGAGAAATGCACGCCATCTGCGCCAACGTCGAGGGCCATGCGCATGTCGTCGGCGATCAGCAGCTTGACGCGGCGCGCAGTCGTCGCGGCGCGCAGGATACGGGCGAGCGCCAAGCGCGATTGCAGTACCAACTCGTGGTGGCGGAAGATGACTGCCGATCCCGGCGGCAACCTTAGAATGGTGGCTACGGGATCAGGGGTTCTTTGGCTGTCCGTCACGAAGATCAGGCGCGGCAAGGACTCGCCGCCGAGATGCGCGCAGGTCTGCCGAACGGCGGCCCGCATGCGCCTTAATTTGAGGTGATGCGCGGCAGATGCTAGATTGAAAATCATTCTAGTCACGAAGTTTCGCACTCAACCTAGAGGCCAAATTGTCAGAAGCGCACGCGCCGGGCGGCACAGCAATCGTTTATTATCCCGAAATCAAGCCCTGGATCATTAAGGATTTGGCCGAACGATTCTGCGCGGAATTCACCAAGCGCGGTCATCGCAGCGCGCTGATCAATAGCCCGCTCGCAGGCTATGACACTTACTATCACTTCAATTATCTACAGTGTCGCGGCGTCTTGCCCAATACGAAAAATTTCACATACGTCACCCATGTGAATACGCCGGCCAAACTCTCGCTGCTGCGCGGCCAGGCGGAGGCCGGTATCGTCGGCATTTGCATGTCGGAAGATACCGCGCGTCGCCTGCGCGAGCTCACCGGATTCAACCGGTTCGTGGGGTTGACGCCGCCGGCGCTGCGCTACGGGGAGTTTCCCGATCTCAGCATCTTGATCGCGAGCCGGCTCTATGACGACGGCAGAAAAAACCTGACGACGATGAAAGAGGCTTTGGACCGCTTGAGGGGACCAAACAGCGTTTTGAACATTATGGGCTCGGGCTGGGAAGAGTTCATTGCGGCCTATAAAGATCAATTCAAAGAGATCAATTACCACCCGGTCTTCTCGGAGCGGACTTACCTGGAGCTGATCGAGGCGACGAACCTGCTAATATACTCAGGATTCGACGAGGGCGCGATCTCTGTGCTGGATTATCTCGCGAGCGGCAAACGCGTTTTGACGACCGCTCAAGGCTATCACTTGGATTATGCGGATTGCGCAAATCTATATTTGTTTTCCGACGCGCCGACACTCGATGCGCAAATCTCGAAAATACAAATGGAAATCAACCTCGCTCGGGCCCAGCATAAAAGAGTGACAGACTGGGACGGCTATTGCGCGCGGCATATCGAGCTGTTCGGCAAAAGCTAGCTCATACGGTCGCCGGCGGTTTTCGGTCGAGATAGCCGAGCAGGACATCGACCATGATCTTGCGGTTTCCCTTTAGATGAAAAATGAATTTGCTATCGAGTTGGGCCTTGTTGTAGCGGACGGTTTCCTCGAAGGAAAAATTAAACCTATCTACGGGAAAGACACAGATCCGGGGCTTTAGAGCTAATTTCGCGGCTTTCTTCTTATCTAAGAAAACGCTGGTGATCGTATTGAGACTTAGCTGGCCGCCGCGCCAGCGCCGGATGTCTCCGTAATAGTCGGCAAAAAACTTTTCTTGGACCAACTTTTCGTATGTCGCGACATACGAATTGAAGAACGCTTTTACCAAACCTGTTCGGGGGGGGGCGGCAAAAATAACCCCTTCGTTGAACGGCATAAGATTAGACGCGATTCTTAGCGTTACACCTATATCGAAATTCTTTGTAAACAGGTTGCTCAGGTTCAATCCGACGAAGGTGTCGCTATCGAGAAACGCGGTTTGATGATCGAACATGCTCGATCTGACGTAGGCCGCCATCGCATAGGCCCTTTCGTATAGTGGCTGTGCGGCGTTGACGTCGAGGACCACCCTGACAATGTTTTCGCTTTCGGGAATGTTGAAGTGCGGATCGTTCGATACGAAGATGATTCGCAGATTTTTAAAAAGACGGAGCGTGTTCGATAAAGATTTCCAAATAATATAATTGTAGTCGTATTTACCGAGATCGAGATTCAAGTCGGGATATTTTAGTAGCTGATTTTCAGGCGCCATCGCGACGTGGAACATAAATATATTACAATTTATTTCTTCTGCCGCCGCGCGATACGCAGAATTGAAACTTGACTTGAGGGCATCAATTTTCGCATTCGCGGCGGGTTCGGGCGTCAAACTAAAACAGGGTGAGGCCGCCCTCAATACTTGTTCAATGGGAATCATTTGCTTCTCTGGTTCCGATAAATTTCTTTAAGTGACGTTAGTGGGCAACGAGGACGGCATAGCCGTACCAGGTCGTCTCGTCGAGGCCCTTGTCCGTCATCCACCCACCTGTTTCGCAGATTTTGAAGCCGCAGTGCGAAGCGTGACGTTCAATTTCCGGCGCGAACAAATAGCGCATGATATGGGTTTCGTGGATGTGCGCCGCCTCGGATCTTAAACCGTTAGATATGGTCACGTCGTAATGAACCGCCACTATGTTGCGTTCGACGTCCATCTCTGGCGTCGCGGTGCGGATGACTTGCGTTCCGTCCTTGCTGAGGCTCTTGACGCGTCTCTCGGGCCTATCGTGGAGTACCGCCGGACCGTACCAAAAATCGAAAATAAAAACGCCTCCCGGCCTTAGAGCGGCCCGTGCCGTCTTGAAAAATCCAGCGAGCGATTCGTCGGTCGTTTGGTAATTGACGACATGGAACAAGGAGACTGCCACATCGAATATGCCCAAGCCGACAGCGTTCGACACGTCCGCTTGGACCAGCGTCACACGCGGACGCGTGTTTTCTGGAAGACGCGAGACGCTGGCGCGGGCCAAATCCAGCATGCCGGGGCTTATATCGACGCCCTTGACCACATAACCGGCCGCAGCGAACTGGGTCGTGTGGCGCGCGTTGCCGCAACCGAGATCGATGATCGATTTTGCCTGCGGGGCGTATGCAGAGATTTTGGCTTTAACGAACTCGGACTCTAAAGCGTAGTCCTTGTCCGTATAAAACAGTTCGTAATACAGGGCATATCGATCAAAGATCGCCACGGAGGACATCCTTCAGAGCCGTCGCGGACCGATCGATTTCGTCCTTGGTCGACCCGACGCCGCTGGGGAGATAAAAGCCGCGGTCCGCGAGCCGCTCCGACTGGGGGTAGCTCTCACCCGCGAAGAGGCCCAAATCGCGAAGCGCCGGCTGCTTGTGCATGGGCCAGAAGAAATGTCGAGCATCGACGCCTTTGCGCCGCAGGGCCGCGATCGCGGCGGCGGCATCGAGAGGCGCCTCATCGGCCAGGACGACGCCGAATACCCAATAGATATTTTTGGCATAATCTGTTTTTGCCTCGGGCAATCGCAATAGAGGTTGGCTGTCGAGACGCTCCCGGTACCAGCGGCCGATCTGGCGCTTCTTTTCAATCGTGCGCGCAATGACCTCGAGCTGCGCCACGCCGACGGCGGCTTGGAGGTTGCTCATTCTGAAATTCCAGCCTAGCTCGGCGTGGATGTAGCGCCGCTCCTTGTCGAAAAATAGGTTTCGCGCCGCGCGGCAGCGCTCGGCCAGATCGGGATCGTCGGTCAAGACCATGCCGCCTTCGCCGGTTGTGACGTGCTTGTTGGGATAAAAGCTGACCGTGCTGATGTCGCCCAGCGATCCGACCTTGCGTTCCTTATATTGTTGGCCTTGCTGTTCGGCGGCATCTTCGATGATCTGCAAGCCCCGCTCACGGGCGAGCGCGAAGATAGGATCCATGTCGACTGGTAGGCCGAAGATATGGACGACCATGATGGCTTTGGTTTTGGCCGTGATGCGCGCCGCGACTTGCCGGACATCCATGTTCCAGGTGACTGGATCGCAATCGACGAGAACGGGCGTCGCGCCGGCGCGTACGATGGCCGCCGCACAGGAGATGATCGTGAAAGACGGCAAGATGACTTCATCGTCCGGCCCGATCTTCAGCGCGGCCACGGCGATGTCGAGGGCGCAGCTGCCGTTGCAGACGGCGATGCCATGCTTTCGGCCGACGAATGCGGCGAACTCAGCCTCGAGCCGTTTGACGAACGGCCCCTCGGAAGAAATCCAACCGGAATCGATGCATTCGTTCAGGTATTTTTTTTCGTTGCCCTCGAGGAGCGGCCGATTCACCGGGATCATGGGTTTAATCGAAATTGAATGTGTCGGGCGGAGGACAGTCGAATCGTGTCTTGTCGTCGTCCCCGACATAGGGGCCTTGTTTGATCTCGACCATGTTCAGCTCTTCGAGCACCTCGAAACCATGACCGCCCGAGATCAGCAGAATGACGTCGCCGGCGCATAGAATGCGGCTCGTCTTGTACGCGTTGATCTGATCGTAAAAATCTACGCGCAGCCGTCCTTTGCGGATGAAGAGCGTTTCTTGCGTATAAAGAACTTCTCGGCGGATAGGATTGTGCGTATGGGCCGGAATCAATTTCCCCGATGGGTAAGACATGGCGCCCATCTGCTGGGAAAAATTATTCTGCGTAAAAAAATGAATGCCCGGCTCGTTAAAATCGGCAGGCAGAATAATGGCGTAGAGGATTGAGTCGATATATATGTATTCTTGCTGCATGAAGTATTATTCCAGACCCGCTGGACGCAATAAAGCTTCGCTAAGCAATATCAAATATTGAGACGCTGCACACTGTAAATTCGCAAATCGGAAAACTAAGGCCGATTCAACATGATTGCCCCCTTGGTAGAGACTTCCTCCGACGTCACGATCAGCCAAGCCTTGGCAACTGTGCGCAGCGACATCGCCGAGGCGGTGCGCGCCAGCGGGCGCGAGCCATCGGCGGTGACCCTGGTTGCCGTCAGCAAAGGCCACGACGCCGATGAAGCGGCGCAAGCCATCGCCGCCGGCCAGCGCGTGTTCGGCGAAAACCGCGTCCAGGAAGCGCAAGGAAAATGGCCGCCGCTGCGCGCAGCGCACGCCGATCTCGAACTGCATCTGATCGGCCCGCTACAGACCAACAAGGTGCGCGAGGCGGTGGCGCTGTTCGATGTCATCCAGTCGCTCGACCGCGCCCGCCTCGCCGACGCCCTGGCCGCTGAAATGGACAAGCAGGCCAAGCGGCCGCGCCTGTTCGTGCAGGTCAACACCGGCGAAGAGGTGCAGAAGGCCGGCGTGTTGCCGGCGGAAGCCGCCGCCTTCGTGCGTTGGTGTCGCGACGAGAAAAAATTACCGGTCGTCGGTTTGATGTGCATCCCGCCGGTCGATGAAGAGGCGGCGCTGCACTTCGCGCTGCTGCGCGAACTGGCGGAAGATGCCGGCGTGACGCAGCTCAGCATGGGCATGAGCGCCGACTTCGCGCTCGGCGTCCGCCTCGGCGCGACGCATGTGCGCGTCGGCACAGCTATCTTCGGCGAACGGCATTATCCGCCGAAGGCCTAAGTCTTAACGGAAACGATCAACCGGCGACGATTAGCTCGTCGCCCGGCTTCGTCGCCACCAGCAGTTCGATCAGGTCGTCGAGTGTAACGGCGACGCAGCCTTCGGTGGCGGCGTAATCGGGCGCCGCGACATGCAGGAAGATCGCGCTGCCGTAGCCGCGCCGCACCGGCGCATCGTTGTGGCCGAGCACGACGATCACATCGTACAGATGATCGAGCCGCCAGAGATGCTCGTGACTGCCCTTGTGCGGCAGCAGCACCTGACTGTTGTAGGCCGCATCGTTGGGATCGTCGCACCAGCCGCTCGATGGTTCGATGACGGAGACGGGCAGAGCGATCTCGGGCAGGGTCAGACGATCGGCGCGGTAAAGCACGCGGCGCAGGGGAAAGCGTCCCACCGGCGTCGCGCCGTCGCCTTCGCGTTTCTCGGGATTGAGTCCGGCGCGGCCCAGCGCGCAGGGCACGCGGTGGCGCTGCCACATCAGCTCGCCGCGATGGCGCGGCAATGTCTCGGTGTCGGACCAGACGGCGATATCCATGGGCCGGTTATAACCGCCGCGCCGCCGCGCGTCACGGGTCGGTATTTACTGCGTGACGTTGACGGCCGGACGATCGGTGACGCGTTGCATGCTCTGGTATTTTTCCAGCGCCATATTCATGCGCGAGATCAAGTCGGCCGGCACTTGCGGGAAGCCCCCGGCATCGATCTTTTGCGCTTGCGGCGCCGGGGTGGCCGCGGCGGCGGGCGCGCTATCGACAGGCGGCGCCATCGGATTTTGCGCGGCTGAGTCGGCGCTGCGCAGCGCGGCGTTCTTCGGCGTGTAGTCGAGGAAGGTGGGGCTAACCCCCGGCGTCGTCGCGGCGCGAATCGTTGTGTCGAGCGAGCCGGCGTTGCGCGGCTGCGCTTGAGGCGCGCCACCCTGCGCCCGTGTCGTTTGCAACTGGCGGAGCAGCGCCGGATCGCCGGCGAGCGTTTGCGGCGTCGGCAGCGCGCTGCCGATGCGGCCGCGCGTGACCGCCGTGGCGAGCGGCACGGCGCTGCCGCCGGCGCCATTGGCCGCTTCATGAACCGGCGCATTGACCGGCAGGGCGCGTGTGTTGGCGGCGGGCGCCGCGCGCGTTTGAACTGGGGCCGCCGCCGCTTGCGGCGCGGCGGCTTGCGCCACGATGATCGGGGCGGCCGGCGCCTCGGCCGGCGCGGCCTCGGCGAGCATGGTCGCCGGCGCCACGGTTGTGGGATCGGGGCGCGGCGAGAAATCGCCGGCGTAGAGCACCGGCTCGCGTTCGGGCCGGCCGGTCGGGGTCGTCGGATCAGTCGGCAGATCGCCATCGCCCTTCATGGCGAGGAGATGCTGGCCGAAGTCGCGACCGGTTTCCTCTTCGACCAGCGAATCGATGCTGGACGCGATCAGCCCGATGACGCCGCCGAACAAAGTGCCGCCGGCGATGCGCGAGGCCGGGCCGATGCTGTCGCCGGTGATGGAGCGATAAACGGTGCCGACGATGGGGATATGTTGCAGCGGATTGATGACGTCGAGCAGCGCGCCGAAGCTGAAGCCCTCCTTGCCCCAGATGCGGTCGAAGAAGCCGCGCTCGTCCTTGCCCGCAACCTTATCGGCGGCCTTGTCGGGCGCGGCCAAGCTGTCGGCCGGCTTCACGCTGTCGCCCTTGGCGGGCGGCGTGCCGAACGATGGCGTGGCGCCCACGGGGGGCAGGCTGGCGATATCGAGGTTGGACATGGTTCTCCTATGCCCTGAGCTCGTAGCAAGCCTGGGGCCAGGAAAAAATCATGATATATCAGGGGGGTAGATATTCAGGAGCCGGGGCGAAAGCGTCACCCGGCAGGCCTGGCCCGGCAGTTTTTGCCGAATTTGCCGGATCCGGCAGGCCGCTAGAACAAGTGGCCGCTGCGTTTGGCCTTGGTCTCGAGATAGGCCTTGTTGTGCGCGGTGGCCGGGAAGGCGTGCGGCACGCGCTCGACGACCTCGATGCCGCAGGCCTGCAGGGCCGCGACCTTGTCGGGATTGTTGGTCAGGAGGCGGACGCGGCCATAGCCCATGTCGCGCAGCATCTGCGCCGCCGGCATGTAAAGCCGCTCGTCGGCGTCGAAGCCGAGCTGCTCGTTGGCGTCGATGGTATCGGCGCCGCCGTCCTGCAGTTGATAGGCGCGCAGTTTGTTGACCAGGCCGATGCCGCGGCCTTCCTGCGCGAGATAAAGGAGCACGCCGCTGCCGGCATCGGAGATCGCGGCGATGGCGCCGCGCAATTGATCGCCGCAATCGCAGCGCAGGGATCCCAGCAGATCGCCGGTGAAACATTCCGAATGCAGGCGGATCAGCACCGGCTCGTCGGCTTTCGGCTCGCCGATGACGATGGCGAGATGCTCGATGCCGCCGTCGCTCGGGCGATAGGCGACGATGCGCGCGTTCTCCGCGTCGAACAGTGGCACGCGCGCCTGGCTCACCGGCTTCAAGCTGCGCGCGGCGCGCATGTCGTAGTCGGCGACGTCATTGGCGGAGACGACGAGCAGATCGTTGGCGTCGGCGAAGGCGGCGATGTCGCCAATAATGTCCGGCGCGGCGAGCGGCGCGATCAGCGCGGTCGGCAGCAGGCGCGCCAGCTTGGTCAGATGCACGGCGGCTTCGGCGCTCGCGATGAGACCATCGGCGAGCGCATAGAGCGGCGGCAGACGAAAGCCGATGTCGGACGACGGATCGGCGATGTCGCGCACCGATTGCGCCGGCGTGCCCTCGGCGATCTCCAGCGTGACGATCGTCTTGCCGGCCAGATCCGTGAGGCCGATGGCGTTGGCGCGTCGTTCGGTCAGCACCAACAGGGCAGGGGCGCGACCGAGTTCGGTCAGGCGGGCGAGGCTCTGCGGCGTCACCGCTTCCGCCGCCTGCACCAGTAAGGCTTGCGCGCCGTCACGCACGACGACGAGACCGCCGCGGCGCAGATCGGCCAGCGCGCGATCCACCGCGATCAGCGGCTCGTGGCCGGGGGCGGGCGCGCCGCTGCGCGTGGAAGAAGGGGTCCGAAGGGACATGAGATCGTGAATATGGGGTCAGGGAACGGGGGCGGGTAGGGCCGAGAGGCAAATCGGCCAAGAACGTTCGGTTTGCTTATCATGCGTCTGCCCGCCTGACCACCCCCGCGGGCCTGCTGGGGGCCATCTAAAGCCCTGATCCGGAAGGCCGAACCGCGCGTATGCCGTCACAGGGATGTGATGGCTGGCGGGGAATCTGGAGCCCCCTTTTCTTGCGTGGTCCGGGCGTTGGGCTATGCTGCGCCGCCTCAATTCAGCCTTGTTTCAATTATAATTTTTGGCCATGAACGACACGAACGGCGGCAAGACCGGCAAGCGCATCTTTCTGGTGGACGACGATGGCGACCTGCGGTCGGCGCTCACCGAGCAGCTGCAGCTCCATGAGGAATTCCAGACGGTTGAGGCCGACACGGCGGCCAAGGCGCTCGAGGTGGTCAAGACCGACTATTTCGACGCCATCATCCTCGACGTCGGCCTGCCCGACATGGACGGCCGCGAGGTCTGCCGCCTGATGCGCCGCTCGGGCGTCAAATGCCCCATCGTGATGCTGACCGGCGCCGATTCGGAAGCCGACACGATTTTGGGGCTCGATTCGGGCGCCAACGACTACATCACCAAGCCCTTCCGCCTCGGCGTGCTGCTCGCGCGGCTGCGCGCCCAGCTGCGCACGCATGAACAAAGAGAAGACGCCGTCTTCACTATCGGCCCCTACAGCTTCCGCCCCTCGGCGAAGCTGCTGCAGGAAGCCGACGGCAAAAAGAAAGTGCGCCTGACCGAGAAGGAAACGGCGATCCTCAAATATCTCTATCGCGCCAAGGACCATGTGGTCGGCCGCGATACGCTGCTGGGCGAAGTGTGGGGCTACAATGCCGGCGTCACCACGCACACGCTGGAGACGCACATTTACCGCCTGCGCCAGAAGATCGAGCGCGATCCGGCGGCGGCGGAAATTCTTTTGACCGAGCGCGGCGGCTATCGGTTGGCGCCGTAAGAGCGCGCCTGCCGGGCCGGCTGGCGACCTTCGCCGTTGCCATGGGCGTCAAGTTCTTCCATATCTAGCGCCGCGCCGACGGGGCGTTTGGGGGAACTCTTGTCCAAGCATAAAGACGACATTCGCCAGCATTTCGATGCCATCGCGCCATCGCGCGCCGCATGGATCGAGAAGAACGCCTTTTTCTACGAATCCGACTGGCGCTACATGCGCTTCCTGATTCCCGAGGGCAAACGCGTTCTCGAACTCGGCTGCGGCAACGGCGCTCTGCTCGCGCGGCTGCGCCCGTCGCGCGGCGTCGGCATCGACATCAGCCCGCGTATGATCGAGCGGGCGAAGCTCGACTTTCCCAACCTTGAATTCGTCGTCGGCGACATCGAGGACGCCGCCACCCTGGCGGCGCTGCCCGGCCCGTTCGATTACGTCGTGCTGTCGGACACGCTCGGCAACCTCGAAGACTGCCAGGCCATGCTCGACCGCCTGCACCAGGTCTGCCACAGCGAAACGCGCATCGTCTGCGCCTATTATTCGCCGCTGTGGGAGCCGGTGATGACGCTGGCGGAAAAGGCCGGCGGCAAGATGCCGCAGCCGCAGCAGAACTGGTTCTCCGCCGAGGATATCGCCGCCCTGCTCGATCTCGGCGACTTCGACGTGGTGCGGCGCGAATGGCGCCAGCTGCTGCCCAAGCGGGCCTTCGGCCTCGGCTGGCTGGTGAACTCGACGCTGGCGGCGCTGCCGCTGCTGCGCCGGCTCTGCCTGCGCCATTATGTCGTCGCCCGTTCGATGCGCCATGTCAGCCCGGACGCGCCCTCGGTCACCGTCGTCGTGCCCTGCCGCAACGAGCGCGGCAATATCGAAGCGGCGGTGACGCGCACGCCGAAGCTCGGTCCCAAGCAAGAAATCATCTTCGTCGAAGGCAACAGCAACGACGGCACCTATGAGGAATGCCTGCGCGTGCAGGCGGCCTACCCCGATCACAGCATTCGCGTGATGAAGCAGGAAGGCCGCGGCAAGGGCGACGCCGTGCGCAAAGGCTTTGCCGCCGCCGAAGGCGATATCCTGATGATTCTCGATGCGGACCTCACCGTGCCGCCGGAATCGCTGCCCAAATTCGTCGCCGCCATCGCCTCGGGCAAGGGCGAGTTCGTCAACGGCACGCGGCTGGTCTATCCGTTCGAGAAGGGCGCCATGCGCTTCTTGAACTTCCTCGCCAATCGTAGCTTCGCGGCGATCTTCTCCTGGCTGCTCGATCAGCGCTTCACCGACACCCTGTGCGGCACCAAGGTGCTGCGCAAGCGCGACTACGACCAGATCGTCGCCAACCGCGCCTATTTCGGCGATTTCGATCCGTTCGGCGATTTCGATCTGATCTTCGGCGCCGCCAAGCTGAGCCTCAAGGTCGTCGAAGTGCCGATCCGCTACGCCGACCGCACCTATGGCGAAACCAACATCTCGCGCTTCCGCCACGGCTGGCTGCTGCTGCGCATGGTGGCCTTTGCCTTCCGCAAGATGAAGGTCGCGTGACGGGCGACATGCAGAGCGTCGGCGACATCTTCGCTGGCCATCGCCGCGCCTGGGACAAGAAGCGCGCGCTGCGGCTCTATTACCAGCGTGAGATCTTCGAGCGCATCGTCGCGCAATTGCGTCCCGGTCCGACGCTGGAGATCGGCACCGGGCCCGGCTTCTTCGCCGATTATCATCCCGGCATGACCGGGCTCGATATCGCCGCCTTTCATCCCGGCGTCATTCCCGGCGACGTGCATGACATGCCGTTTCCTGATGCCAGCTTCGCCAATGTCGTCGGCGTCGATGTGCTGCATCATCTGGCCAAGCCCGGCCGCGCCTTGAGCGAAATCGCCCGCGTGCTGCAGCTGAACGGCCGGCTGGTGCTGGTCGAGCCGTGGACGGGCCCGGTCGGACGCTTGTTCTACCGTTACCTGCATCATGAAGATTGCAGCCCGGTCACGGAGCCTTGGACGCAGGCCTTCGCCGGCGGCAAGGATGCCATGGACGGCAACGCGATGATTCCCTGGACGCTGTTCGCTGCACGGCTCGGTGAATTGTCGGCGCATGCGCCGCTGCGCCTCGCTTATTGCCAGCCGTTCGGTATCGCCGCCTATGCGGCGACCGGCGGCTTCAAGGACATCGGCCTGCCCTGGCCGGTGATCGATGCCTTGTGCCGCATCGAAGCCCTGTTGCCGGACGAGATCCACCGCGTCGCGGCGCTGCGCGCCCTGTTCGTCTTGGAGCGGCTTTAAGGCGCGAGGGTTGCCAGCTCCGGCAGCGCCGGATCGCGCCGCAGGCAGAGCGCGGCGGGGCCGGGCGGCAGCCCCGTCGTTGGCGAGGCCGTCAGCCAGACCGGGTTTGCGAGCGGCGAAACCGCGAGGCCGATCTGGGTCGGCGCATCGTCGGCGATTCGGTTCATCAACGGATTCTTCCAGATGTTCGTCGCGCGCACCGACGCCGCGCGGAGGCCCCGGCAATCCGCCGCGCCGATCGGACAGATGGTCACCGCCGCCGCGACCCCGCCGGAAAACATCTCGCTGCCATCCGGGCAGCGACGCTCCGACGTCAGGATGCCGCGCGGTTCGTGAAGAAGCGCGACGACGATGGGCAGCAGCAAAAGACAGGCGAGCCCCGCCGCCAGCGGTGGCGCGGCGGCCACCGCCGCCGTTGCCGTGAAGCTCGTCTTGGCCAGCCAGCGTTGCGCGACATAGGTGCCGACGGCGACGAAGGCGGCGCTGAAGCCGTGGGTCGCGGCGAAGACGCGGCTGCCGCCGTCGCCGAGGAACGGCACCGACAGCAGAATGCCGGCGAGGCCGGCCAGCAGCAGCGCCGAGAGATTGGCGCTGCGGGTGCGCCAGCAGGCGCCGACGCCGACCAGCGCCAGCAGCAGCACCAACCCGCGCAGCAGCATGTTCGGCACATATTTGTGCCAGCCGGTGTTGATCAGGAAATCGTTGTAGCGTGCGCCGATGCCCTTGATGAGATCGAATGGCGCCGCCTGCATATGGGCCACGGCGGCGCGATAGGCGCCGGCCGCCTGTTCGGCTTCGCTCATGCCGAGATAGTGCGGGAAATCGACGAAGAACCGCGTCCAGGGCTCGCCGCCGATGGCCAAGCCGTACAGCGTATAAGCAAAATTGCTGAAGGCGAGCTGGTCGGGCGCGCCGACCAGAATCGTCAAAGCCTTGTTGGCGGCGAAGCCGACGGCACAGGCCGCGAGGCCGAGTCCGGTCAGCGGCCAGGAGAGCCGGCTACCCGCGGCGCGAAAGCGCCAGCCGCACCATAGCGCGAGCGCCGGCAAGGCGAACAAGGCCCCGGCGCGCGTCACCAGAGCGCAGCTGAGAAGCGCGAGGCCAATGAGGACAAGAACGCGCCGGCCCGACGTGGCCCCGTCGGCGAGCAGCACGAAGGCGGCGCCGCCGAGCGCGAAGCCGAGATTTTCCGACATCGTCGTGCCGAGCGTCAGATGTATGAAGGCGAACAGCGCGGCAAAGGCGGCGGCGGCGCTGGCGAAGCCGAAGCGGCGGAACAGGCTCGCCGTCACCAGCAGGGCAGCTGCCATGCTGCCGGCGCTGAGGATCACCACGCTGCGGCGCAAGCCATCCGCCGTGAGCGCGAACAGACCGGCGAGCTGCGTCGTCGCAAAGGGCCGCCGCGTCGTCCATTCACTCAGGCGTCCGCTATCGAGATAGCGCATGGCGCCGTCGTAATAGTTCTGCGCGTCGGAGGCGGGCAGCAGGCCGAAGAACAGCACGTCGCTGCTGACGCCGCTGTCCATCTTCAAGGCGAGGGCGATGCCGAAGGCGGCAGCGCCAAGCGCGAGAGCGATAAAGGGGGCCGTGGCGGCGAAGCTGTTGCCGATCTCATATCGCATGCGTTGAAGGACGATGGCGACGGCGGCGGCGCACAAGGCGGCGCCGACGACCACATTGGCGAATTGCAAAGCCAGCCAGGGCGCGTCGAACAGCGGACGGCCGATCACGCCGCCGCCATAGCGCGACGCCAGCAGCGGTGCTAGAAAGGCGCCGAGGGCGAGCGCGGCGGCGGCGAGGGCGCGCCTCACGAGGGCTGCTCCCCAGGACGGACAGGCAGCTTCAACCACAGGATCGCGCCGGGCAGGCTCGCCGCCAGGATCATCAGGCCGAAAGCGATCGACGCGGCGAGAATGTCGCTGTCGGGCCAATCCATGCCGGTCAAGGCGACGACCATCGCGCCTTCGCGCAAGCCCCAGCCGGCGACCGACACGGGGATCATGGTGATCAGCATGACCATGGGCACGACGGCGAGGCACAGCCAGGCCGAGATCGGCAGGCCCAAGGCGCGGAACAGCAGGAAGAAGATGGCAACGCTCAGCAGATGAATGACGAGGCCGAGCGCCAGGGCCAGCCCGGCGGCGCGGCCATCGGCGAAGAGGTGGCGGCCGGTGGCGGCGAGGCTGGCGAGCCACGGCCAGCGGCCGAGCAGCTTGTCGCAAAAGGCGCTGGCGCGCCCGAGAGTCAGGAACAGCAGGGCCGCGCCCCACGCCGCCGCGAGCAGGAGGATCGCGCTGATGCGCAGCGTCTCGTTCGGCAACAGGGCGAGGAATTGCGCGAAGCCGACGAGAATCAGCAGGGTCAAGGCGATCACGCCGATGACGCGGTCGAGCAAGGCGGCCTCGACGGCGCGGCCTAGCGTCATGCCGCGGCGGGTCAGCAGCCAGGCGCGGATCGCGTCGCCGCTGATGAAGGTGACGAGCAGTTGGCTGAAGAAGCCGCCGACCAGGGTGGCGCGCAAGGCAAAGCCTTGGCTGATGCGGGCGCCGCACAGGCCGACGACCAGCACGAAGCGCCAGCCGGCGATCGCCACCTGAAGGAAGGCCAGCAGCAAGGCGGCAGCAACGATGGCCGGATCGAAGCGGCCGAGCGCAGCGAAGGCGTCGCCGAGATCGACGCGCGTCGACAGCCACCACAGCAGCGCCGCCGTCAAACCGACCTTGCCGGCGATGGCCGCGCCGGCGACGACCCGCTTGTTCATTGGCGCGCCGCTTCGAACAGGCTCATTTGAGCGTCACGACGACGGGCACATGATCGGACGGCTGCGACCAACCGCGCGCGGCTCGCAGCACCTCCATGCCCTTCAGCCGGCTTTCGAGCGCGCCCGTCACCCAGACATGATCGAGCCGGCGGCCCTTGTCGGCCGCGTCCCAATCGGCGGCGCGATAGCTCCACCAGGTGTAGAGCTTCTCGTGGGGTGGCACGAACTTGCGCATGGCGTCGATAAATTTGTGCGAGCGCTGCACCTCGCCGAACTTCTCGACCTCGATCGGCGTGTGACTGACGACCTTGAGCAACGCCTTGTGGGACCAGACGTCGTCTTCGAGTGGCGCGATGTTGAGATCGCCGACGACGATCATCTTGTTGTTCGGATTGGACCGCGCCGCAAACCAATTGCGCATCTCGTCGAGGAATTGCAGCTTGTGCTTGAACTTCACGTTGAGCGCCGGATCGGGAATGTCGCCGCCCGCCGGCACGTAGAAGTTATGAATCTCGGTGCCGTCGGCGAGCACGGCGATGGTGTGGCGGCAATCGTCCTTGTCGCACCAGCGGGTCTGATCGCCGGGCGTGAAGGGAATGCGCGAGAGGATGGCGGTGCCGTTGTAGCTCTTCTGGCCATGGGCATGGATATGCTCGAAGCCGAGGGCTTTCAGGCTATCGAACGGAAAATCCGTCTGCTGCGCCTTGGTTTCCTGCAGGCAGAGAATGTCGATTTTCGCTTCGCCGATCAGCTTCTGCACCAGTGGCAGACGCAAGCGAACTGAATTGACATTCCAGGTGGCGACGCGAAGCGGCATGGAAAACTTTCTAGGAAACGGGCGCGCCGATGGCGACGCGCAAATCGGTGAGGCCCTCGATCTGGCCGAGCAGGCTGTCGCCGGGCTGCAACTGCACCTCGCCGCTCGGCGTGCCGGTGAAGATCAGATCGCCCGGCAGCAACGCGACATATTTGGACAGCAGCGCAACGAGGTTCAGCGGCGACCAGGACATCTCCTCCAAGTCGCCTGCCTGCGCGCGCGCGCCGTTGACGTCGAGAGTGATAATGCCGCGCTCGGGATGGCCGATGTCGCTGGCGCGGTGCAGCGCGCCGATCGGCGAGGCGCCCGCGAAGGTCTTGGCCATGTCCCACGGCTGTCCAGCATTGCGTGCGGCGCGCTGCAGATCGCGCCGCGTCAGATCGAGGCCGACGGCATAGCCGTACACCGCGTCACGCGCTTCCTTGGCGGTGGTGAGGCCCCGCGCCGGCGTGCCGATGGCGACGACCAGTTCGATCTCCGGCTCGAACAATGCCGTTTGCGGCGGCATCGGCACGGTGGCGCCGTTGGCGGCCAGGCTCTGGGTCGACTTGGTGAAGACGGACGGCTCCGGCCGGTTCGGCCCGTAGGTGCCGGTGAAGGCGTAGATCGTGCGGACCGGGTAGCGGTGGGCGCTGCCGACCACGGGCAGGCCGGGGGTCGGCGGCGGATCGAAGAGGAAATCGGTCACGGAGCAATCCTGCGGGAAAGGCGGGTCTGTGGGGGACGGCGGGGGCGGATGAGAGCGGCAGATTAGATCGCCGCTATGCCCCGCGCCAGGGGCGCTTTTTTCACGTTCAGCGACGTGCTACCACCGACCAAGAGCACAGGTATCAGGCTAGGGAGCGCCCGCATGATCAAGATTTTCGGTTACGAAAACTCCTCCAATTGCCAGAAGGTCACGTGGGCTTGCGACGAATTGGACATCCCCTTCGAATTCGACCTGACAGGCGGCACCCAGCCGCGCAACAGCAAGGATCCGGCCTATCTTTTGCTCAATCCCAACGGTCAGATTCCGACATTGCAGGACGGTGAATTTCTCCTCTGGGAATCCAATTCCATCCTGCGCTACATCGACGAAAAATATGGCGCCGGCCGATTGATGCCGAAAACGCCGGAAGGCCGCGCCGTCGCCAACAAATGGATGGATTGGCAACTCGCCGCGCTTGGCGGTCCGATGGGCAATTTGTTCAACGCCACCTTGCGCACGCGCCCCGAGGCGCGCGACGTCGCCGCCATTGCCGCCGCCGGCGATCGCGCCGCCGCCATGTGGAAGCGCCTGGAGGCGAGCTTCGGGACCGATCCTTACGTCGCCGGCGAATTTTCGCTCGGCGACATCCCGCTCGGCATCATGGCGAACCGCTGGTATGCGATCCCCATCGCCAAACCGTCCTTGCCGAAGGTCGAAGCCTGGTTTGAGCGCTTGAAGGCGCGTCCCGCCTTCATCGAGCGGGTGATGAAAATTCCGCAGCCGGGCCCTAAGTAAATCGGCCCCCCTCTTACGAGTAGGGGCGGCGAGTCCCCAAGCTTTTGCCCGCATTCCTTGATATAGCGCTCCCCCACATCGCGATGAACATCGGGGGATCAATGCGAGTTTTGGCGTCGCGGGCGGCGCTCTCGATGGCGCTGGCGCTGTTCGGCAGCAGTGCCGCCTGGGCCCAGTTGCTCAAGCCCAATTCCTATCCGCCACCGAAGGACGGATTGATTCTGTTCGACATGCTGCGCCCCGTGGAGGCGCCGACGCTGCTGCACAGCTGGCGCGCGAACCTCGGCTATCAATATGGCGGCCTCGAATCGAAACTCGCCGGCCAGCCGGAGCGCCGCGATATCAATACCGAAACGGTCGGCCTGAATGTTCGTGCCGGCGAGCGCGGCTTCGGCGGCCTCGATCTCAGCCTGTCGGACCAGACGCTGCAGCTGCAAGCCCAGGGCATCGTGACCAGCGCCGACGTCAACGAAGTCGGCATTCGCGCCACCGGCGGCTACATGCTGCTGCCGTTTCTCGCCGTTGGCGGTTCGGTCGGGCGCAACAAACTGGATGGGACGTATCGTTTCGGCAGCGGCGCGCCGCTTGATCAAGCGAGCGGCGCGATCATGAGCTACAGCGCCTTCACCGCGTTGCTGCTTCCCATCGATCAGTGGAAAATCTCGCTGACCGGCGCCTATGTCTATGACGAGGCGTATCAATCTTTTGCCGACGGCACGCCAACGCAACAGAAAGCCTGGGCGCGCAACGCCACGGTGGTTGCGTCGGCGTTGCATCCCATCGTCGGGCGGCTCGATGGTGTGGTGAGCCTGGCGTGGAACTCGATCATCGACCAGCGCACCTTCCTGGCCAACCGCAACGTGGACGAGGATTGGCTGCGGCCATCCCTCGGCCTGGTCTATCGTGTGAACGATCAGACCGCCGTTAGCCTGGTCGCCAGCACCTACTTGATGAATGACGCCTACAACTACGAAAGCGTCTCGCTCGGCGTCAGCTACAAGTTCTAAGCCCAGCCTAAAAAGCGAACGCCCGGCGGGAGGGGGATCCGCCGGGCGTTCAGGGCTCCTAGGAGCCGCGGAAATGTCAGGGGAAACATTTCCGGGCAAGGCCGATGGCCTCGCGTTAGGTCTTAGATAAGACGCCTTACGGAGCAATCAAGAGAGACGTGACAAACCCGACTTTCCCGCCAAGCCATTACGTTTAAATGACATTTGGTAAAACCCGCGCGCTGCGCCGGATTTCGTGATCGGCCGTCAGACGTGTCAATCTCTCCGACCCCGCGCGCTTAATTCTCGCGCCAGTCCTTGGGTCGGTCCCAGCCGAACAGCTTGGGATCGACCGGCGCACCGAATTGCGGGTCCATCAGGCTGATGCGGGTCGTGTGGCCTTGGCCGTCAACCACGCTCCATTGCCGCAACTGCAGCGGCGCGTCGCTGAACACCAAAGTGAGCTGGCCGGCCTCGCGCTCATTGGTCTGGGCCAGCGTCACGCGGATCGCGCCTTTTTCTTTCTCGAAGGCGGTGACGGTGACGTCGCCTGAGAGGCGGATCGTCTCACGCACGAGAAAGCCGGCAAGGCTGGCATCGAGCGGGATGTAGCTCGCCTGCTTCAGCGCCTTCTCGACATAGACCAGGAAGCTGCCGTTGGTGACAATGAGATGGGGCGAGGGCGGCGCATATTCGATGCGCATCTTGCCCGGCCGCTGGATGGCGACGAAGCCTTGCGCCGTCGCGCCGTTGCCGGCGGTCTGCAGGAAGTCCGAGCGCAGGGTGCGGATGCCATTCATATAGGCCTCAACGCGGGCGAGATCGGCCTTCTGCTCGGCGTTGAGTGGCGCCGGCACCGCCTTGGCGGCGAAGGCGAGGGGCGCCGGCAGGGCGAGGGCGGCGGCGCTCGCCAGCAAGCCGATCAGCAGGGCGCGACGCGAGATATGCGAAGAGGTCGAGTTCATGGAGACGACTTAACCGGAGAAAATGGCGGAAATAAGCGCTTCGGGCTGGCGCTAGGAATAAACGCCGAAAGCTTAACTGCGTTCCTCGATATCGCTCCGTGAGGAGCGTTCCTCAACATCCCCCCTTAGGAGCGTTCTTCAATATTGCGGGCCAGCACTTCGCGCTTGCCGACATGGTTGGCCTGGCTGACAACGCCCTCGGCCTCCATGCGTTCGATGATGCGCGCGGCGCGGTTGTAGCCGATCTGCAGATGGCGCTGCACGAAGCTGGTCGAGGCCTTGCGCTCGCGGCAGACCAGCGCCACGGCCTGGTCGTAGAGATCGTCGCCCGAGCTTTCGCCGCCCATGCCCGGCATATTTGCCGTTTCGTCTTCCTCGGTGACGGCTTCGAGATAATCCGGGGTGCCCTGATCCTTCAGCGCGCGGATGACCCTGTTCACCTCTTCGTCCGACACGAAGGGGCCATGGACGCGCGAGATGCGGCCGCCGCCCGCCATGTAGAGCATGTCGCCCTGGCCGAGCAGCTGTTCGGCGCCCGATTCGCCGAGAATGGTGCGGCTGTCGATCTTCGAGGTGACCTGGAAGCTGCAGCGCGTCGGGAAGTTGGCCTTGATGGTGCCGGTGATGACGTCGACCGACGGACGCTGCGTCGCCATCATCAGGTGAATGCCGGCGGCGCGCGCCATCTGGCTCAAGCGCTGCACCGAGGATTCGACGTCCTTGCCGGCGACCAGCATGAGGTCGGCCATTTCGTCGACGACGACGACGATATAGGGCAGCGGCTTGAGATCGAGCGGCTGCTCCTCGAAGATCGGCTTGCCGGTCTCGCGGTCGAAGCCGGTCTGCACCGTGCGCATCAAGTTCTCGCCGCGCTTGGAGGCTTCGCCGAGGCGTTGGTTGTAGCCGGCGATGTTGCGCACGCCGAGCTGCGACATGGCGCGATAGCGGTTCTCCATTTCCTTCACCGTCCAGCGCAGCGCCACGACGGCCTTGCCCGGCTCGGTGACAACGGGAGACAGCAGATGCGGAATGCCGTCATAGACCGACAGTTCGAGCATCTTCGGATCGATCATGATGAAGCGGCATTCGTCCGGCGTCAGACGATAGAGCAGCGACAGGATCATGGTGTTGATGGCAACTGACTTGCCCGAGCCGGTGGTGCCGGCGATCAGCAGGTGCGGCATGCGGTCGAGCGCCGCCATCACCGGCGCGCCGCCGATGTCCTTGCCGAGCACAAGGGTCAGCTTCGACGAGGTGCTTTCGTATTCCGCCGTCGACAGCAGCTCGCGCAAATAAACCGTTTCGCGGATCGCGTTGGGCAGTTCGATGCCGATGACATTGCGGCCCGGCACCACGGCGATGCGGGCCGAGATCGCGCTCATGTTGCGGGCGATATCGTCGGCGAGGCCGATGACGCGCGAGGCTTTAATACCCGGCGCCGGCTCCAATTCGTAGAGCGTGACGACAGGGCCCGGACGAACCTTGAGGATTTCGCCCTTCACGCCGAAATCCTCGAGCACGGATTTCAGCATCTTGGCGTTCTGCTCGAGCGATTCCTTGTTGATCGACGGATCGATTTTGGATTCCGGCGGCATTTTCAACAGATCGAGCGGCGGCAGCTGATATTCGCCCTCGGCGACGAGGTCGAGAATGGCCTGGCGATTGGTCGCGCGCTTGCTTGGCGCGGCTTTCTTCGGCGCGGCCTCGATCAACGGCTCTTCGCGCAGCTTCTTCGGCGCCGCTTTGGCTTTCGCGGGTTTTTCCTCGATCTCGAGGTCTTGATCGTCTTCGTCCTTGTCGGGCAGGGCGATCAACGGCTCTTCATTGGGATCGTCGTCCGGCAGCTCGCCGGCGAAGCGCGGCTCGACGCGCGGCCGCTTGGTAAAGCGGCGCTTGGCCTTGGCCACCAGATCGCTGGTGGTGCGCGCCGCAATGGTCGCGCCTTCGAGGCCGCCGCGCGCCCCGGTACCGAGCGCCCAGGCGGCGCCGCCGCCGGCCTTGCGCCATTCGGCGAAGGAGAAGCCGAGCGCGCCGATCAGGGCGATCAGCCCGATCACGCCGGCGCCGCCGGCCAGCAAGGCGCCGCCGATGTCGGCGATGCCGATCAGGTTGCCGAGGGCATAGAGCCGGGCGAAGACCGAGGCGCCGACCCAGCCGCCGAGCCGCCAGCCGGCGCCGCTGTCGGCGAGGCCGATCAGCTGCAAACCGTCGCAGGCGGCACCGATCAGCAGGATGGCGGCGATCAGCAGCAGAATGCGCAGCCAGATCGGCGCGATGCCGCGACGGGCCAAAATGCGCCAGCCCCAGGCGACGAAGGCGAGCGCGATGACGCCGCCGGCGATGCCGAAGCTCTGCAGCAGGAAGTCGGCGCTCCAGGCGCCGGTGGGGCCGAGCCAATTCTGCACCGCCGCGCCAGTCGCCGCGACGTTGCCCGATGGATCTCGGGGATCGTAGCTGAACAGCGCCCCGAGCAGTGCCGCGCCAACCAGGAGCAGCAAGACGCCGAGGCCTTCGGTTAGCCGGCGGCGCAGGAAAGCGCTCGCCTCGGGCGGCAAGAAGGGGGATTTGCCCGTATCGACGGATGAACGTGCCATGGCGCACTTATTCTACGCCAAGATGAATCGCGCAACCATGTTCGCGTGATCTCCGCCGCAAGCGCGGCTTTAATCCGCAAGCGCCGCGGCGAATCTCGGGAGGGCCTCAGCGAGCAGCGGTTCGTCATGGACCAGGGCGACACGCAGGAAATCCGCCCCGGGAGCTGTTTTGTCCTCGGGGCAAAGATAGGCGCCGGGCAGGGTGCGAATCGCGGCGCGTTGCCAGAGGCGGCGCGCCGCCGCTTCGCCATCGCCGAGGCCGGCCTTTTTCACATCCAGCCACAAAAAGAATCCGCCGGCCGGGCGGACAGGCCCGAACTGCGGCGAGAGCGCCGCTTCGGCGAAGTCAAATTTGGCGCGGTAGCGGGCGCGGCTCGCCTCCACATGGACTTCGTCGCGCCATAGTTCGGTGGCGGCGGCGATGATCGGCAGCGGCGTGGCGCTAGAGGCGAAATCGCGCAGTTTGGCGAAGGCGGCGATTAGCCTCCGCCCGCCGGCGATGAACCCGGAGCGCAGGCCGGGGCTGCTCGAGCGTTTCGACAGCGAGTTGAAAACGACGAGATGGTCGAGGGCGTGGCTCGCGTCGGCGCCGCCCCTTTGCCCATCGAGACCGGCGCAGGCTTCGAGCGCGCCGACCGGCTTTTCCACGTCGTAAATCTCGGAATAGCACTCGTCGACGGCGAGGATGGCGTCGTGGGCCACGACCTTGGCGAGCAAGGCGGTGAGATAATCTTTTGAGGCCAATACGCCTTGCGGATTGGCCGGGGCGCAAAGATAGACCAATGCGGTGCGCGCCCAGATCTCGTCCGGCAGGGCGAGATAATCCGGCAGAAAGCCGGTTTCGCGGGCCGCCGGCACGAAGACTGGGTCGGCGCCGGCCATTTGCGCCGCGCCGGCATAGACGTGATAGAGCGGGTTGGGCACCAGCACCAACGGGCGTGGACCGTCCTCTTTCCGCGATATGGCAATGGTGGCGAACATGTAAATCGCCTCGCGGGTGCCGGCGACCGGCAGGATGTTCTCATCCGCCGTGATGAAGCCCTGCGGCAACGAAAAGCGCCGCGTCAGCCAACCCTCGACGGCGCGGCGGAAATCCGGCGTGCCGCGCAGCAAGGGATATTTGCCCCAACCGTCGGCGCTTTTCGCCAATATTTCGGCGACGAAGGCCGGCGGCGCGTGCTGCGGCTCGCCGATCGACATCACGAGCGGGGCTATATTGGCGGCAGAGGCGACGCTGCCGAGCAAATCGCGCAGCCGCGCGAAGGGGTAGCCCGGCAAATCATCGAGACGGGGATTGAGCATGCGTGCGATCCTAAGCGCGCGTTCCCTCCGCCACAAGCCGGCGGCGGAACGGGCAGCCCTCGAGCTGCGTTCTCACTGGCCATTCTTCCGGCTATCGACCCAAAGCGTCCCGGAGACGTGAAAAGGACCTGCCATGCTCGCCTCGAAACGACTGCTCTGCGTTCTCTCCATTGCCGCCTGCTGCGCCTCTGCTGCCGCATTCGCGCAAAGCGCCGGCGCGCCGTCAGCGCCAGGCAATAGCGCGCCGCCGGCGCCGCTGCCCAACACAGTGACGCCGAGCGCCTCGCCGACCACGTCATCGGGCGAGCCGCTGCGCGATCCGCGCGGCGATCGGGCCGGCGAGCAATCGCCGTTGTTGAATCCGGACACCCCGTGGAGTCCCAAGACGCCGCTGCTGCCGAACGCTTCGCCGGATGAGCCGCCGCTGCGCGCGCCGCTGCTGCAGCTTGATCAGTAAGGCGGGCGATCGGAGAGCGCGAATCTCTCCGTTGAGTTCCGCATGAGGGAAGGCCCGGATCCTAGTTCCGGGCCTTTTTATTTTCACGGGCGGCGCTTCAAGCCATTGCCGGCGCAAGCACTTGGTTTGCGCAGCGAAGTTCCGAGGAGCGCGGAAAATATTCAGCGGAACGTGCGCGGTCGCGCCGGCGTTTCCCTCGCATAACAATGGCTAGGCTTCGCCCCCGCGAAGCGGAAAGGATGTCCATGTCCACCTCCAAGCAGTTGCTCTGCGCTGTCACCCTCGCTGTGTGTGGCTTCTCCGGCGCGGCGCTCGCGCAGCAGCAGATCATCATGCAGCCGGCTCCGACCGTCGTCGCCCCGGCGCCGATGGTCGTCGCTCCGGCGCCGACCGTTTACGCGCCGGCCCAGGTCGTCGTCACGCCGCAGCCGGCCCCCGTCATCGTCTATCAGCCGGGCAGCGTCACCGTGAAAGAAGTGCCGGCGACGACGCGCCGTGACGGTTCCAGCCTTGCCGAAGACAAGGGCCCCTAACGCCCGATTGTCGGATTACGAATAAAAAAATGCCCGGATGGCGCGAACCATCCGGGCAGTTTTTTGGCAGGAGACCGAAATCTCCAACCGCCCTCACTTCGCCAGTTGTGGCGAACCGAGGGCGGGGAGTTGCTTACATGTGATAAGCGCGTTCGCCGTGGGAGACCACGTCGAGGCCTTCGCGTTCCGCTTCCGGCGTGACGCGCAGACCGACCAGGATATCGACGACCTTGTAGAGGATCGCCGAACCGATGCCCGACCACAGGATGGTCACGACGACGGCCTTCACCTGGCTCATCACCTGAACGGAGAGGTCGTAAGCGCCGACCTCGGCCGCCACATAGTCGTACACGCCGCCGCCGCCGAGATCCGGGTTGACCAGGATGCCGGTGCCGATGGCGCCGAGGATGCCGCCGATCGCATGGACGCCGAAGACGTCGAGCGAGTCGTCGTAGCCGAGCGCGTTCTTCACCGCCGAGCAGAAGATGAAGCAGACGATGCCGCCGATGAAGCCGAGCACGATGGCGCCCATCGGACCGATGAAGCCGCAAGCCGGGGTCACGGCGACGAGACCGGCGATGGCGCCGGAGACGATGCCGAGCAGGCTGGGCTTACCCTTGGCGAGCCATTCGATGATCATCCAGCCCAGAGCCGCGGCGCAGGTCGCGACGAAGGTGTTGAGCATCGCCATGGCGGCAAGGCCCGTGGCTTCCAGGTTGGAGCCGGCGTTGAAGCCGAACCAGCCCACCCACAGCAGAGAGGCGCCGATCATGGTCATGGTCAGCGAGTGCGGCGACATCGGCTCTTTGCCGAAGCCGGTGCGCTTGCCGATGATCAACGCGCCCACCAGACCGGCGATGCCGGCATTGATGTGCACGACGGTGCCGCCGGCGAAGTCGATGGCGCCCATCTTGAAGAGGAAGCCGGCGTCGGCCAGAACCTCGTCGAGAGCGGCTTGCGCCGTGGCCTTCGTCGCGTCATCGGTCGCGGCAGCCAAAGCCTTGGCGGCAGCGTCGATAGCGTCTGGGCCGGCCCAGTACCACACCATGTGAGCGATCGGGAAGTAGATGAAGGTCACCCACAGCGGGATGAACAGCACGATGGCCGAGAACTTCACGCGCTCGGCGAAGGCGCCGAGGATGAGGGCCGGGGTGATCATCGCGAAGGTCATCTGGAAGCAGATGTAGACCAGCTCGGGAACCTGCACGCCGACCGTGAAGGTCGCCGCGGCGGAGGTGGTGTCGATGCCCGAGAGGAAGGCCTTCGAGAAACCGCCGATGAAGTCGTTGCCGCCCGTGAAGGCCAAGCTGTAGCCGTAAACGACCCAGATCACGCCGACGATGCAGACGGTGTAGAACACCTGCATGAGGATCGAGAGCATGTTCTTCGAGCGGACCATGCCGCCGTAGAACAGCGCCAGACCCGGCACGCTCATCATGAGGACGAGCAGCGACGACACCAACATCCAGCTGGTATCGCCATTGTTGAAGACGGGCGCCGCAGCGGCTTCCGCCGCCTCTTGCGCGAAGGCGCCGACGGACGCGGTCATGCCAAGCGCCAAAGCGCCCAGACCCGCGAGATTTTTCAGACGAAACATTCTGGTCTTCTCCTTAGAGTGCATCGGCGTTGGTTTCGCCCGTGCGGATCCGAACGGCCTGCAACAGGTCGATCACGAAGATCTTGCCGTCACCGATTTTGTCGGTGTGGGCGGCCTTCTGGATGGTCTCGACGACGCGCTCGGCGAGTTCGTCGGACACCGCAACTTCGAGTTTGGTCTTGGGCAGGAAATCGATCGCGTATTCCGCGCCGCGGTAGATTTCGGTGTGCCCCTTCTGGCGGCCGAAGCCTTTTACTTCCGTAACGGTCATGCCCTGAATGCCCAGCTCGGTCAGTGCCTCGCGGACAGGGTCCAGCATGAACGGTTTAATGATCGCCATAACGAATTTCATTTGGAGGTCCCCTTCCAAAGTGACGGATGCCGCCCCTTCATCCTTGATGTCCGGACGGGGGAGCCTGGCGGCTCCGGTCCAAACGCGAGGGACGGCTGATCCTTGATCCCGTCCATTGCAGACGGGATCACGCGCTCCTTCATTTCAACTTCCGTGCCGTTTTTCGCGCTGTCGCTACCGGGCAAAGCCCTCAAGGAAAACAAGAGCTTGGGAGATAAGGGAAAAGCTCGCCGCCGCCTGGGAAATAGATTGATGCCCTTATAAAAGGCAGATTTTTAAAACTGCACTATTTTTCAACAAAGGCCAAAAAAGGGATTATTCTGAATAAGTTGCAGATAGGACAGGGATTGTTCCCAAATCGGGCTGCCCGATGAGAACAAAGGCTACGCCTATGTCGGATGGGCGCCGCGCATCGGCGCTGGAGCCTGTTTCCATTCGTGCTAGGTACAGGTGATGAGCCCATCGCTTCACCCATCGCTCGACCTGCACACCGACGTTCTCATTGTCGGCGGCGGCATGGTCGGCTTGACCTGCGCCGTCGCCGTGGCGAGCGCTGGCTTCTCGGTGATCGCGCTCGACCGCGCGCCGATTGCCGTGCAACTCGACGCCGCGTTCGATGGCCGCGTCTCGGCGATCGCCGCCGGATCGCGCCGCGCCCTCGAGGGCATCGGCCTATGGAACCATGTGTTGGCGCAGGGCAACGTTGCGGAGCCGATCCGCGACATTCGCGTCAGCGACGGCGAAAGCCTCGCCTTCGTGCATTATGATTCCCGCGCTCTCGCACGAGACGACTCGCGCGCGCGCGCTGAAACGGGCCAGGAGCCCGAGCCGTTTGGCCATATCGTCGAGAACCGCACGATCCGCACGGCGCTCGCCGCGCGCCTGCTGGAATTGCCGAATCTGACGGTGCTGGCGCCGGCCGAAGTGGCGAGTGTCGCCAATGAGCCGTCGCATGCCGTGGCGACGCTGGCTGACGGCCGGCGCGTTCACGCCCAACTGGTCGTCGCCGCCGAAGGCAAAGAGTCGGCGCTGCGCGCCGCGCGCGGCATCGCAGTCACGCGTTGGTCCTATCCGCAGACCGCCATCGTTTGCACCATCGCCCATGAGCGGCCGCATGGCGGCGTCGCCCATGAACGCTTCTTGCCGGTCGGGCCCTTCGCGATTCTGCCAATGACCGATGATGCAGATGGCCGCCACCGCTCGTCGCTGGTGTGGACGGAGAAGACGGCGCTCGCCGCCGCCTATCTCAGCTTGAACAAAGCGGACTTCGACGCCGAAGTGGCGCGCCGTGTCGGCGATTTCTTGGGGACGGTGACGAGCATCGGGCCGCGCTGGTCCTATCCGCTGTCGCTGCTGCATGCCGAGCGCTACACGGATGATCGTCTGGTGCTGATCGGCGATGCGGCGCACGCCATTCATCCGATCGCCGGCCAGGGCTTGAATCTCGGCCTACGTGACGTCGCGGCGCTGGCGGAAACGCTGGTCGACGCCAAGCGGCTCGGCCTCGACATCGGCTTCGGGGAAGTGCTGGCGCGTTACGAGCGTTGGCGCCGCTTCGACAATGTGCTGCTTGCCGGCATCACCGACGGCTTGAACCGCTTGTTCTCGAACAGCTTCACGCCGCTGGTGCTGGGGCGACGGCTTGGCTTTCGTGTCGTCAACCGCGCCGGGCCGCTCAAGGCCTTCTTCATGCGCCATGCCATGGGCCTGGTCGGCGACCTGCCGCGCCTGTCGCGCGGCGAGCCGCTCTAGGCGTCACGCCTCGCGCTTGAGGCCCTTGGCCTTGAGCGCGTCGAGATAAAGCTGCCAGAGATGTTCCTGGCGCTCGCCGAGTTCATGCAGATAGCCCCACGAATAGATGCCGGTGTCGTGGCCGTCGCCGAACAGGATGCGGATGGCGTAATTGCCGACCGGCTCGAGATGAGCGATCGACAGGTCCTTCTTGCCGGCAACTGTGATCTGCTGGCCGGGGCCATGGCCCATCACTTCGGCCGACGGCGAATGGACGCGCAAATATTCCGCCGAATATTGGTAGGATTCGCCGTCATCGAAATCGATCTCGATGAGATTGCTCTCGCGGCTCATGCGAATCTCTTCCGGCAGCGGGCCGTAATGATGCTGATGGTCGGCGCCCGGACCATGCTCGTGATGATGCTGGCCGCCATGAGCATGATCATGCCCGTGATCATGGCCATGATCGTCATGCGCGTGATCGTGCGGATGGGGATGCGGGTGATCGTGGCCGTGATCCTGTTTGGCGTCATGCTTGTGATCATGGGCGCCATGTTTGTGATCGCCGTGCGCATGGCCGTGATCATGATCATGACCGTGGTCATGCGTGTGACCGTGATCGTGCGAATGATCGCCGTGATCGTGTGTGGGGCCCTTGCCGTGCATGGTCGTCTCCGTCGCGAATCGTTTGGTCTTAATCGTCGAGTCGGCGCGCTTCATCCGGCAGCATGATCGGAATGCCGTCGCGGATCGGGAACGCCAGGCCGGCACTGTCGCTGATCAATTCCTGCTGTGCCGCATCGTAGCGCAGCGGTCCCTTGGTCAGCGGGCAGACGAGAATTTCCAGCAGCTTGCGGTCGATCTCTTTGCTCGGGCTCGCGGCATTGTCGGTCATGGGGCTCTCTAATGGCGAGTAGGAGGCGGCGGCGTGTCGCCGAAGCCGGCTTCGGCGCTGCCGGCGCCCATTTCGAGCAACGCGGCAAGCGTATGGCCGCAGCTCGCGATGTCGATCGATTCGAGCAAGGCTTGTTTATCGGTCGGCTCGAAAGGACAGCTCATGGCGAGTGTGGTGACGAGCGCACGATCGTCCATCTGGCCGATCGCATCCCAATTGGCCTCGACATGCTTGGCGCCGAAATAGCGCTTGAGCCCGGCGAGGATGCGGTCGCGGTCGATGCGCCCGTGGCTCGGATCGCGCACGGTGCCGTAAATCTCAAGATCGTCCTTGTAGGGCAGGAAGTTCGGCATGACCCGGCGGTAGCCGTCTTTCAAGTCGACCTCGTCGCGCACGCGAAAGCGAATCAGACCGGCGAGCACGATGTGATAGCGCCCATCGTCGGTCTCGGCGAAATTGATGATGCGTCCGGCGGTGCCGACCGGAAACAGTTCGGGCCCGTTCGGGCCGTCGGCAAGGCCCGTCGGTTGAATCATGCCGATCAGGCGCGTCGGCGCCAGCAGGGCGTCGCGCGTCATGGCGAGATAGCGCCGCTCGAAAATCTGCAGCGGCAGATGGCCTTGCGGCAGCAGCAGCACGCCGGCGAGCGGGAAGACCGGAATCAAGCCGGGCAGGTCTTCGAAGTTCGGATCAAAGATGCCACGGGCCATGCGATCCTCGCTTAGGAGAACAAAATCGACGACAGGCGGCGGCGGCCGCTCTGCGACAATTCGTGCATCGGGCCGAGCGCTTCGAAGACCTTGACGAGCTGGGCGCGCGCGGCGCCGTCGTTCCAGTCGCGGCTCTTCTTGATGATGGCGAGCAGCTCGTCGATGGCGGCGTCAGGCTTGCCGGCGCCGAATTGGGCGACGGCGAGATCGAAGCGGGCCTGATGGTCGGCGGGATCGGCCGCGACCTTCGCCGCCAGCGCGTCGACTTCGCCGGAGACGCCGGCGCTTTGCTCGGCGAGCTCGATGGCGGCGCGCACCGTGGCGATGGCGGTCGGCTCGGCTTTGTTCGGTTCGGGCTTGAAGGTCGCCAAGGTTTCCTTGGCACCGGCAAGATCGCCGCTCGCCTGTTGATGTTTGGCGAGGCCGGCGATGGCCTCGACATTGGTCGGCGCCTGCGCCAGCACTTCGGCATAAATGGCGATGGCGGTTTCGAGATCGCCGCTCGCGGCCATCTCTTCGGCTTGCGCCATGGCGTCCTTGAGGCCTTCTTCTTCCGAGGTCGGGCCGGACAGCTTGGCGAGCCCTTCGACGAATTGGCGGACCTGGCTGTCGGGCAGCGCGCCGGCGAAGCCGTCGACCGGGCGGCCATCCTTGAAGGCGTAAACGGCGGGAATCGACTGGATGCGCATCTGCTGCGCCAACTCCTGATTCTCGTCGACGTTGATTTTTACCAGGCGCACACGGCCCTTTTGCTCGAGCACCGCCTTTTCCAGGCTGGGGCCGAGCTGCTTGCAGGGGCCGCACCAGGGCGCCCAGAAATCGACGATGACCGCCGGGCCGAAGGAGGCGTCGATCACATCGGCCATGAAGGTCGGCGTCGACACGTCCTTGATCAGCTCGGCGTCGCCGGCTGGCGGTGGAGCGTCGGGGAGGGTGCCGCTGAGGGCGCCGGCAAGACCGGCAGACGGGCCGGCGGGGGGCTGAACGGAAGTTTGGGATTGGGCGCTAGCGGGCGGTTTCACGCCCGGCATGCCCGGAAAGCCTGCCATGATCTCTCTCTACCGGTAGGGGATTGAAAGAATTAGCCTAATAAATGGCGCGTTCGGCCCCGTCCGGCAAGGGGCGAGCGCCGGGAGCGTCGCGAAATCGGCGCGGAACCGCCGCCAGCGGCGGCCGGACAAGCGGGGCGGGAAGGGTTGCAAAGCCGCCGGCTTTGAGTATTATCCCGGCCTCTCGCCGACCCCTACCGTGCATTTTTCCAAATTTGCCGGCTTTCCTGCGGACTTACGGCCCGCAGTGACCCCCAAGGGACGGCGCACGCCGAGCGGGCGTAGCTCAGGGGTAGAGCACGACCTTGCCAAGGTCGGGGTCGAGGGTTCGAATCCCTTCGCCCGCTCCAATTCTTCTCATTGCGATGGGATCGCCGGCGTGCCGACAAACGGCCGCGGCGGTCCGATGCCCCATGACGCTGCGGCGGCGAGTCGCCATCGAGACACGGCCGTTCAGCGGACCTCACCGAACAGTAGGAGCACGCGTATGGACATCAGCAAAATTCCCGCCGGCCTCAATCCGCCTGGGGATATCTACGCCGTCATCGAAATTCCCCAGGGCGGCCTGCCGGTGAAATACGAGCTGGATAAGGCGTCCGGCGCACTGTTCGTCGATCGTTTCCTGCACACCTCGATGATCTACCCCGCCAATTACGGCTTCGTGCCGCACACCCTGTCGCAAGACGGCGATCCGTGCGACGTGCTGGTCGTCAGCCAGACGCCGGTCGTGCCCGGTGCGGTGATTCGCTGCCGCCCGGTCGGCGCACTGAAGATGACTGACGAAGCCGGTCCCGACGAAAAGATCATCGCCGTGCCGGTCGACAAGCTGCATCCGTTCTACCGCGACGTGCAGAGCTATACCGATCTGCCGGTTATCCTGCGCGAGCAGATCGCGCATTTCTTCCAGCACTACAAAGACCTGGAAAAAGACAAGTGGGTGACCATCGTCGAATGGGTCGGGCCTGAGGAGGCGATGGAACTGATCGCCGCCGGCATGCAGCTCGCCAAGGACAAGGAAAGTACGGACAAGGCGAAAACGGACAAGCCAGCCGGCAAATAGCGCCGGCGCCGTCATGGCGCGGCGGGACTTATCGGCGATGATGCACTAGCATGGGCGCGACCCACTGCAGCCCGAGGTTTCATGGCATCCAAATTCGCGCCCGGCGCCACCGTTCATAACAAGGACGGCCGCGTCTATATCGTCGACATGGTCGAAGACGGCGTCGTCTATTGCCGTACCGACGGCGGCGCGGAAACCGAATTCGCCGAAGCGGCGCTGTTCACGGAGGCCGAATGGGCCGCCAAATCCGGCGGCCGCCGCGAACAGTTCTACGCCCGGCTCAAGCAATCGAAGACATACGCCCAGGCCGCCGCCGCCCATGCGGACGATGCGGCGTCGGCGCCGATCCTGCTGAAGCTCGATAAATTGTCGCCCGGCATCCTCGATTACATCGCCTTCTCCAGCGCGGTCCGCGTGTTGCGCGATAACGGCGACGACGATCTCGGCAGCGATCTTTCGGTTGTGAAATGCCGCGCCGCGTTCGACGCCGCGCCGGCCGGCACGCGCCTCGCGCTCGCCGCCTCGGTGCTCGCTCTCACGCCCGTCGCCCTGCTCGACGCCGGGCGGCTCGGCGACAATCTGATCCGCGCGCTGATCGAGAAGGGTCTCGCGCCGCAGATGGATGCCTTCGACGAATTCCTCGACCGCCCGCGGCGCTAACGATCAGACGCGCGACACATGACCGAAATTTACATCGATGCCGATGCTTGCCCGGTGCGTGAAGAAGTCTACCGCGTCGCCGACCGGCTCCAGTTGCAGGTCTATGTCGTCTCCAACGGTTCGCGGCCGATTCCGCCGGCGCGGCGCGATCACGTGAAGATGATCACCGTCGACGAGGGTGCCGACAAGGCGGACGATTGGATCGCCGAGCGCATCGGTCCGAAGGATGTCTGCGTCACCTCCGACATTCCGCTCGCTTCGCGCTGTCTGTCGCGCGGCGCGCGCGCCCTGGCGCCGACCGGAAAATTATGGACGCCGGACAATATCGGCAGCGCCCTGGCCGGGCGCGAGCTGTCGCGCCACTTGCGCGAGCTTGGCGGTGGTGGCGGGCCGCCGCCCTTCGCCAAGCAAGACCGTTCGCGCTTTCTGAGCGCGCTCGACACGCTCGTCCAGCAGGCCCTGCGGGCCTAGGGGTTCAGCAAGCGCTTCGCGCTTAGCGTGCAGCCGGCGACGACTTTTTTCAAAAACTGCGGGAGCCATTTTCCCTGCCCAGCGTTGGCAGAGGTCATGACCCCACCCATTCGTTTCAATATCGGCTGCGATTTGCGGTTTTTTCCGCAGGGCGAAGCCGTTGTCCTGCTGCATCTGCAAGCCATGCAATTTTCCGGGCAGCGTCTGCACCAGGAAAGCCTGCGCGTTTCCGCCGGCAATGCCGGACCCGAGATCCCGTTCGACAGCTATATCGCGCCGGGCAGTTGCAACCGCTTGCTGCGTGTCGTCGTCCCAGCACAGCCCGGCGTGCCGGAGATATTCGTCGCCTATCGTGCCGAGGTGGCGCCGACGCCGCTGTTGCACGATCCGATCAGCGTGATGGAAGTGCCCGTCGCCGAGCTGCCCTTCGCCGTGCAGACCTATTTGCTGGCGAGCCGCTATTGCCAATCGGATTTGTTGCGGCCCTTTGCCGAGCAACAGTTCGGTCATCTGCTGCCGGGCCACAGCCGCGTTACTGCGATCTGCAACTGGATCCGCGACAATGTGAAATATGCCGAAGGCAGCAGCGATACCTCGACCACGGCGCATGACACGCTGGGTTTGCGTAGCGGCGTCTGCCGCGATTTCGCCCATCTCGGCATCGCGCTGTGCCGCGCCCTCGATATTCCGGCGCGCTTCGTCAGCGCCTACGCGCCTGGATTATTTCCGGAAGATTTTCACGCGCTATTTGAAGTCTATCTCGCCGGTCGCTGGTATCTGTTCGATCCGACGCGGCTGGCATCGACCGATCGCGCCGTGCGGATCGGCGTCGGCCGCGACGCGATGGATGTGTCCTTTGCGACAATCTACGGCGATGTGCAGACGACGAAACCCATCGTCTATGCCGAGATCCCGGGCGAACCTTTGATCGCCGATGCGGCCCCGCTCACTCTGCAGGCCGTGAGTTTTTCCGACGTCTGAGGCCTAGGGCTTGTAAAGCCCGGCCGCCGCTGCACGCAACTTCAGCAGAGTCACCAAGAGATCGAGCGTCGGCGTCTCGACGCCAGCAAGGCGCGCCATCTCCAAGGGGATGGTGTAGATGGCGTCCACCTCCATGGCGCGGCCCAACTCCAGGTCCTGCAGAATGCTCGGCTTGTGCGCGCTCGGCGACAGGCGGCGCAGCACGTCTTCGGCGTCGGCGGTCACCTTGCAGCCCATAGCGTTGGCGATCGCGGCGCCTTCCGCCACGGTGCGCCGCGTGGCATTGCGGCAGGCCTCCTCGGCATAGATCGTGAGAAAATTCGACTGCGCCAGCACGGCGAGCGAGCCGCTGGAAAAGTTCGACATCAGCTTGGCCCAGATGGCGTCGCGGATGTTCGCCACCACCGGCACGTCCATGCCGCCGGCGATCAAGGCCTTGGCGATGGCCTCGGCGCGCGGCGTGATCCGGCCGTTGGGCTCGCCCATGATGAGGCGGTTAATCGGGCTGGTGACGTTGACGAGGCCAGGGGCGTCGACGCTACAGGAGGAATAGATCGTGCCGCCGAGCACGCGCGCCGGATCGACGGCGCGGCGCATCGCATCGCCGGGATCGAGCCGCGCCAGGCGGCGGTCGTCGTGCGGGCCGCCATGGTTCTGGAAATACCACCAGGGAATGCCGTTAATGACGAACAGCACGGCTGTGTCGGGCCCGAGCAACGGGCCGATGCCGGCGGCGACCGAGGGCAGGGCGGGGGCCTTGGCGGTGACGATGACGACATCCTGCGGGCCGAGATCGCGCGCATCGTCGCTCGCCGGCGGCTTGAAGGCCTGCACGTCGCCGCCCGTATATTTCACGGTCAGGCCGTTGGCTTGGATCGCCGCGAGATGGGGACCACGCGCGATCAGCGACGGCGTGATGCCGCCCTTGTGAAGCCGTCCGGCCAGATTGCCGCCGATGGCGCCGGCGCCGAAAATGCAGATGCGCATGACAGACCCTCGAAACGACGAGCGCCGCGAAAGCGGCGCCCATCAGGTTCGCGATCTTGGGCGGTTCACATCGGCGGCGTCAAGCCGTTGGTGCCGACGCTGATCGAGGTCGCGGTCAGGCTGCCGTCGGGGGCCATGTAGCCGGCGATGTTCGCCTTGGCGCCGTCGACGATCAAATCGCGCGTGCCGGGCTCGAGCCGCACGATCGGCGCGTCGTCGGGCACGATCACCGTCTGCGTGCCGCCTTTGTAGCTCAAGGTGAGAATGCGCCGCGCGTCGGCGTCGGTCGCGTTCTGCGCCACCTGCGCGTTGGTCGCCATGTCAGCCTCGACCGTCGCGTTGGTCATGGTGCTGCCCTCCGCGAGATCGAAGGGACGGTGGCCTTCGCCGACGCCGCGCTGGGCCTCGGTGAAAATATGGACCTCGATGGCGCGCAGCATGCCGTTCTTATCGGGCAGGGCGGCGGTGCCGATGTAGCTGCCGGTCTTGATGTCCGACAGGGTGGTGCCGCTGACGGCGGTGATGCGCGTCTCCGGCGTCATCAGCACGGTGATGCTTTTCTCCTGGTCGCGGATCGCGAAGGTCAGCTTGTCGCCTTTGACCTCGTCGATGCTGCCGCGCAGGCGGGTTTGCGGCTGCGTTTGCGCCGAGACAGCATGGACGGCGAGCAGCAGCGGCAGGGCGATCAAGGCGGCGATGACGGATTTCATAACGACTCCCATGGACGTGCGACATTTAACCATTCAAGCAGCTTCTTCCCAACCTCAAGGTCAAGCTGCCGTGATCCACCGCGGGTTCCGATCTGGTGGCCATCCACCGATCCGGATAGCGCCACTCCGGCAAAAAGCCCAATCATTCCATAATCTGTGCCGCCTCGTGACAGGGCCGGAACGAGCGGCTAGCATTCCCTCCATAACGGGTCCAACGCCCGGAGAAGAACAGGCGGAACGCCTGAGGGGGAGGCGCGGCGATGATGACCAGTCTGCTCATACTGCATGGCCTCCTGGCATTCGCGCTGCTGGGGGCGCTCACCCATCAGGCCGTGGCCGTCGCCTGGCCGTTCCGTGGGCCGGCGCGCGATGCGGATAGTTTCGCCAAGCGCTTTCGCGCCGTCTCGGCGCCAGCTTATACCCATACGATCATCGTCCTGTTTCTCGTCACCTTCGCCATCGGCATGGTGATCTATCCGGCCTATCGGCTGAACGTGCGACCCTATCTGCAGGATTACCGCATGTTCGCCGCCGAGGGCGCCTTCGAGATCAAGGAGCATCTCGCCGCCATCGCGCTCGGCCTCTTGCCGCTCTACTGGGTCTTGTGGCGGCGGCCATCGCTTGAAAGCGGGGCGCCGAACGACGTGGCGCAGGACGCGCGCTGGGCGCGCCTCGCGGTGACACTGATGATCGCCATCGCCGCCTGGGCGAGCTTCTTCGTCGGCCATATCCTCAACAATATTCGCGGGCTGTTCGGCACATGAGGGCATTGCGATTCACCGCGGTCTTCGGCGCGACCTTCGCCATCCTCTATGTCATGGCGATGGAAATGAACATCGCCGCCTTCACCTATCACCCGCGCCTGATGGCATTCGGCCTCGGCAGCGAAGCGCCGCGCAGCGGCCCGGCGATGTATTGGTACGGCTGGCTGGCCACCGCGGCACTCGGCGGCCTAGCCCTCGGCCTGCTCGCCGCCGTTCTGCCCGTGCGTGGCGCCAAGCTGTGGTACGCGCTCGGCTGGCTGGCACCGCTCGGTGCCATGCTCGCGGCGCTCTATTTCATGCTCCCCTTCTTCACCAGGTGAGGGATTTGCGCGCCGCTGTCGCCTTTACGCTTGTTGCGATGTGCGCCTCTTCGGCTTTGGCCGGCGGCGACGATCTGTACGGCGACACGGAAGGCCATCTGCCGCAATTCGTCGGTATCGCGCGCGACATCAAAACGTTCAAGCCGATCGCCGGCATGCGGGTCATCGCCACTCTCAAGACGACGCGCGCCGGCATGATCACCTATTCCGACGACGAAGGGCGCTTTCGCATCGAAGGTTTCATCGACGGCTTCGATGCCGACGCCGTTGAGATCAGCTGCGCCAAGCCAGGCTACAAGCCGGTCAACGTCATCCGCCGCAAGATCTCTGGCGATCCCGCCGCGCCGGTCGAGGTGGAATGCCTGAACGAGCGCGGCTGATCCGTCCCGCGCTCGCCCTTGCCGCCTTCCTGTTAGGGGGATGCGCCGGGCCACTCCCCCTCGCCGATCCCGCCGACATGATCCTGACCGGGGGCCGCGTCGTCACGCTCGATGCCGATTCGTCCGTCGTTCAGGCGCTGGCGATCAAGGGCGAGCGCATCATCGCCGTCGGCAGTGACCGCGACATTGCCGCGCGGGCCGGGGCGCGGACTCAGCGCATCGATCTGGCGGGTCGCACCGTCATTCCCGGCCTGATCGATTCGCACATTCACGCCATTCGCGCCGGCCTGACCTATGAAGCGGCCGCCGATTGGACCGGGGCGGCGAGCATTGCCGACGCGATGGCGCGCATTGGCGCGCGCGCGGCGGTCACGCCGCCCGGCCAGTGGATCGTCGTCTCGGGCGGCTGGACCGAACAGCAATTCGCCGAGCGGCGGCGGCCGAGCCAGGCCGAGCTGATCGCTGCGGCGCCCGATCACCCGGTCTATGTGCAACTGTCCTATCGCGCCGCGCTACTGACGCCGGCCGGCTCTCGCGCGCTCAACATCGCCAGCGATGCCGATCTGCCGTCCGGCGCGCGTCGGGAACAGGATGCGGCTGGCGCCTTCACCGGCTGGATCGAAGGGCCGAGCCCGAGCATCGTCGCGCTGTTCGCGCGGTTGCCGAAGCCCGATCTCTCGGCGCGGATGGCCAGCACGCGCGCCTTCTTTCGCGAGCTCAATCGCCTCGGTCTGACCGGCGCGCTCGATCCCGGCGGTCATAACCTCGCGCCCGAGGATTATGACGTACCGTTCGCCTTGGCGCGGGCGGGCGATCTCAGTCTGCGGCTCGATTACAGCATCTTCGCGCCGCGCCCCGGTCGCGAGTTGCAAGACCTGCAATCGTTGGCGCGCGACATGCCGTTGCAGCATAGCCGGGACGGCCTGTTGCGCTTCAATGGCGTCGGGGAAGCGGTCACTTGGGGCATGTATAACAACGAGACGCCGAGCGAGGCGCAGAAGGACGATTACTATCGCGTGGCCCGTTGGGCGGCAGAGCAGGGACTGACCCTGACGCAGCATTGGAACAGCGATAAATCCGTCCATCACCTGCTTGAGGTTTTCGAACGCGTGAACCGCGACCTGCCCCTGGCGCCGCTGCGCTGGTCGATCGCCCATCTGCACGATGCGTCGGTGGAAACGCTTGCGCGCATGAAAGCGCTCGGCATCGGCTGGCTGATGCAGGACGGCACCTATTTCGCCGCGCCTTTGTTTCTCGCGAACCGCGCGCCGCAATTGCGCCGCCAAAGCCCGCCCATCGTCAGCGCCATAGCGATGGGCTTGCCGGTCGGCGCCGGCACCGATGCCGACCGCGTGATGGATTACAATCCGTTCGTGGCGTTGCGTTGGATGCTCGACGGCTTGACGGTGGGCGGCGAGCCGACGCGGGACGCGGCGCAGATCCCGACGCGCGAACAGGCGCTGCGGCTTTATACCCAGGGCAGCGCTTGGTTTGCCTTCGATGAGGCACGCCGGGGCAGCTTGGAGATGGGCAAGCTGGCGGATCTCGCCGTTCTCGACGCCGATTATTTCACCGTGCCGACCCCCGATATCGCACGCATCCGGTCGCTTCTCACGGTGGTCGGCGGACAGGTCGTCTATGCCGCTGAACCCTACGGAAAAAGCCGCGAGAGCGCGGAACTTTTTCCTGAGCGGCGGCGTTGAAAAAAGCCGGGGACAACATCCGGTGAATCCTGCCGGATGGACCCTGTGACCTTCGATCAAATCGCTATTTTCGCCATCCTCGCTGCGGCCCTCGGGCTTTTCGTGTGGGATCGCATCCGCTATGACCTGGTCGCCATGCTGGCCCTGATGGCGGCCGTCGCCTGTGGGGTGGTCTCCCCCGCCGCCGCCTTCCACGGCTTCAGCGACGATATCGTCATCATCATCGCCTCGGCTCTTGTGATCAGCGCGGCGGTCGCCAAATCCGGCCTCGCCGAGGCGGCGCTCCGGCCGGTCGCCGGCTGGATGAAAAGCAGCGAGATGCAGGTCGGCGTGCTCGCGTCGATCGTCGCCGTGCTGTCGGCCTTCATGAAAAATATCGGCGCTTTGGCGATCATGATGCCGATCGCCTTTCAGCTGTCGCGGCGCAACGAAACGCCGGTGTCGCGCGTCCTGATGCCGCTGTCCTTCGCCGCGCTGCTCGGCGGCATGATGACGTTGATCGGCACCTCGCCCAACATCATCGTTTCGAAGATGCGCCAGGAAATCCTTGGCGAGCCCTATGGCATGTTCGATTTTTTCCCGGTCGCGGCGGTTCTGACCGTCATCGGCGTCGTGTTTCTGATCTTCGGCTGGCGGCTCTTGCCGCGCCGGGATGAAGCCGACGCCAAGGACGCGTTTTCCGATGACAATTACCAGACTGAGGTGCGGCTGCCGGAAGAGAACCCGCTGGTCGGCAAAACGGTCGCCGATTTCGAGGCGCTGGGCGAAGGCGATATGACGGTCGCCGCGATCCTGCGCGAGAACAATCGCCGTTACGTGCCGAACGCCCACTGGACCTTGTTCGCGGGCGACATCCTTGTCGTACAGGGTGATGCCGGCGCGCTGGAGAAAATCGTCGCCGAAGCCAAGCTCGAGTTGGTCCATGACCGCGAGATGCCGGATGAAGACGAAAAGAAAACCGATCAAGCGGTGATGGAGGCGGTCATTCCGCCCGATTCGCTGCTGGTCGGTTCGACGGTCGAGCAATTGCGCCTGCGCGACCGCTACGGCCTCAACCTTCTGTCGCTCAGCCGCCGCGGTGGCAACATCCGCAATCGCCTGCAGCGCGTGCGCCTGCAGGCCGGCGACGTCATCGTGCTGCGCGGCGCGGTCAAGAGCGTCAATGACGCGCCGGCCGTGCTCGGTTGCCTGCCGCTGGCCGAGCGCAATCTGCGGCTCGGCGAGCGGCGCCATCGCTATCGCGCCGCGATCATCCTCGCCATTGCCATGGGGGCGGCGGCGAGCGGCACGGTATCGGTCGCCATCGCTTTCTTCGGCGCGGCGGTCGCCATTCTGGCCACCGGCGCCTTGACGTTGAAAGAGGCCTATCAGGTCATCGAGTGGCCGATCCTCGTTCTGCTCGGCGCCTTGATTCCGGTCAGCGACGCGCTGCGCACCACGGGCGGGGCTGAGTTGATCGCCGCCGGACTTGCGGTCGTCGCCGACATGGTGCCGCCGACCGGCGCAGTCGGACTGATCCTTGTCGCCGCCATGGCGGTCACGCCCTTTCTCAACAACGCGGCGACCGTGCTGGTGATGGCGCCGATCGGCGCCAGCTTGGCGCAACGCCTCGGGCTCAACCCCGACCCGTTCCTGATGGCGGTCGCGGTCGGCGCAGCGAGCGATTTTCTCACGCCGATCGGCCATCAATGCAACACGCTGGTGATGGGACCGGGCTGCTACCGCTTCAACGATTACTGGCGCCTCGGCCTGCCCTTGTCGGTGCTGGTCGCCACGCTCGGCACCTTCCTCATCGTCATGGTCTGGCCGCTGTAACCCAGAAGCGGTTATGATCGCGCTTCACGATCCGGGAGCCCATCGATGAGCGACGACGCCCTGCCGCCCTCTTTCGATATCGTCATCGAAGCGCGCAAAGCCGATCTCGGCGGCGGCTTCGTCGTCGGGCGCGTGCTGCCCTTCCGGCTGCATCGCACGGTCGGGCCCTTCGTGTTCTTCGATCATGCCGGGCCCATGACTCTACCGCCCAATATCCCGCGCGCGGTCGACGTGCGGCCGCATCCGCATATCAGTTTGGCGACGGTGAGCTATCTCTTCGCCGGCCAGATCACGCACCGTGACAGCCTCGGCGTCCAACAGGTGATCGAGCCCGGCGCCGTCAATTGGATGACGGCAGGGCGCGGCATCAGCCATTCCGAACGCTTCGAAGGGCGCTTCAAACAAGAGGGCGGCGCGCTCGATCTCATCCAGAGCTGGGTCGCCTTGCCGGAGGCGGACGAGGAGATGGCGCCGGCCTTCGATCATTATCCCGCCGCCGGGCTGCCGGTGCAGCAGGACAAGGGCCTGTGGATGCGGCTGGTCGCCGGCGATGCCTTCGGTCTGACGAGCGGCGTGAAGACGCGCTCGCCACTGTTCTACGTCCATGTCGAATTGCAGCCGGGCGCCAAAATCGCGGCGCCGGATGGCCACGCCGAACGCGCTGTCTATGTCGCCCATGGCCGCGTGCGCATCGAAGGGCGGGATTACGGGCATGGCCAGATGGTCGTTTTCAAGCCGGGTGCGGCGCCGGCGATCACAGCGCTGGAGTCCGCCACCGTCATGCTGCTCGGCGGCGAAGCGCTCGGGCCGCGTCACATCTGGTGGAATTTTGTTTCATCACGCAAAGAGCGTATCGAACAGGCGAAAGCCGATTGGAAGGCGGGGCGCATAGAATTGCCGCCGACCGACAAAGACGAGTTCATTCCGCTGCCGGACGATGCGCCCGTGAAAGCACCGACAAAAGATGCCGCGCATTAACCCTGTGCGCCATTTTTTAAGACACTGACCCTTCAATGCGATTCCGTCGCTCTTGCCGTTCCGCGCCAAATTTCATATACATGCCGGACCAGGCCGGGCCCCTCTGACAGCCCTTCTACGGCTGTGATGTCGGACTGGACAACAGGAGTGGCCCGCCGACCTTCTCACTTTACATGGCGGTTCCGCGTCTTTGTGTCAGTTCGCAAACTGATGTGAAGGCTGGCGCGTCTGTGTTCGTGGCGACTCGCCGCGCAGGCCCCTCCTTATAAAAATAGTAGCGGGTACGCTATGAGTGAGTATTTTACCGCAGAGGCGCTGACCGCCTTGCTGCAGGTCATCATGATCGATCTGGTGCTGGCGGGCGATAACGCCATCGTCATCGGTCTCGCCGCCGCCGGCTTGCCTGCGGCGCAGCGCACCAAAGCCATCATCATCGGCATCGCTGCCGCGACGTTGTTGCGTATCGGTTTTGCCGGCGTGACGACGCAACTGCTGCAGATCGTCGGTCTGTTGCTGGCCGGCGGCATCCTGCTGCTATGGGTGAGCTGGAAGATGTGGCGCGAGCTGCGTGCGCAACATCACGAGGAGAAGGCGGCGCTTGAAGCCTTGGCCAACAAGGACTTCGACGCCAGCGGCGGGATCGCCGAAGGCGCGCCGCGCAAGACGCTCCGCCAAGCGGCGTGGCAGATCATCGTCGCGGACGTCTCGATGTCGCTCGACAACGTCCTCGCCGTCGCCGGCGCGGCGCGCGATTACCCCTATGTCCTGATCTTCGGCCTCGTGCTGTCGATCGCGCTCATGGGTCTCGCCGCGAACTTCATCGCCCGGCTGCTGCAGAACCATCGCTGGATCGCCTATGTCGGCTTGGCGGTGATTGTTTATGTCTCGTTGGACATGATCTATCGCGGCGGCGTCGAAGTCTGGCCGATCGTCGCGTCTCTCTGACGCCCTACCTGCGTTGGAAAACCCCCCGCGGCTCGCCGCGGGGGGTTTTGTTTGTGCGCCGTTGGTTCAAGCCGCCGACAGATGCTGGAACAGGATCACGCCGCCGATCGCCATGAAGGCGACGCCACCCCAAAACTCCGGCTGGCGGCGAAGCGGCGCGGGCGCATGGCGCGCCAGTGCCGCACCGCCGGCAGCGCCGATAAAGGCCAGGAGCGCCGTCGAGATTCCCGTGATGCCGATCTCGGCGCGCAGCATGCCGAGAATCAGGCCGGCGATGAGCGCATCGATGCTGATGATCGCGGCCTGGAACGTAAGTGCTTCGGTGCTGTCGCCCATCGGTTGTTCCTCCGGCGGGCGGCGCATGAAAGACTGCCCGATGGTGAAGATGCCGAGAATGCCGAGCAGCGAGAAGGCGATCCAATGGTCGATCGCCGGGCCGACCGCCGTGATCGTGGTGCCGACCGCCCAGCCGGCGGCGATCATCACCAGCTTGGCCGCGGCAAAGATGACGCCGAGGCGCAGCCAGGACGACAGGCCGTGCCACAGCGTTGCCGGGACGCGCAATCCGTAGCTGAAGGCGGTGAGCGCGAGCACGCCGGCGATGGCGAGCACGATGGGCCCGTCG